>NZ_JAVGJT010000085.1:0-591 GCF_040948865.1 Pseudoxanthomonas sp. UTMC 1351 | reverse complement strand
GGCGCTGGGATACCGCTCGCCGGCCGAATACGAACGCCAATGCATCTAACCCACCGGTGTCCACTTTTGCGTAGGAACTCCCACCCGCTTCGCGGCTCGGCTTAATTCAGGCGTTAGGTGTGTTTGGATGATCATCGAGAAGGACAAGATTCCTAAAGGCACCAGCTTCATTCTCAGGTCCAGCGCCCTTTTGGAGGCGCTGACTACTGCCGGAATTTCTGTTGAGACCTCCCTGCAGCATCTGAACTCAAAGATCTTCTTCGATGCATTCTTTTGGCCACCTCGGCCAAACGTGCAGCATGACCGCTTCTGCGTCCGCGCAGGCTCTGTGCCCGCCTCGCAGGCGCGGCCGGCGAGAGAATTCATGGAGTCGATAGTCTTGCCGGAGTTCATCCAGTGGGCCCAGGGTATTCTGGCGCTGCCGCAAGATTCCCCGGTCCGGCGTAGTGAGCAGGTGTTTGCCCGCGAGTTCATCGGCCACACACCTAACAATTCATATATGGACTCCTCCGTCAATCAGGATTCGCTGGTTTGATCTGATGCTGTGAAGCGGTGCGGTTGCAGTCGTATATTCGGCCTTGAGGTGAGTCG
>NZ_JAVGJT010000084.1:0-668 GCF_040948865.1 Pseudoxanthomonas sp. UTMC 1351 | reverse complement strand
GCGCCTACACTCGGCGCTGGGATACCGCTCGCCGGCCGAATACGAACGCCAATGCATCTAACCCACCGGTGTCCACTTTTGCGTAGGAACTCCCAACCGCTTCGCGGTTCGGCTTAATTCAGGCGTTAGGCGGCCTTGATGCAACGTAGCACTCGTAGAGTTGTTGTTCTGCTATTTGCACTGGCCACAGTTACCTCGGTGGCTTACGCAGTGCATATCAGCCTCAATCCCGATTACTATTTCTTCCGCAGGCCGGAGGATCGTGCCAACTGGACCTACGACCCAGGCAGCGTCGCATTTGTATGTGGCGTCATGCTTGTGGAGGCCCTCGTAGCCTGCTTGGCAATTGTTGCAAGTCGCCCCAAGGCTCTTTGGCTCAGGTGCTTAATCGGGCTGCTGCTTCTTGGGCCTTGGTCGTTATTCTCTACCATGCTCGTGGTGCATATGCCCGGCTACACCTTGTTTCACCATCTTTGGGTGTGGTTGCTAGTCTTCGTATTAATCGTTGTCGGTGTTGCATCGTCAATCAGGCAGCTCTACTTGTGGCTTCGTGGTGCGCCGCCTAACAATTCGTATATGGACTCCTCCGTCAATCAGGATTCGCTGGTTTGATCTGATGCTGTGAAGCGGTGCGGTTGCAGTCGTATATTCGGCCTTGAGGTGAGTCG
>NZ_JAVGJT010000083.1:0-772 GCF_040948865.1 Pseudoxanthomonas sp. UTMC 1351 | reverse complement strand
CCCCGCGCAATCGAGGATGCGGCGTTGCTGGAGCGTATCCGCGACGTGCATGCGCAAAGCCGTCAGACCTACGGTAGCCCACGCGTGCACGCCGCGCTGCTGCGGCAAGGCGAACCGGTCGGGCGGCGACGGGTCGAGCGTTTGATGCGCCAGCAAGGCGTGCATGCCTGCTCGGTGCGGCTGTACCGCCGGCGACCGGGGCTGGCCCGGTTCCTGGCCAGCGTCGAGAGCCATGCCCACACCGTGACGCCCACACGCCCAGACCAGATATGGGTGGCGGACGTGACCTATCTGAAAGTCGGGCGGCAGTGGCGCTACCTGGCCACGGTCATGGACCGCTATTCGCGCCGACTGCTCGGCTGGTCGTTGGGCGCCGATCGGACGACCGCGCTGACGCGGCGCGCGTTAGCGGCTGCGTTGCGCACCCGCAGACCGGCGCCGGGCACGCTGTTCCACAGCGATCGCGGAATCGAGTTCATCGCTGGCGACTTCAAGCAACGACTGCACGCCGCCGGCTTCCTCCAGTCCGCCAACCGGCCACGATGCATGAACGACAACGCGCATATGGAGTCCTGGAACAAGTCGATGAAGTCGGACATGTACCACCGCCACCACTTCGACGACGACCGCACCCTCCGTCTGGCCGTTCGGGACTATGTCGACTTCTACAACCACCAGCGCCTACACTCGGCGCTGGGATACCGCTCGCCGGCCGAATACGAACGCCAATGCATCTAACCCACCGGTGTCCACTTTTGCGTAGGAACTCCCA
>NZ_JAVGJT010000082.1:0-953 GCF_040948865.1 Pseudoxanthomonas sp. UTMC 1351 | reverse complement strand
CGTGCCGAGCCCGGCGAACGTCGCGTCGAGGCCGCCGAGCGGATGCGCAACATCGGGCTGCCGGGTTATTTGGATTTGTCGCGACTGCAGCTTCGTGACCTGCCGCCACTTCCGGCCGACCTGGCCTGGCTCGACTGTGGAGATAACGTGCTAACCCAGTTGCCGGTGTTGCCGGCTCGCCTGCAAACGCTCCAGTGCCAAAACAACCCGCTGGGTAGCCTGCCCGCGCTGCCAAATTCGCTTGTAAGCGTTGACGTGAGTGGCTGCCCACTAACCGCGCTGCCTGCGCTTCCCGCCAACCTGAGAACCCTTCGGGCGACCCACTGCCAGTTGACGTCGGTGCCGCCGAGGTGGCCAGCCAATTTGGGCGTTTTGGATTTTGAGGGAAACCAGATCGCACGGATGGATGAGATACCCACGCGCAGGCCCGGACTTTTCTGGGAATACAACCTGCGCCATAATTTGCTGACGGCGTTGCCGAGCAATGTGCAGCACCGCAATCCCGGCGGCGCGCTACATCTGGAAGGCAATCCGCTGTCTGCGCACGCGCTTGAACAGCTGTCACAGTTGACGAACGATCCGCGTCACGTGGGCCCGACAATCACTTTTTCGATGGCCGCGTTCGACCCCTCAATGCCCTAGCCCGTTCGCTAGTCTCCACAAGTGAAAACGAAAAGGCCCCGCGCGAGCTGCCGGGGCCTTCCGCTTCAGATAGTTGGCGAACAGATCAGTTGTCAGTGGCTACTATCTGCTCGCAGACTCGAATGCAGGTCGACTCCTTTTGGGGTCAGCAATCCGTCTGGGCCCAAGTACCCCTTCTCCCGCATGTGTGCTTCGGCTCGATTGAGCAAGCGCCCTCCCATCTCCGACAACTCGCCCACAGTACTCACAAATGCCGCCACAGAGTTGGCAGTCGTGCCGCGAGACTCGCAGAACTGCTTCATGGAAGTGTA
>NZ_JAVGJT010000081.1:0-976 GCF_040948865.1 Pseudoxanthomonas sp. UTMC 1351 | reverse complement strand
CCCATCTCCGACAACTCGCCCACAGTACTCACAAATGCCGCCACAGAGTTGGCAGTCGTGCCGCGAGACTCGCAGAACTGCTTCATGGAAGTGTAGTGTGCTCGATCGTTCGCGGACATCTTGTGCCATTCCATCGCGACCATTTCTCTGAGCGTGTAGCCGGTTACAGGATCGCGCCGGCGGGCGTCCCGGTGTGCGCTTGGTCTCAATAGGTTTTCGCCCATCGGCGTCAGCTTTCCTCCTGGGACGACATAGTTTCGAATCGAGTTAAAGTACGGCTCGCCGTCCGAACAGATCGCTTCTAGCGACGCAACGCGCTCTCCATCCTCCAGCCAATGCCACTGAAGGGCAAATTGTTGGGGGCTACTAAGCTCGTTGAAATGTACCGGCACTTTTCCCTCAGCGGCCGCGCGCAACATTGCTGTTTCCATCTTTGCCAGCATTTCCGCCTTAATCGACGAAGCGCCGGCCTGTGCGGGCATGGTTGCGGCAAGCGCGGAGAACGCTCCGCTTCGCCCGTTACCGCGGGCACTCAGGTCGAGCGGTAACTCACCCGAGTATGGGGGCGACTGTACGAGGGACTGACGCGGCAGGATCTGCCCATTCGGCGAAGCGCCCGCATGCGACCAGACGGGCACCGCCCCAACCGAATGCGGCGTGTTGCTCGCGCCGACAAAGTGCTGGACCGCTGTCATGCTTCCTGAAGGTTGCGCGGGCATTGCCTGCATCGAGCCGATGCCAATGTATACGGCGCCGTGACCGGCCACGTTGAAATGATACATATGAACCCTTCTGTCTTGGAGTCGCTCGCGACTACATCATCTGGGTCGACGCCAGATCAAGTTGGAATGCGCTGGAATTTCGTACGAATTTTCCCGCCAGGCGTCTCACTGGCGCGATGCCGGATGCGCAACCGCTATCGCGGTACCGGCGGAAACCTTGGCTCGTAGTCCGCCGATCCAACCGCTGCGACTGT
>NZ_JAVGJT010000080.1:0-983 GCF_040948865.1 Pseudoxanthomonas sp. UTMC 1351 | reverse complement strand
TTGTGCCATTGCGTAGGGAATGGGTGATAGGCCGCCCAGTGAACGGTGCGGGCGATGGTGGTTGTAGCGATGCCGCCAGTCCTCGGCCATGCGGCGAACCTCGTCCAGACTAGTGAACACGTAGCGGTCGAGCACTTCGGTGCGGAAAGTTCGATTGAAGCGTTCGATGTAGGCGTTCTGGGTGGGTTTTCCTGGCTGGATATGGATCAAGGTGACGCCGTGTTGCTGGGCCCATTGCTTCAGCGCCAGGCTGATGAACTCCGGGCCATTGTCCAGCCGTAGCCGCTTCGGAGCGCCACGCAGCTCCACTAACTCGTCGAGTGCGCGGATCACCCGTGCTGAAGGCAGACTGCTGTCGATTTCGATCTTCATCGATTCCCGGTTGAAGTCATCATTGACGTTGAAGGTGCGAAAGCGGCGGCCCGACCACAGCGCGTCGGCCATGAAATCAGCTGACCAGGTGTGATTGGCGGCCAGCGGGATCTCCAACGGCTCGCGGATGCGAGCCGGTAGCCGACGTTTGCCACGGCGAGGAAGATTGAGTTTCAAGGCCGCGTACACCCGCCAGGCCCGGGTCTTGCCCCAGCCCTGCAAACGCAGGACGCTGTCGAACAACAACCCAAACCCATGACCCGGATTGTCTTGCAGATGGGCCTCGATGGCAGCGATCAACGGACTGTCGTCACGGACACGGGGACGGTAGTACCGCGCCGAACGCGATAAACCCAACACCTGATCGGCACGGCGCGCACTCAGGCCGTGATCGGCTTGTATCGCCAGACTCAGTTCCAACCGCCGAGCCTGGCCTAGAGCTTTCGCGAGAGAACATCCTTCAGCGCGTGATGTTCCAACGCCAGGTCCGCATACATCCGCTTCAATCGCGACAGCTCGGCTTCCACGTCCCGAAGGTGCCGCAGTTGCGATACCTCCATGTTGGCGTACTTCGACTTCCAGACGTAATAGGTCGGCTCGCTGATCCCATG
>NZ_JAVGJT010000079.1:0-1023 GCF_040948865.1 Pseudoxanthomonas sp. UTMC 1351 | reverse complement strand
TTCGTAAGCTTCCCCGTCAAGTAGACACTTCAAAAGTAGAACTTCCGGCGACTCGTTGACGGTACTCGCTGGGCGTTAGATCGCCCAATGAGTCGTGGGGGCGTTGCTCGTTGTACTCAATCATCCACCACCAGGCCGCCTCGCGGACATCCTCGATGCGGGCGAACAGGTGCTGGTCGAGAACCTCCTCGCGGAACGTTCGGTTGAAGCGTTCGATGTAGGCGTTCTGGTTGGGCTTGCCTGGCTGGATGTACTGGATCGCCATGCCGTTGGCCTTGGCCCACTGCACGAAAACTTCGCCCAGGAACTCCGGCCCGTTATCCGTACGCAGCACCTGCGGCAAGCCGTGGTCGCGCTGCAGTTGCTCGAAGATGCGCACCAGTCGTGCGGAGGTGATCGAGGTGTCCACCTCGATGTGCAGCGCCTCGCGGTTGAAGTCATCCACGACATTGAAAGTGCGAAAGCGGCGGCCGCAGGCCAGCGCATCGGACATGAAGTCGCCGGACCAGACCGTGTCCGGCAAGCGCGGTACGTAAAGGGGTACCCGTTCACGCTTGGGCAGACGCCGCTTCGCGGCTCGTCGCAGATTCAATCGCATCGCCTTGTACACCCGGTAAATCCGCTTGTGGTTCCACTCCGGCCGCAACCGGCGAAGCCGTTTGCGGCACTTCCAGAAGCCGCGACTGGGCCGGTCTTCAACCAGCGCCGCCAGCGCCGCGATCACTTCGGCATCACGCACGGTCCAATCCAGCGGCGGGCGATAAAAAGCCGCGCGGGACAAGCCGACACAATCGCAGGACCGACGCAGCGGCCGCGCGTGTACCTGCATCAGATACCGCGCCGCCTCGCGCTTCTGGGCCGGCCCTACAGTTTTTTTGCGATCAGATCCTTCATCGCGGCCACGTCCAGCGCCATCTCGGCATACATGCGCTTGAGCTTGGCGTTTTCGGCTTCCAGCTCCTTCACCCGCCGCAGGTCCGACGCCTCCATGCCACCGTACTTTGACTTCCATTGGTAGTACGT
>NZ_JAVGJT010000078.1:0-1051 GCF_040948865.1 Pseudoxanthomonas sp. UTMC 1351 | reverse complement strand
GTTCGCCCGACTGTCGGTGGCGGCATAGACGTTGGAGGTTGTGCAGCGAACCGGTAGCGCGCCATCGGAAACGTCATTCGGCATCCAAGCCAATTCCTATTGCTCTCGCAGGAATGCGGATGATCTAGTGGACTACCGCCAGCAAAAGGAGCGCAGATGTTCCATATCAACGTCCACGGTCAGAATCCGATGTTTTTTGTCACGGGGTCAATTCCGGCCGTGCCCGCGCCGCCGGCCGGAACCACGCCGGCCGGCCAGCACTTCGTCGGCGCGAGCAACGTGCCGTATTCACTGAGGGCAGCCCCCGCCGCCTGGGCGAGTGCGGGCACTTCAACGGGCGGGGAGATCCGGCCGCGTCAGTCCCTCGTACAGGTCGGCCCATACGCGGGCGAGGCGCCGCTGGACCTGAGGACCTCCGGATCGATCAAGACTGCCGCGCAGGCCGTGGTGGAGGATGCGATGTCGCGCGCGACAACTGAGGGGAAAGTGCCACCCTGGTTTGACACGCTCTCATCGCCGCAGCGTGCTGGTCTTCAATGGCATTGGAGCGCCGATCGCCGTATGACACTCCCCCAATTCTGCGAGGCATTGGGTGTGGAGTACATGACGGTGTTGCACTACGTCACCGTCGGAGTAGAGTTGCCGCGCATGGGGCAAGATTTGCTCACGCAGAGCGATCGCTGCGACGCCTTGAGTCGAGATCCAGGGACGGGTCTTACAAAAACCGAAACGGTGGCGGTGGGGTGGGCCATGATGTCCGCTACGGATCGAGCGCGGTATCGCAACTTCACGACGTTCTGTAGGAGTAACGGCGTTAAGCAACCCTCCGTGTCCCGGTATGTGATGGCTTGCGGCGAGCTGACGTCCCAGGGAAAGGAGGTGTGGGCAAGGTTGAACAAGCACATGATCGACACCGGGTACGCGAGGCCCGATGGCGGTCTGACCGCAGCAGGGGTGGACGTCCATTCGACGCTGCAGGCCGGAAATCGCTAACGCAGGGCCTGCACTTCAACCCGCATCAAAGCAGAAAGCCCTCGGTAGATTGCCGGGG
>NZ_JAVGJT010000077.1:0-1138 GCF_040948865.1 Pseudoxanthomonas sp. UTMC 1351 | reverse complement strand
TCGGCGGCAAGACCATGCGCGAGCACCTGCGTTTTGCGGTGTGCTACTGGCACAGCTTCTGCAACGCCGGCCACGATCCGTTCGGTCCGGGCACGCGCCATTACCCGTGGGATGCCGGCAACGGCAACCCGCTGCAGAAGGCCGAAGCCAAGGTGGACGCGGCGTTCGAGTTCTTCACCAAGCTGGGCGTGCCGTACTACTGCTTCCACGACATCGACCTGGCCCCGGATGCCGAGGAGATCAGTCAGTACGAGAAGAACCTCAAGCACATGGTCGCCCTGGCCAAGGAGCGCCAGCAGGCCACCGGCATGAAGCTGCTGTGGGGCACGGCCAACCTGTTCAGCCACCCGCGCTACATGAATGGTGCGTCCACCAATCCGGACTTCGACGTGGTCGCCCGCGCCGCGGTGCAGGTCAAGGCCGCGCTGGAGGCCACGGTGGAACTGGGCGGCGAGAACTACGTGTTCTGGGGCGGCCGCGAAGGCTACGCCAGCCTGATCAACACCGACATGAAGCGCGAGCAGGACCACATGGGCCGCTTCCTGACGATGGCGCGCGACTACGGCCGCAGCATCGGCTTCAAGGGCGTGTTCCTGATCGAACCCAAGCCGATGGAGCCGATGAAGCACCAGTACGACTTCGACAGCGCCACGGTGGCCGGCTTCCTGCGCCAGCACGGCCTGGATAAGGACTTCAAGCTCAACATCGAAGCCAACCACGCCACGTTGTCCGGTCACACCTTCGAACACGACCTGCAGGTGGCCTCCGACGCCGGAATGCTGGGCAGCATCGATGCCAACCGCGGCAACCCGCAGAACGGCTGGGACACCGACCAGTTCCCGATGGACCTGTACGACACCGTCGGCGCGATGCTGGTGGTGCTGCGCCAGGGCGGCTTGCAGCCGGGCGGCTTGAACTTCGATGCCAAGGTGCGCCGCGAATCGACCGATCCGCAGGACCTGTTCCTGGCCCACATCGGCGGCATGGACGCGTTCGCCCGTGGCCTGGAAGTGGCGCATGCGCTGCTGGAGAACTCGCCGCTGGAAACCTGGCGCAAGGATCGCTACGCCAGCTTCGATGCCGGCGCCGGCCGCGACTTCGAAGCCGGCAAGAGCAGCCTGGCGGATCTGCGCGAGTA
>NZ_JAVGJT010000076.1:0-1194 GCF_040948865.1 Pseudoxanthomonas sp. UTMC 1351 | reverse complement strand
CGTCACTTGATGATCTTGGCTACCACGCCGGCGCCGACGGTACGGCCGCCTTCGCGGATCGCGAAACGCAGACCTTCGTCCATCGCCACCGGGTTGATCAGCTCCACCACCATCTTCACGTTGTCGCCCGGCATCACCATCTCCACGCCTTCCGGCAGGGTCACCGCACCGGTGATGTCGGTGGTACGGAAGTAGAACTGCGGACGGTAACCCTTGAAGAACGGGGTGTGGCGGCCGCCTTCATCCTTGCTCAGCACATACACTTCGGCTTCGAACTGAGTGTGCGGATTGATCGAACCGGGCTTGCACAGCACCTGGCCGCGCTCCACGTCGTCACGCTTGGTGCCGCGCAGCAGCAGACCGGCGTTGTCGCCCGCCTGGCCCTGGTCCAGCAGCTTGCGGAACATTTCCACACCCGTCACCGTGGTCTTCACGGTCGGACGGATACCCACGATTTCGATTTCGTCGCCCACCTTGATGATGCCGCGCTCGATACGACCGGTCACCACGGTGCCGCGGCCAGAAATCGAGAACACGTCTTCCACCGGCATCAGGAACGGACGGTCGATGTCGCGCTCGGGCTGCGGGATGAACGTATCCAGCGCTTCCACCAGCTTGATGATCGACGGCACGCCAATCTCCGACTGGTCGCCTTCCAGCGCCAAACGGGCCGAACCGTGGATGATCGGGGTGTCATCGCCCGGGAAGTCGTACTTGCTCAGCAACTCGCGCACTTCCATTTCCACCAGCTCCAGCAGCTCGGCGTCGTCCACCATGTCCGCCTTGTTCAGGTAGACCACGATGTGCGGCACGCCGACCTGGCGCGACAGCAGAATGTGCTCGCGCGTCTGCGGCATCGGGCCGTCCGCGGCCGAGCACACCAGAATCGCACCGTCCATCTGCGCCGCACCGGTGATCATGTTCTTCACATAGTCGGCGTGACCCGGGCAATCCACATGCGCGTAATGACGGTTCGGGCTTTCGTATTCCACGTGCGCCGTCGAAATCGTGATGCCGCGCGCCTTCTCTTCCGGCGCCGCGTCAATCGCGTCATAGGCCTTGAACTCGCCTCCGAAACGCTCTGCTCCGACCTTCGTCAGCGCCGCCGTCAGCGTCGTCTTGCCGTGGTCCACGTGACCAATCGTGCCCACGTTCACGTGCGGCTTGGTGCGTTCGAATTTACCCTTTGCCATG
>NZ_JAVGJT010000075.1:0-1234 GCF_040948865.1 Pseudoxanthomonas sp. UTMC 1351 | reverse complement strand
TGAATCGCCCCGGGTTTCGTAGACACCTCGCAGCCATAAACTATGGCTTAGGCGGAGGTGGTTATGAGCACGAAGCGGTACACCGATGAGTTCAAGATCGAGGCGGTCCGGCAGATCGTTGAGTACGGCCGTCCGGTAGCGGAGGTTGCCGAGCGACTGGGCGTGTCGATCCACAGTCTTTACGGCTGGAAGCGGCAACAAGGCAAAGGCGATGTTGGCCGGCGTGTCGAGCAGGACCAGAACGCGGAAGTGCGCCGCCTCAAGGCTGAGCTACGCCGGGTCACTGAAGAGCGAGACATCCTAAAAAAAGCCGCCGCGTACTTTGCAAAGGGGTAAGAGCAAAGTACGCCTTCATGAAGCAACACGCAGATGAGTTCGGCCTCGCGGCGATGTGTCGGATGCTTGGCGTCCATCGCAGTGGCTACTACGCCTGGCTAAAAGAGCCGGCAAGCGCTCGCGACAAAGACGATCAGCGATTGCTCGGCCTGATCAAGCACAGCTGGCTGGAAAGCGGCTCCGTGTATGGCCACCGCAAAGTGACCACAGATCTGCGCGAGCTTGGCGAGACGTGTAGTCGTCATCGCGTGGCACGCTTGATGAAGAGCGCGGGGCTGCGGGCTATGGTCGGCTACGGTCGGCGACCACGCCCATTGAGCGGCCCTGTTGGATCAGTCGCCAAGAACGTTCTGGCTCGCGGCTTCAAGGTCAGTGAACCAAATCGCGCGTGGGTCACGGACATCACCTACATCCGCACATACGACGGCTTCCTGTACTTGGCGGTAGTGCTTGATCTGTTTTCGCGTCAGGTCGTTGGATGGGCAACCCGGCCAACTCAACATACTGACCTGGTTTTGCAGGCGCTGTTGGCTGCAGTGTGGCGGCGCAAGCCAAGCCCCGGGCTTCTGCTTCACTCCGACCAGGGCACGCAGTTCACCAGTGAAGACTGGCAGAGCTTCCTGCGCGAGCACGACATCGTGTGCAGCATGAGTCGACGAGGCAATTGCCATGACAACGCGGCGATGGAGAGCTTCTTCCAGCTGCTGAAGCGGGAGCGGATCAAGCGGACGATCTATAGCAATCACGACGAGGCGCGTGCCGATGTCTTCCAGTACATCGAGATGTTCTATAACCCGAAACGGCGGCACAGTTCCAACGACGGGCTGTCCCCGGTAGAGTTTGAGAAGCAGTACGCACTAAACGGCTGACGACTGTCTACAAAAGCCTGGGCGATTCA
>NZ_JAVGJT010000074.1:0-1260 GCF_040948865.1 Pseudoxanthomonas sp. UTMC 1351 | reverse complement strand
AACTGACCCGCACCCAGATCCTGCAGCAGGCCGGTACGGCCATGCTGGCCCAGGCCAATCAGGTGCCCCAGAACGTGCTCAGCCTGCTCCGCTAATCGCTGAGAAAAGCCGGGGCGGACGCTTTTCGTTCGCCTCGGCCAGGCACTTCACTTCGCTTCACGCCTAAGGAATCGCATTCATGGCACAAGTCATCAACACCAACACGATGTCGCTCAATGCTCAGCGCAATCTGAGCACCAGCGGCGCTTCGCTGGCTACTACCATTCAGCGCCTGTCTTCGGGCTTGCGCATCAACAGCGCCAAGGACGATGCGGCCGGTCTGGCCATCTCCGAGCGCTTCAGCACCCAGATCCGCGGCCTGGATGTGGCCGTTCGCAACGCCAACGACGGCATCTCGCTGGCCCAGGTGGCCGAAGGCTCGCTGACCGAAATCGGCAACAACCTGCAGCGCATCCGTGAGCTGTCGGTGCAGTCGGCCAACGCCACCAACTCGTCTTCCGACCGTGCGGCTCTGAACGCGGAAGTGAAGCAGCTGACCTCGGAGATCGACCGCGTCGCCAAGCAGGCCGAGTTCAACGGCACCAAACTGTTGGACGGTTCGTTCTCCAGCCAGCTGTTCCAGGTCGGTGCCAACGCCGGTCAGGCCATTGCCATCGACAAGGTGGTCAATGCGCAGGCGGCGGCCCTAGGTGGCGCGGTGTTCGACACCAATACCTTCACCGTCGCCACGCCCGCCGACGGCACGACGGGTCTGACCATCGAAGACCTCACCATCACCGACAGCAAGGGCAACGCCGTGGTCATCGACACGGTTGACGTGGCCGCCACCGGCACTGCCACGGGTACCCGTGACGCCGCCGCAGCCGCGCTGGTCAGCGCCATCAACGCCAAGCTGGGCGAACACGGCGTGTATGCCGAAGCCGGTGCCGCCGGCGCCATCAACCTGACTTCGGTCAAGGACAGCGTGGACGCCGATGGCGACTTCGCGGGCTTCGCCGTAGATACCGGCACCTGGACCGGCGGCACTGCCCCGGCCGACGTGACCGCGACCGCGGCAGCACCCACCGCGAAATTCGGCAGCGATCTGGACATCACTACGTTCAAAGGCGCGCAGCAGGCGCTGGAAATCGTTGACAAGGCCCTGACCTCGGTCAACGGCGCGCGCGCCGACCTGGGTGCGGTGCAGAACCGCTTCACCTCGGTGGTCGCCAACCTGCAGACCAGCTCGGAAAACCTGGCCGCTTCGCGTAGCCGTATCCG
>NZ_JAVGJT010000073.1:0-1263 GCF_040948865.1 Pseudoxanthomonas sp. UTMC 1351 | reverse complement strand
GGCTTTCGCCGACGCCCAGGGCCAGGTGATTGAGCGCAAGCGGCTCTCCCGCAAGGCCTTTGCCCGCACGCTGGAGCAGCGGCCTGCGCTGCGCGTACTGATGGAAGCCTGTGACAGTGCGCACTACTGGGGCCGCCGGTTCCAGGGCCAAGGCCACACGGTTCGGCTGCTTCCAGCCCGCGACGTGCGGCCCTATGTGCGCGGCAACAAAACCGACCGCAACGACGTGGCCGGGATGCTGGAGGCGGACCGCTGCGCCGACATCGCCAGCGTGCCGGTGAAGACGCCTGAGCAGCAGGGCATCCGGGCACTGCATCGTATTCGCGAACATCTCAAGGGCGAACGCACCGCGACGCTGAATCTGCTGCGCGGGGTCCTGCGCGAGTTCGGTGTGGTCATCCCCGCCGGGGCGGCGAAGGTGTCGGCGGCGGTCCGCGACGCACTCGAGGATGGCGACAACGAGATACCGATGCCCCTGCGCCACAGTCTGGACGCGCAGTTGCAGCGCTTGGCGCAGTTGTCGGCCGATATGGCCGCCATCGAACAACGGCTGGAGGAGTTCGCTACGCGCGATGTGGCGGTGCAGCGTTATCGCACCGTCCCGGGCGTGGGCCTGCTGACGGCAACGGCATTGCGCGCCAGCGCCGGCGACCTATCGCGGTTCCGCAACGGCCGGCAGCTGTCGGCGTGGTTAGGGCTGACGCCGCGTGAGCACTCCTCGGGCCAGCAGCGACGATTAGGTCGGCTGACCAAACGCGGGGACGCGTACTTGCGGACGTTATTCATCCACGGCGCACGGGCCGTGCTGCAAGCGGCACGCATGAAACAGCGGCGCGGCCAGCCGCTGGATCCGCTGCAGGCCTGGGCACTGTCGGTGCAACAGCGGCAAGGTCACAACAAAGCCGCTTGTGCCTTGGCCAACAAGTTGGCCCGCCGGCTGTGGGCGACGGCGCATCACGGAACTGCCTTCGATCCTTGGCAGGTCAGTCAGCGACCCGCTGCCGCCTGAGTATCCACGTCCTACCCGTCAGGAGTTGCCTGGAACGATCTCGATCATGGTGAAGGGTTCGGTCCCGGTGCGGACAACGCCGATAACACTTCCGGCCCCTCAGGCCGCTTGAACGATAGGCACCCGCGCCGCGGATTCCATGATGGCCCGAGCGCTACGCGACTCACCTCAAGGCCGAATATACGACTGCAACCGCACCGCTTCACAGCATCAGATCAAACCAGCGAATCCTGATTGACGGAGGAGTCCATATA
>NZ_JAVGJT010000072.1:0-737 GCF_040948865.1 Pseudoxanthomonas sp. UTMC 1351 | reverse complement strand
CGACTCATTGGGCGATCTAACGCCCAGCGAGTACCGTCAACGAGTCGCCGGAAGTTCTACTTTTGAAGTGTCTACTTGACGGGGAAGCTTACGAATCTGCACGCCGGTATCGCGCCCGCCGACGCCAACGGGCTTGCCTCGGCCCACCGCGATCGTGATCGGCGGAAAACGCGCCTCGGGATAGAGGTCCCGAAGTTTGCGCAGCACTGTCGCCAGTCTTTCGCGAACGCGCGGCAGGGTATCGGCGCAGTCCCGCGCCTCCAAATAGATCTCCGGCCTTCTGGCAATGGCATCGGCGATCGACTGACCGGTGACCTTGCGCATCCGCGCGAGTTCGTGCAGCCCGTCCGAACCAAGATTGACATAGTCGTGCTGCAGTGCTTCGGCCGTCGGGCGCCCGCCCGCCGCATCATAGACCTGATAGAACCGGTCGACGTCGCCGGTCTCGATGACGGGCTCCGCGGCTTTGTCGACGGGCGACGCCGCCACGCCGCGTGCTCCTGAAGTCGTCGCAAGAACTAAGGCGACGACAATGATCCCGATGCTGGTCCGATCCACGTATCCTCCCAAATTAGAGTCGGCGTTCATCTGACGCCTAACGCCCGAGTTAAGCCGACCCGCGGTGAGGCAGTGGCTGGGTGCTAGCGTAGCGGAAAAGCACCTGAGTGGTGCCCGATGCGGGGTCGGCTTGAACGAATTAGGCCACAAGTGCTTAGAAAAATGATCACAGAACGAGT
>NZ_JAVGJT010000071.1:0-588 GCF_040948865.1 Pseudoxanthomonas sp. UTMC 1351 | reverse complement strand
TCCGAAAAATTTGAGTTTGCGCGCAGAAAACACGTGCCAGCAGTCGGGACAACGGATATTTACCGACACATCTGAAAAGGTAAAAACGTTAAAGCCAACGGGAACCCCACCAGAAACAAGCGCGTTACGGGCTATAAATTCTGCTGAGCACCTCGGGCAAACTTCTAGCTCGTGCATTGGGGTGTAACGCTTGAGTTAAGCCGCGCCGCGAAGCGGCGGCTTGAATGAATTGTTAGATGCTGTCTTTGTCATCTCTATCTCTTAGGAGCATATACAAACACCAACCCATTACTCCAAGCACAGGAGCTAAGAGGATAGCTCTGGATATCCATGTTGTGTCGGGACCGGCCAAGTAAAAAAACAAGCCATGTCCATGCTGGTACTTGGAATACTCAAATACGGCAGAAAGACCAAACAGGATCAGAAACAGGCCGGAAAGCGCTACCTTTTCTGCTTTTGATGTCGTGGATTTCATCGCACCTAACGCCTGAATTAAGCCGAGCCACGAAGTGGCTGGCTTGAATGATGAGATGGACTCCTCCCGCGTCGCCAAACGGCTTCGAAGAGCCAGACTGATGTTTAGCATCA
>NZ_JAVGJT010000070.1:0-1330 GCF_040948865.1 Pseudoxanthomonas sp. UTMC 1351 | reverse complement strand
TGGCGGCGTTGTGCCTGCTGGGGATATCGATTGCGCCGTTGGCGGCGCAGGAGTCCGTGTGCGCGCGCGTGAAGATCGAGATCAAGCAGGAGTTGACGCTGGAGCGCCAGGCGTTCGACGCCGAGATGCGCATCACCAATTCGCTGCCGGCCACCGCGCTGACGAACGTCAATGTGGACGTAAAGGTCACCGACGAAACCGGCGCGCCGGTCACCGTCACCACCGACCCCAACGATCTGACCGCCAAGTTCTTCATTCGCCTCACCCAGAAACAGAATATCTCCGACGTCTCCGGTACCGGCCAGGTTGCGGGAGCGACCACGGCGACCATCAACTGGATGCTGATCCCGGCGCCGGGCTCGGCCGGCAATACGCCTTTCGGCAAGCGCTACCTGGTCGGCGCGACGCTGCGCTACCAGTTCGGTACCGAGACCCACACGATGGAGTTGAACCCCGACGCCATCACGGTCAAGCCGATGCCGTCACTGACGCTGGACTACTTCCTGACCCGCGACATCATCGCCGACGATCCGTTCACCACCGAGATCGAAGCACCTGAGCCCTACACGCTGGGCGTGCGGGTGAAGAACAGCGGCCTGGCCGCGGCCAACAAGCTGAAGATCGATTCGGCGCAGCCGCGCATCGTCGAAAACCAGCAGGGACTGCCGATCAACTTCGTCCTGCTGGGCAGTTATGTGCAGGACCTGCCGGCGACCAATTCGCTGCTGATCGACTTCGGCGATATCGGCCCGGCCAGCAGCAAGATGGGTCGCTGGCAGATGGAGAGCAACCTGGCCGGCACCTTCGTCGAGTTCAATGCCACGTTCACCCATTCCGATGAGCTGGGTGGCGCGCTGACCTCGTTGTTGCAGGCTACCAACGCGCATCTACTGGTGCGTGATGTGCGGGTGGATTTGCCTGGCCGCGATGTGATCCGCGACTTCCTGGCCGAAGACGGCGGTCTTTACAAAGTCTATGAATCCGAAGGCGTCGACAGCACAGTGACCAACCGTTCGGCCGAAGCGCAGCTGACGGTCGCCGGCGGCGCCTATCAACTGGCCATGCCGGCCACGCAGGGATTCTTCTACGTGCGCAAGCCGGACCCGCACCGCGGCGGCATGGCGTTGTCCACCGTGGTGCGTGCCGACGCCAAGCAGATGGCGCCGGAGAACGTCTGGTTGTCCAAGACCAAGAACCGCGATACCCAGCAATGGGAATACTGGTTCAACGTATTCGATGCCAACTCGCCGGGCGGTTATCAGGTTGCGTTCAAGCCGCTGGACCAGGATCCCAAGCCGCCGGTGCTGCAGTTCATTCCCGACCGCGTGGT
>NZ_JAVGJT010000069.1:0-1507 GCF_040948865.1 Pseudoxanthomonas sp. UTMC 1351 | reverse complement strand
CGTGCCGAGCCCGGCGAACGTCGCGTCGAGGCCGCCGAGCGGATGCGCAACATCGGGCTGCCGGGTTATTTGGATTTGTCGCGACTGCAGCTTCGCGACCTGCCGCCACTTCCGGCCGACCTGGCCTGGCTCGACTGTAGGGATAACGCGCTAACCCAGTTGCCGGTGTTGCCGGCTCGCCTGGAAATGCTCCAGTGCCAAAACAATCCCCTGGGCCGCCTGCCTGCGCTACCGAGCTCGCTTCAGGACCTCGACGTGAGTGGCTGCCCAGTAACCGCGCTACCTGCGCTTCCCGCCAAGCTGCAACAGCTTGGGGCGGCCCACTGCCAGTTGACGTCGGTGCCGCCGAGGTGGCCAGCCAATTTGGGCGTTTTGGATTTTGAGGGAAACCAGATCGCACGGATGGATCAGATACCCGCGCGTAGGCCCGGACTTTTCTGGGAATGCAACCTGCGCCATAATTTGCTGACGGCGTTGCCGAGCAATGTGCAGCACCGCAATCCCGGCGGCACGCTACATCTGGAAGGCAATCCGCTGTCCGCGCACGCGCTTGAACAGCTGTCACAGTTGAGGAACGATCCGCGTTACGTGGGCCCGGACATCACTTTTTCGATGGACGCGTCCGACCCGTCAATGTCCCGTCCCGTTCGCCCCCTGCACGACGCGGCCGCGGCCTGGTATCCCTCGGAGGCCGCGCATGCTGCCGTGGCGCGCTGGACCGCCTTCGAGGGCGAAGTCGCCGCCTCGCAGTTCGCGCAGTACCTGGATAAGCTCGCCCAGTCCATCAATGCCACCCAGGCCGCTGTGGCGGCGCCGTTCCGGGCCCATGTCGGCGAATGGCTCGAGCACCTCGCCACGCATCCGGTGCTGCGCCAGGACACCTTCGCCATCGTCGCCCCCGGCAACGAGGCGTGCGAGGATCGGGCCGCCGTGGTGCTGCTGCAGATGACCCGTCTGCGCGTGAACCACGACGTAGAGACCGGGCACCATGACGCACACCCGGCAACATTGCTGGAGCTCGTGCAGGGCAACCGCCGCCTGGAAGCGTTGGAAACCATTGCGCTCGACAAAATGCGTACAATGCGCGCCGTGGACGATGTCGAAGTGGTGCTGGCCTACCCGGTGGGCTTACGTGAACGCTTGCGCCTGCCGATCGGCGTGGAGGCCATGCGCTTTGGCGCTGTCTCGGGCGTCACCGAGGACGATCTTGGCCGCGCCGAAGCGCAGGTCAAGGCGTTGGACGCCACCTTCCCCGAGTACCTGGCCAATCACGTGCCCTTCCATCACGTGCTCGAACGCTGGGATCGGGCGGCATTCGAGAGGGCGCAGGAGGCGCGGGACGATTTTATCGCCACCGGGTACGCGGCCGCAGTACAAGCCCGCATTGCCGCGACCGCGCAGGACCTGCGCGAGGACGCGGGAGCCATGAGTCAGGCCGGGCAGGCGGCTTTGAATGAGTTGCACAACCGGGTCTTTGGACCGCTGGTCCAACGCTACTTGGAGGCTC
>NZ_JAVGJT010000068.1:0-1730 GCF_040948865.1 Pseudoxanthomonas sp. UTMC 1351 | reverse complement strand
CAGGTGCGCTACCGGATCCATCGCTCACTATTGACGAAGCACGGTCTGCAATTGCCGTTGACGAAGATCCGTCGCCGCGGACACTACTTTGTCAAAGGCATACTCCACCGCCTCGTTCGCTGTGTACGTCTCCAGCGAGAGTCGATCATAAGATACTGGCACCACACCGCCGCTCCGTTCGTATCCAAACACACTGTACACCTCGTTAAAAGAGTGTCCCCCGCTGTGTGCCAGCCAACCCGCGGTAGCTAGCTGAGCACTCTCCATGGGAAAGCTTTCGTCTTGAGCGCGGATGTCCTTGAATAGGTAATGAAGCAGGTTCGCCGAGCCCGATATCCCGATCGCGATGGTTCGCTCAGACCGCAGCGCGTTCCAGTCGTTGCTAGTGATGCCCGTGTGCTGCGATGGCCGCACGTACCGGTCCATGGGTCGAACGCCGTTGCCCTCTGAAGCTGCCTGTTTATCGTGTGCGCCACGCTGATAGGGAAGGAGCAAGCCATGCATGGTCTGTGCGGCCACGTTCTCAGCCGAAGAGCGCACCAGTTTACGCTGCGGAAGAATCGCTGCCTCATAAAAGCGTGTGGCCTCATCGGCGATGCTTGACATGCCCGACGCCTCCAGCATGTATCCCACGGCCACTGACAGCACCGTCGGCACCGAATACGGCCCCGTCGTGCGCATCATCTGACGGAACCGATCCGGAGAAGGGGATTCTATAAAGTCCTGAATGTCAGCGGCACCTGCCCGCCACGTCACCGGATCACGCCTCAACTTCATCGCGACTTCAAAGCACACGTCTTCGGCATCTTCTGTACCGTAGGTATCGAAGTCCATCAGAATACGAGATGCGACCGCATCCCTCGCCGCCTCCATGCCGCTATCCGGGTGCTTGCACACGTACTCACTCAAGTGGGTTTCAAACAGTCGCCCGTAGAAATTGTCGTTCCGCCGTGGGATGTTTATCTTGGACTCCATGCTCGCCATAATCTCGTCGATTGCATGATGGAATGCGAGCATGTCGCCAGCTTGATGCTTCACAAGGTTCAACGCATTTACTGCGGCACTTCGCGAAAGGTCACCGTCCAGCCACGTTGGCTTGAGTACCGCGACAACCTCAGCGTGCGTCTTACCGCTCAAATGGGAGTTTGCCACCGCGAGTGCATTGATAATGCATTCCCCCGGAGTCCTGGCCGCATTGCCTTCAGCGGTTGGGGTTACCAAGGGGGACGGGATGGTGTGATTCAGAAGAATCCTGTACTGCCTCTCGGTGATGGCGCCAACGGAGACCACTGTGCCCACCCCCGTGAACTGGACCTTTCCCATGTACTGCTGTGCATACTTGGGTTGGACGGTCTTACCGACCAGATCTTCGGTGTTGCGCGCATGTTGAAATGCCGAAAGAAATCGCGATATCAGCCCTCTGATACCGCCTGGATTGGCGTTCTCGGCAGGGTGTGAAGTCACGTTGACTTGCGGTTGGTGGTTTACAGGACTGAGCATTAGCATGGCTTGGAGGCTACGGTGGAGGAAGCGAATGAAAGCGGCCAAAACGGAAAGGTGACTACCCGACCGGGCCGCTCGGGCAGCGCGGAGATCTGGCTAAGCTATGCTGGAAGCATGCCTGGGCATTCAGCGAATTGGTATGCGATCCGTCTGATTAATGCCAAGTACGTGTCCAAGACGTGCAGTGGCCCCGGAAGAAGCGACCGCAACGCTCCGGAAAGCTGGTT
>NZ_JAVGJT010000067.1:0-2797 GCF_040948865.1 Pseudoxanthomonas sp. UTMC 1351 | reverse complement strand
GGCGCTGGGATACCGCTCGCCGGCCGAATACGAACGCCAATGCATCTAACCCACCGGTGTCCACTTTTGCGTAGGAACTCCCACCCGCTTCGCGGGTCGGCTTAATTCAGGCGTTAGGCGCGCATGACAGCGAATCGGCCGTTACAAATCCTGCTTCTGGTGCTGGCACTGCTTCCTACCGCCATCGTCGCTGTCATGGGTGCTCACCTGCTACTCGCTGGAGAGACGAGTCTCTTGAACTGGCAGTCCACTATTTGGCCGGCGGTTGCACCGCAGGTTGTTGCAATCGCACTGTTCTTGGCTCATGCCAGTGGCAATAAGCAACTTGCGTCCGGCGAGATTGGCGGATGGGCCTTGCAATTTATCGTCTTTATCCCGTTCGGTATGCTCAGCTATTGGGCAAAGCACGTGTGGGGGCAGTCCGGTCGTGTGCGCCCCTAACAATTCATTCAAGCCGAACCCGCATCAGGGCGGCGCCTGAGTGCACGCCTTCGGCTATATTTGCACGCAGTCGCCGCCCTGCTGCGGGTCGGCTTAATTCAGGCGTTGGGCGGTCAGGAGCACATGAGGTTTCGGCTCACCGCAACCGGGCTTGCTCCAGATCATCCAACATCTTGGTTCGCGGCAACTTGCTGTTCCCGCTGCGCTTGGCTTTCGTTGACTTACCGCGTGGTGGCGCTCACGCATCGTCGGCTTTTGCTTCGGTCAGTTCTGGTGCGCAAGATCATGGGTGAGGGATACAAGACTCCCCGCTTGCGCACTCACTGGCTTCGGACCGTGGGGACACTTTGCTGCGGCCGCGCCCCGGCATAGGGGCTTTCGGGTGGGATAAGCGACTTCGGCTGGTCGATCGGTAGCGCTTCGCTTCCAAGGGCCAAAATTTCTGGTAGTTTGCCGCCCAACAAATCATTCAAGCCGAACCCGCTTCGCGGGTCGGCTTAATTCAGGCGTTGGGCGGTCAGGAGCACATGAGGTTTCGGCTCACCGCAACCGGGCTTGCTCCAGATCATCCAACATCTTGGTTCGCGGCAATTTGCTGTTCCCGCTGCGCTTGGCTTTCGTTGACTTACCGCGTGGTGGCGCTCACGCATCGTCGGCTTTTGCTTCGGTCAGTTGTGGTGCGCAAGATCATGGGTGAGGGATGCGAGCCTCCCCGCTTGCGCACTCACTGGCTTCGGACCGTGGGGACACTTCACGGGGCCGCGCCCCGGCATATGGGCTTTCGGGTGGGACAAGCGGCTTCGGCCAGTCGGTCGGTAGCGCTTCGCTTCCAAGGGCCGAAATTTCTGGTAGTTTGCCGCCCAACAAATCATTCAAGCCGAACCCGCTTCGCGGGTCGGCTTAATTCAGGCGTTAGGCCGCATGAAACTTAGCTCGTTGGTCAATTTGATTTCTGGCTCAACTTCCGCCGCTGACTACTCGGCCGAGATCGCCGCAGAGTTGGCGGAGCACACCCGCCGTCTCGGTCGCGGCGGATCTGCGCCCGTTCTGGTCCATGAGGACGCTGATTTGTTCTTAGATCGGCACGGGCTCAGCGTCCTTTGCCGCTTATTCGCTTCTGGACAATTGACCGCCGGTGAGCTCGCGTACACCGCCGATGCCGTGCAGATGTCCGAGCGAGTTGAGTACTCCGGGCCAGATATCGCGGACGACTTGGACATATGCACTGATCCGGAGATCAACGGCCCACTGACAGTTGTACGTGCACTAGAGATCGCAGATCGTGCCACTGCGGCCTAACAAATCATTCAAGCCGAACCCACAGCGGGCCGGCGCCTAAATGCACGCCTTCGGCTATATTCGCACCCAGTCGCCGCCCCGCTGTGGGTCGGCTTAATTCAGGCGTTAGAGCGCATGACCAACATCACCGCAAACGTTATCCGCAGATTGACAAATGCCACTGGGATCCTCTGCATCGTCTATGGCGCCATGTCTGCCGCTCGCACTTACTCATCGTTGCATGCCATTGCCGTCACTGGCACATCGCCTACTGGCGTCACACTCACTGACCTTCCGGCAAGTATCGAGACACAGTTGTTCACTATCCTGCTCGGCTTCTTGCTGCTTGAGTTGGCTGAGCTTCTCTGGCGTCGCTACCTGCGCTCTAACAATTCATCAAGCCGAACCCACATCAGGGCGGCGCCTGAGTGCACGCCTTCGGCTATATTTGCACGCAGTCGCCGCCCCGCTGCGGGTCGGCTTAATTCAGGCGTTATGCCTCATGAGCAGTGAACCGACGGCCAAAGTTTTGTTCCGCGTCCCAAGCGATGATGGCAGCGCATCCGTCGAGACGCTTTGGGCAATACCTCTTGGCCGCGACCTCTACAAGCTGGACAACTCGCCGTTCTATGCTTACGGCGTTTCGTGGCAAGACACGGTGCTCGCACCGATAGACCCACAAGAGCAAATGCCAACCTTTCAGTCCGTAGTCGAGAAGTCAGGCAACCGGACAATCCGAGTTATCTTTGAGCTACCTGTCTCTCCGGACAACGTCTCGGATCAGCTTCTTCAAGGTTTGGTGGCCCTTGGGTGCAGCTATGAGGGCGCCAATCCAAAATATGTCTCTGTTAACATCCCGCCAGAGGTGGAGCTACAGGATGTCCGGTCGTACCTCATCGCACGTGATGCTCAGTGGGAGCATGCGGACCCAACCTATGAGTCATTGTTCCCGGATGAGGCATAACAATTCATTCAAGCCGACGCGGTAGCTCCTACGGTTTAGTGGACACCCTGATCTAACTATCAGGAGTGTCATCCATGCCCAGACCAGGTCCTCGTACTACGTATCGCTATAGCG
>NZ_JAVGJT010000066.1:0-3207 GCF_040948865.1 Pseudoxanthomonas sp. UTMC 1351 | reverse complement strand
AATTGGCTTGGATGCCGAATGACGTTTCCGATGGCGCGCTACCGGTTCGCTGCACAACCTCCAACGTCTATGCCGCCACCGACAGTCGGGCGAACAAAACCGCGGCGGCGCTGGAAGGCTTTGACATAGCAAGTGTGGGGAGTCGCCTCGACAGCGGCAGGATGTGGGGTCGTAAGCTTCCCCGTCAAGTAGACACTTCAAAAGTAGAACTCCCAGCGATTCGTTGACGGTATTCCTTGGGCGTCAGATCGCCCAGGGAATCGTGGGGACGTTGTTCGTTGTATTCGATCATCCACCACCAGGCGGCCTCGCGGACATCATCGATGCGAGCAAACAGGTGCTGGTCGAGCACTTCCTCGCGGAAGGTACGGTTGAAGCGTTCAATGTAGGTGTTCTGATTGGGCTTGCCTGGCTGAATGTAGTGGATCGCCATGACGTTGGCCTTGGCCCATTGCACGAAGGCTTCGCCCAGGAACTCTGGTCCGTAGTACATCTGGAAGCATGATCTTTTGGTGGGCAGCCATCGTCTCCGAGATGATCCTGAGGGTTCTCACACACCACAGGAGTTCGTTGACGATGACTGCACGTTCCGATACTACGCCTGCGGCCACCTGGGTCGCGGTCGATATCGCCAAGCGCCACCACGCGGTCCTGATTGAGACGCCGGATGGTAAGCATCAGCGATTCCGCATGGTCAGCACACAAGACGACCATCAGCGACTGGTGGACCTGTTGCGGGGACTGCCGGCGCCGATCAGGGTGGCCATGGAGCCCACCGGGGATTGCCACCGAATATGGCCTATCGACTTCTCCAGGAAGGCTTCGAGGTCTGTCGGGTGTCTTCGGTGGCGGGTGCGCGCTACCGGGAAGCGGTATTCAATTCGTGGGACAAGAATGACCCGAAGGACGCGACGGTGATCTTGGCGTTGCTCAAGCAAGGCATCACGCTACGCTACGTGGATCCGTTGGTGGCCGGACATCACGGCCTGCAGGAGCTGTCCAAGACGCATTATCAGATCAGTCTGGCGCGAATACGCTTGCAGCACAGCCTGATGACGCATTACCTGCCGCTGTACTTTCCCGAAGTGGAGCGCTATTTCGATGGCGCGCACGCGGACTGGTTTGCCCGCTTCATGCTGCGGTTCCCGACTGCCGCGTCGATTCGCGCACTGACTTACGAGGCCTTCCACGAACAAGCCTGGGAACTGGTGGGGCGCAAGGTGAACAAGCGCGCTTGGCTGCGCGAACTGTATGATTGCGCCCTGCAAAGCATTGGCCTTCCGGTGGCCGAGGATTCGATCGAGGTGGAGACGTTCCGTCTTCAGCTGCGTCGATTCCAGCAGCTTATTGAGCAACGCGATGCCTTGGCCGATCAAGCGCACCAGCTACTGAGCGGCCGGGCGGATTACCAAGCGCTGCGTTCCTTGCCGGGCATCGGCCCCCGTGCTGGCCTTGACGATTCTGGCAGAGGGCGGCGATCTGCGACGCTTCCGCCATCATCGGCAATTCCTCAAGTACTGCGGGCTCGATCTGGCGAAGTCGCAATCCGGTCAGCACAAGGGGCAGGCGCGACTATCCAAGCGCGGTAATGCCCGGCTCCGGTTCGCGTTCTGGTTCGCCGCCACCGTGGCGGTGCGAATGCGGGAGAACAGCTTCCGCGCCAAGTACGAACGTTACGTCGAGTGCGATCCACGCGATGCGGATCGCAAACGCAAGGCGCTGACCGCGGTCGCTGCCAAAATGGCCCGCGTAGCCTATGGTCTGGTCAAGCATCAAACGCACTATCGCTGCTACTTCGAGAACGCTTTACCCCGTGGATCGATTCCGCTCCGTAGGGCCGTTGGGACCTCATAGGATCCTGTAGATAATGCTCGGACCTTCCACGGGAACTCCATGCTGTTTTAGGCACGTTCGAGGCCGTTCGGACCTCGTGTTCACTATGGTCAGATCAGGGGATCTTGTTGACGTGGAGGCCCACGGGTCATTTCTCGAGCCGGTTGGCGACATCTGGAGACAGGCGTTTGCTGCGCCTGCGACCAGACTCGTCCCCGCATTCGGCTTGACTCCAGAGTTAGCACGTTATCCGTGCGCAGCACCTGCGGCAGGCCGTGGTCGCGTTGCAGTTGCTGGAAGATGCGCACCAGGCGCGCGGAGGTGATCGAGGTGTCCACCTCGATGTGCAGCGCCTCGCGGTTGAAGTCATCTACGACATTGAAGGTGCGGAAGCGACGACCACAGGCCAGCGCATCGGACATGAAGTCGCCGGACCAGACCGTGTCCGGCAAGCGCGGTACGTAAAGCGGACCCGTTCGCGCTTGGGCAGACGCCGCCTTGCGGCTCGTCGCAGGCTCAATCGCATCGCCTTGTACACCCGATAAATCCGCTTGTGGTTCCACTCCGGCCGCAACCGGCGAAGCCGCTTGCGGCACTTCCAGAAGCCGCGACTGGGCCGGTCTTCAACCAGCTCCCTCAGCGCCGCGATCAACTCGGCATCACGCACGGTCCAGTCCAGCGGCGGACGATAAAAAGTCGCGCGGGACAAGCCGACACAATCGCAAGACCGACGCAGCGGCCACGCGTGTACCTGCATCAGATACCGCACTGCCTCGCGCTTCTGGGCCGGCCTACAGTTTTTTTGCGATCAGATCCTTCATCGCGGCCACGTCCAACGCCATCTCGGCGTACATACGCTTGAGCTTGGCGTTCTCGGCTTCCAGCTCCTTGACACGCCGCAGGTCCGACGCCTCCATGCCGCCCCCCATTGGTAATACGTGGCTATGCTGATACCCGCCTGCCGACAGATGTCCTTCGCCGGTACCCAGGCGTCGGCCTGTTTGAGGATCGAGACGATCTGGGTCTCGGTAAAACGCGACTTCTTCATGGAACCTCCTGGTTGTGAAAACATGCCAGAAAGTTCTACTTATCGCCTGTCCATGTGCTGTGGAAGCTTACGCTTCCGCTTCAGATAGTTGGCGAACAGATCAGTTGTCAGTGGCTACTATCTGCTCGCAGACTCGAATGCAGGTCGACTCCTTTTGGGGTCAGCAATCCGTCTGGGCCCAAGTACCCCTTCTCCCGCATGTGTGCTTCGGCTCGATTGAGCAAGCGCCCCCCCATCTCCGACAACTCGCCCACAGTACTCACAAATGCCGCCACAGAGTTGGCAGTCGTGCCGCGAGACTCGCAGAACTGCTTCATGGAAGTGTA
>NZ_JAVGJT010000065.1:0-2786 GCF_040948865.1 Pseudoxanthomonas sp. UTMC 1351 | reverse complement strand
GATGCCAACTCGCCGGGCGGTTATCAGGTTGCGTTCAAGCCGCTGGACCAGGATCCCAAGCCGCCGGTGCTGCAGTTCATTCCCGACCGCGTGGTCAAGGAAACCGAGCAGGTATCGTTCCTGGTCGAAGCCTCCAGCCCGATGGGCAAGGCGATTACCTTGTCGGCCAGTCCGTTGCCGACCGGTGCCACGTTCCAGGACCAAGGCGATGGCACCGCGGTGTTCGATTGGACGCCGGAAGCCGGGCAGGCCGGCAGTTATCTGATCAACTATCTCGCCAGTGACGGCAGCCTGAGCGGTAACCGTTCGGCCAAGATCCGCGTCGAATCGCGAGAGCCACCACCAGGCCCGGCGATCCCGCAGATCGTATCGCCGTTGCAAGGTGCCGAGATCGCCAGCCTACGTCCGCAGTTCCAGGTGCTGACCGGCGAAGCCAGCAACGACCCGACCGTGTCGGTGCAGTTCGAACTGTATGCCGATGCCGGATTTACTGAGAAACTGGCGGAAGCCATCGTCGCGGAGAACCCGACTGCGGAACAGCCGACAGCATGGACACCGGAGCAGAATCTCAACGACAACACCCATTACTACTGGCGGGCTCGTGGCGTCGCCGGCGATGGCGTGAACAGTGCGTGGGCCAATGGCACATTCTTCGTCAATTTGGCCAATGATGCACCGGGAAGCTTCAACCTGACTTCGCCCATAGCAGGCGGTGATGTCGATACGCTGACGCCGGTGCTCTCAGCCACCAATGCGGTCGATCGCGATGGTGACGCTGTCACCTACAGCTTTGATGTGTACACGGATTCGGCCCTGACTGAGCGCCACGACGGTGTCTCCAGTCTGCCTGCGGATGCGAGTGGCACCACTTCGTGGACGATCACCGTCCCGCTGACAAATCACGCCACCTACTACTGGCGCGGCACCGCCACCGACGAACACGGCGCGCAGACGCAAACGCCGGCACGCAGCTTCCGCGTGTTCACAGGTAATCAGGCGCCATCGGCGCCGACCATCGTCAGCCCGGCGCCCGGTTCCGATGTGACGACGCCCGGCGTTGCCTTGTTGCGCGTCAACAACTCCACCGATGCGGACGGCGATACGTTGCGCTACGTGTTCGAGATCGACACGGTCAATACCTTCGATTCGTCTAATAGGCAGTCGTCGGGCGCAATCCCCACTAATAGCAGTGGCATCACAAGTTGGCAGGCAACAGGGCTGACGGAGAACCAGCATTACTACTGGCGCGCCAAGGCGAGCGATGGCCATGCCGATAGCGGCTGGGTGATCGGCGATTTCGTCCTGGACGCAGGTAACGGTGCGCCGACAACACCGGTGATCGCAAACCCCGGTGATCGCGCCTGGTCAGGCACATTGACCCCAACGTTCGAGGTGCATCCCTCGACCGATTCTGAGGGCGACGTGGTGCACTACCGCTTTGAGGTCTATCGTGACGCCGCATTGGTCAATCTGGTCGCGTCAGGCACCAGTAGTACCGTCACTTGGCAAACCGCCACATCGCTGGTCGACAAGGCCACGCACTACTGGCGCGTGCGTGCCGAGGACAGCACTAACAACGCCAGCGCATGGTCGCCGGCCAGCGTGTTGTTCGTCAGCACAGGGACCTACTCCCCGCCGTTTTTGGGAATTGCGTTCGGAACCGGTTCTGGGATATGGGACGCGCGCGAGGGCAATCCGGCGATCAGTTGGACCAGCACGAACAGCAGCATGGATTCGACGGTGGCGCTTTATTACGACCAAACAGGTTCTGGTTTCGCTGGCACGAAGATTGTCGACGGGTTGCAAGCTATAGGTGGTTCCTACAGCTGGGGTAGCCACGTGTGGAATGTGGCGGGGCTGTCTCCGGGTGTCTATTACGTCTATGGCATCAGCTATGACGACAAGGGCTTTAATCACGGGTATGCGTCAGGTCAGCTCGTGGTGCCCACCAATCCACAGCTGGGCGCAGTGCATGCCGCGGTAACCGCGAATCTCGACCTGCGGGAAGGACTCGACACGGGGAGGATCTCCGTGGTTCTAGCGCGCGCGCCCACGGAGAGCGTGGTCATATCGGTCACGCCGAACGACTCCTCGGAGACCTTTGTGCAGGCGAGCGGAGCTGATCCTTGGGCCACGCCCGGCAGGCTTGAATTCACGCCCAGCAACTGGTCGACACCGCAATCGGTCGATGTGATCGCCGTGAAGGACGGTTTGCTGGATGGTGATCAGAACATTGCCGTGACGGTAGGCAAGCCAATCAGCCTGGATCCGGACTACAACGGTCTGCCCGCGCAGTCCTTCTCCGGTGTGGTACGCGATCAGGACACCAGTGCTGGCACCGGCTTGAGCGTGTCGGATTACATCCTGACGGGCAAGAGGCAAGTTGGATCCCAATGGGAGTACAGCTATCGGATCGTGCTTTCCAACAATGGTCCCGCCGTGGGTATGGTGACCGCGACGGCGGTGAGTGCGCAGGGGTTCACGATTCAGTACGGTGGACCCGCCTATTTCGGCAGCATCGGGCAAGGCGAAGCGGTCGTGAGCTCAAGCGGGTCTATCTTCACCTTCGCCAGCAGCAGCGACGTGACAGTGCCACGGCCCGAGGTCGTCTGGGACCTCAAGATATGGCACTGATGAAGAAATTCGGTAGCAATGCCGACCACGATAGCAACGGGAACTATGCAAACGCCAAGCTCCCAGATGGACTCATAAAGGTTGTGAGGCTTAGATGAGAAACAAGATATTCGGTGGTATCGGGATCCTGTGGGGCGGCGGCATCGTGCTGG
>NZ_JAVGJT010000064.1:0-477 GCF_040948865.1 Pseudoxanthomonas sp. UTMC 1351 | reverse complement strand
CAGTCCGCGGCGTTCTGGTTCGGAGTGGTGATGCTTGGATTGGGGCTGTTCTACTTCTTTAAGAAGTCGCCTTGACGAGGTTGACGGGAGCTACGCAGGGGTCTGAGCGACCGCGTTGCTTTTGGACTTCAGCGATACGGATTTTGCGAACAGAGTGATTAGTGGATTTTCTCAGTTTGAGGAGAAGGCGCTGGAAAATTTTGGGGCGGTTTGTGGCGTCAGCATTCGTCGCTACAGGGCGGCATGAACATTGCACGTAGGGGTCGGGCGTCGCGCTGTTTTTCTGTGCGAGGCGCCGGGGATTGATGCAAGGCGTTCTGGGAAGAGCGCAATCAGGGGTAAGGGATGGTTCGGGGCATAGGGAAGTACATCAGATCCGGGATGGCGGCGTTGTGCCTGCTGGGGATATCGATTGCGCCGTTGGCGGCGCAGGAGTCCGTGTGCGCGCGCGTGAAGATCGAGATCAAGCAGGAGTTG
>NZ_JAVGJT010000063.1:0-3551 GCF_040948865.1 Pseudoxanthomonas sp. UTMC 1351 | reverse complement strand
TTGACAAAGTAGTGTCCGCGGCGACGGATCTTCGTCAACGGCAATTGCAGACCGTGCTTCGTCAATAGTGAGCGATGGATCCGGTAGCGCACCTGATCCCTAGCAGACTCACCGATTAAGGCGGTCGAACTGCCGACAACTGTCTGTTCGGTCAAGCGGCCAGCATTCCTCAATGCCATGTTGACGCTCGGCGCCGCAGTACGTAACTCGGCGGTGTGCTCGCCCTGGTTGTTGGGAGTCGATCCAGTCAGGAAGAACGGCTCAAACCTCTGTGGCGGAAGCTTTGAATCATGTGATGATTGTTCGCTGTAGATGATCGGTGGACTGCCCCGGGAATCGTAAGCACTTCCCGCCTATGGTATACAACTTTATTCGGCCCGCCCAGTGCGGGCTTTTCTATTTGGAACCCCATGAAATACCGCAAGCTCGACACCAACAGCGACTACACCTTCGGCTGCCAGCAGGCCGACTTATACATCGACAGCCCGCGTGACGGTCAATGCAGCCCGCGGTCAGATGCTGGTGTTGGCATGCAGCAGAGGGAGACATGAAGAAATGCTGGGTCGGGTCTGGCTGGGTACAGCCAGGCTGGGTGGCGTGCGAGGTCGGGCTGGATGCGCCAGCACGATGCCCGACCAATTGGCGGATCACCTGCCCGAAGGCCGGGCATGGATGGCCAAGCGCGTCGCCGGCACCCACATGCGGGCGCTGGTGGGCGGAGCCGCCGCTCCGTTCGGATTGGCCCGCAATCTGGTCGACCAACTCGACGTGGAGTTGAACATCGAGCAGACCGATGCGTTGATCCAAGCGTGGGAAACGTCCGTGGGCCTTCCGAGCCCGTGTGTGTCGATCGCCGACAAGACGTTGGCGGATCGACGAGCCGATGTGATTGCGCGCCTTCGACGTACGCCGGTGGTTACGAAGGCACAGTTCGAGGCGCTCGGTCGCGAGCTAACCGGTCTGGATGTGCGCGTGGAGCCTGGCGCAAACATCGAAACTTTCCCGCTGTCGTTCCCGCTGTTCTTCTCGGCCGATGGTGGCCGATTCACGCTCTACGTGTACGTGACGGGGCACCAATCCCCGCACTTCGTGTACGACTTCCCGGTGCCGCTGGGGCTGTACCGAAATCCCTTGCTGGAATGCATTTTCCAGGACATCACGCCCGCCAATGTGCGGCTCGTCTTCGTTTACGACTGAGGCCATATGCTCGACTTCCAAACCAAACTCAACAACACGTCCGGCTCCGCGGGGCGTCTGACGGCAGAGGAGTTCAACAACCTCGCCAGCGAGAACGAGAATGCCGTCCGAAGGGCGGCGTTGCCGCTCAGCTCGAATCTGGCCGACACGACACAGTTGGCCCAGGCGATGGCGATTGCCGGACGCAGTGCGGCCATCTTCAACGACGTCGGCTCAGCCAACGTGGTAGAGCTGACGCCGCACGCCGGCGCCAATACGTTTCCGCTGCCGCCGAACTTCACGGGAATGGACGGCAATGCCGTCACATTCCGTCCCGCTGCGGCAAACACGGGGCCTGCCGTTCTCAACTTGGGCATGACCACGAGCACCCTGCTGGGCGCGCGGCCGCTGGTGCGGCCCGATGGCGCCGCGCTCGGCCCCGGGGACATCAAACCAGGCGGGTATGTCACCGCGATCTACGATGCGTCGATCAACCGATGGCGCCTGGCGCAGATCTCGTTGACCTTGGATTCAGTGCCGACGCCGCCCGTCGGATCCAACGACCAGAGCGTGGCGAACACGGCGTGGGTCAATCAGGCGATTGCCGCAGCGTTGGGTCCGATCGTGGCTGAGATGGCCAACAAGTTGGACAAGGTGACGCCTGCGGATCAAACCGTCGCCGGCAACGTCACCTTCAATGGCATCGTGAGCTTGCCCTGATGGCCACTCGACTCCGCTTTGCCGGCGTGGGTGCCCTGGGGCAGGCCGCAGTCGGGGGAGCGGGCACCGGAGGGGGACGGCCGCGCCGGCCCCCTCCGGTAGCGGTAGCGGCGGAGCCGGTGCGTTTGGGGGAAGTTCCAACTATCTTCCGGCCACCGCGCTGGCGGGCGGGAGCGGTGCCGGCGGCGGAGGGGCTGTGGCTGGTGACGGCACGGCCGGCGGCGTGTCCCGCAGTGGCGGGCTCGGCCAGACCTCGGGCACGGCGGGTGCGGCAGGTGGTGCCGGGATGGGCGGCAACGCTAGTCAAGCCGTAATCGGCACCTACCCGACGTTTACCGCCTGCGGGGGCGCGGGCGGGGGCGGTGGTCAAGCGGGCGGTGGCAACGGCGGGCGTGGACCAGGCTATGGGTCCGGGGGCGACGGCGGAGGTGGGTGCGGCCCCGGCAACACGCCCGGCAATGGTGGTGACGGCCAGCCGGGCGTGGTCATCATCGACGTAGGGTTCTGAGCATGGATCGCTATCAGACTATCCCGGGCCGAACCGATGCGTGCCTGGCTATCAACTCTGACGGAAGCAGTGCCTATGTGACCATCGGTGACCCGGAGTGGGCGCTCTACGAGGCCTGGTGCGCGTCCGGCAACACGGCCCAGCCGTTCGGCGCGCAATCCTTGCCGACGCTGGACGAAGCGCGTGCGCTCGCCATCGTCCACTTGCACGCGGCGGTCGACAGCACCCTGGCGCCGATCCTGTCGCAGTACGCGACCTCCGAAGTATCCAGTTGGCCGGTGCAGCTGGCCGAAGCCACCACGTGGCTGGCCGATTCGACGGCACCCACGCCGCTGATCGACAGCCTGTGCGGCGGTACCGACAAGGCAGCGCTTTGCGCGTCCGTTATTGCCAAAGGAAACGCCTACAGTCACGTCAGCGGCGCGGTCTTTGCTTGGCGCCGCGCCTGTAGCGATTGGGTCGAGACGGTCACCGATGTGGCCGCCTTGAGTGAATGGAATCCACAGTATCCGCAGGTGCCCTATGCAGCGTGATCTCACCACGCCGCCGGCCGTCGAACTGTTCTTCACCAAGCGCCGCAGCCTCGGCTCAAAGCTGATTCGGCTGGGCACCTGGTCGCCGTGGAGCCACGTTGGCTTCCGCGTTGGCGATCGGGTCATTGAATCGACCGCGGGGCACGGCGTTCGCGAGGTGTCCTGGCGGGATGCGGTCCGCCCCGAGGATCGGCGTGCCGCCATGTACTTGCGATGCGCACGACCCGACGCGGTGCTGGCGGCGGCGCGCAGCCAACTGGGTAAGCCCTATGACACCAGCGCCATTCTCGGCTTTATCGGGCGACGCGACTGGCAAGAGCCCGATAGCTGGTTCTGCTCGGAACTGGTGGCCTGGGCGTTCGCGCAGGCCGGCTATGCGTTGTTCCGTCCGGATAGCGTGCACCGCGTCACGCCGGGGCACCTGTGGATGCTGGCCCAGGGCGTCACGCCAACGCCAACCGAGTAACCTGCCGCGACGACTCGCACCTGCTATGTCGAGCCCTTCGCCGCCGCGGTGCAGTTCGCCCGACTGTCGGTGGCGGCATAGACGTTGGAGGTTGTGCAGCGAACCGGTAGCGCGCCATCGGAAACGTCATTCGGCATCCAAGCCAATT
>NZ_JAVGJT010000062.1:0-471 GCF_040948865.1 Pseudoxanthomonas sp. UTMC 1351 | reverse complement strand
GGCGCCGGCTTGACCGGTGAACTGGCATGCGCCAGCTGAAACACCGCCACCGTCTGCGCCAGCTCAGCCGCTTGCTCTTCCATGCTGCGTGCGGCGGCCGAGGCTTCTTCCACCAGCGCGGCGTTCTGCTGGGTCGTCTCGTCCATCTGGGTGATGGTCTGGTTGACCTGCTCGATGCCGGCGCTTTGTTCCTGCGAAGCGGCACTGATCTCGGCCATGATGTCGGTCACGCGCTGCACGCTGGCGACGATCTCGCCCATGGTCTGGCCGGCCTTGTTCACCAGCGCCGAACCATCGGCCACCTTGTCCACCGAGTTCTCGATCAGGCCCTTGATCTCCTTGGCCGCGTTCGCCGAACGCTGCGCCAGGGTGCGCACTTCCGAGGCGACCACGGCAAAGCCGCGGCCTTGTTCGCCGGCACGGGCCGCTTCCACCGCGGCGTTGAGCGCCAGGATGTTGGTCTGGAACGCA
>NZ_JAVGJT010000061.1:0-3602 GCF_040948865.1 Pseudoxanthomonas sp. UTMC 1351 | reverse complement strand
CCTTGCGAGGCGACACCGGCGGCGCCGATGGCCAGCTGATTGGCCTGGCGAGCAGAGTCAGCGTTCTGGCGCACGGTGGAGGTCAGTTCTTCCATCGAGGCGGCGGTTTCTTCCAGGTTGGCGGCTTGTTGTTCGGTACGGCGAGACAGATCGGTATTGCCGGAGGCGATTTCGCCGGCGGCGGTGTTGATGGAGACCGATGCACCCTGGATGCGGCCGACGATGTCAGTCAGCTGCGCCACGGTGGCGTTGGCGTCATCGCGCATGCGGGCGAACACGCCGCAAAACGCTTGCGCGCCATCGCCATCCATGCGCGCGGTCAGGTCGCCGCGGGCGATGGCCTGCAATAAGCCGGACAGCGTGGACAGATTGCCGTCAGTGGTACTCATCAGACCGTTGAGGCCCTCGATCATGATCCGGAAATCATGCTGGAATTTCTGTTCATTGCCGCGCACCGTGAAGTCGCCATCGGCGGCGGCCTCGACCAAATGGCGGATCTCGCTGCTGATTGCTTGGAGATTAGCCTTGGTGGCATCCATCGCTTCCGTCAGTGCGGCTTTTTCGCCTGGCAGTCGATCCATGTCGACCGACAGATCGCCAATGGCGTAGCGCTGCATGATCTCGACCAGGCGAATCTTCACCGCGATATGCGAGGCGACAAGTGCATTGGTATCGCGCACCATGAGGCCGTAATCGCCGGGGAACGTACTGTCGTCCATGCGGTAACTGATTTCACCGGCATCGTGGCGCTTTGCCATCTCGCCTTGGGCGGTGATCACTGAGCGCAGTTGCGATTGCATGCGCTGCATGGCACCCAGTAGCAAACCCACTTCGTCGCGGCGGCTGGTGTCGACCGTGTTATCCAGCTTGCCTGCGGAAACGTTGTTGGCGACGCGCACGGCTTCACCGACAGGCTTGATGATGGAACGGGCGATCAACCAGCACAGCAGCATCGCCGACAGCAATACCAGCACGCCGGCGATGATCAACGCCCGGCTGAAGCTCCACGCCTTGGCGGCGATGTTGTCGGTGTATTCGCCGGTACCGATCACCCAGCCCCAAGGCTGATGGAAGCCCACGTAGGAAATCTTTTGCACGGAACCATCGGTGCCGGGCTTGGGCCAGGTGTAGTCCAGGAAGCCGCCACCGCCGGCGTGCGCCAGCTTCACCATCTCGACAAAGATCTTCTTGCCGTCGGTGCTGGTGGAGGCGTTGAGGTCTTTGCCATTCAAGGCGGTCTGGTGCGGATGCATCAGCATGGTGGGGTGTTCGTCGTTCACCCACAGATAGTCGCTGCCGCCTTTGCTGCGCAACGATTCGATCACGGCCAAGGCTTCGCGCTTGGCGTCTTCTTCGGCCATCGTCCCGGCCTGGGCCAGCGCGTGATAGCGCTCAACCACCGTCAATGCGGCGCCAACACGCAGCTGGAGTTTGTCGCGCTCGTTCTGCAGCAGTTCGCTGTGATTACGTTTTGCGGTAACCAGGCAAAGCGCGACAATGCCGGTGGCCAGCACGGCCAGCATCAGGAGGAATTTGCGTTGCAGCGACAGGTCGCTGAAGCGCAGCGATCGGGTGGTGTACTTCATGGGCTATTTCCGGGAGTCGAGTCGATTCGCAGGTGGACGTTCCCGCCGATGCGGGTTTCCGTCCGCCTACTCGATAGATATCGACTGAATCGACGAAATATTCATGACTATTTAGTCGTAGGGGTACGGATGGGCATGGCTTTAAACGTAGAGCGGAGCTCGCTCCGCTGCCCTTCGATCCGGATTCGGAAAAAAGCAGCGGAGCAAGCTCCGCTCTACATCGGTTGTCATTAACCGATAATTTGAGGGGCCGCCCGTAGGCCGCTTTTCGTAGAGCCGAGCTTGCTCGGCTGCTCTTCGATCCGCGTTCGGAACGGAAACAGCATAGAAGCAAGGCAGCGGAGCCCCCAAGGGGATGCAAGCACAAGCTCCGCTCTACGAGAAATACGGAGAGCAGCGACGCGGTTTAGGCCGCGATGTCTTCCAGTTCCTGCGGGCTCAGGTCGGCGGCGCTGTTGATCAGCGTTTCGATGTCCAACAGGATCAGCATCCGGTCATCGACGGTGCCGATGCCGGAGATGAAGCGGGTGTCCACGTTGGCGCCGAATTCCGGCGTTGGGCGGATCTGTTCCTGGCTCAGCGGGATCACGTCGGAGACGCTATCGACCACGATGCCCACCACGCGGTCATCCACGTTCAGCACGATCATGACGGTGAATGCGTCGTAGCGTGCTTCCTTCAGGCGCAGCTTCAAGCGCAGGTCGATCACCGGCACGATGGTGCCGCGCAGATTGATGACGCCCTTGATGTAATCCGGCGCGTCCGGTAACCGGGTGACAGCGTCGTAGCCGCGGATTTCCTGCACTTTCAGGATGTCCACGCCGTAGTGCTCTTCACCCAGGGTAAAGCTGAGGAATTCGTCGGCGGCGGCCGCGGCGTTGCTGTTCTTGTCGCTCATTCGATTGGCTCCTGTGGCGGCCGATGGATTCTCCCGCCAGGTGGCGGGCGGCACCGGGGAAGGCGGTACCTGTCGTTGTCTACATCGGCCGGGCGGGTGGATTCTTTAGTGGTTCCAGCGCGACAAGGAAACATCGACTTTCATCCAACACCACGCTCGCGGGCGCTGCGTTGGCGGTCCAGGCGGAAGATGTAGCGTTGGATCAGCACATCCGCGCCGCGTGGCAGGCGGGTGAACTGGCAACCCGCACGCCAGGTTTCGGTGCCGTTCTGGTTGAGCTGGCGGAACAGATTCCGGACCGACAGCTGCATGGGAATGGGATCGACATCCGGAAGCCGCAACAGGCAATCGTCCAGTTCGCGGTACGGTTTGAACAGCGGATGGCCTTGCGGTACGACCACCGCGATGCCGCCGCCGCTGATGTCCAATACGCGCAGGTCCGTGAATTCGGACTCAGCGCGGGATTGTGGCGCTGGAACGCGGCAAGTCACCGGTTCCACTACCGGTACCTGCAACCGGTAGAACTCGCGCCTCTGCAGTTTCAAGACGCGATCGGGTATATCCGCCCGGAACGCGACTTGTCCCTCGAACAGGATGGGCGACAGCCCAGTCAGGCGAAACTGGACGTGGATGCGGTCTAACTGCGAAACGCAGGTCAGGTGATGGGCGTGCGTCACGCCGCGGTTGATGGCGTCGTTGGCGCTGCCGTCGATCAGCAGGGTGCCTTCGTCGGGCGAAACGCTGATCAATGCAGTGGGGAAGGTGTGATTGCGGGGCGATATATAGGCGCTGATAAGGGCACGTTTGTCGATCAACGACTGTAATACCAGCCCGATCTCCCGCGCGGTACGCAGGAGGTATTTTTCCTCTTCGTCGTACCGGGCCGGTTGAAGCTGGATGGAGTCGTTATTTTCGGACATGCGCTCTTCCAAAGGCAATTGCAAGCTTCTGTAGGAGCGCCGTCCCGGCGCGAGCTCTTCCCATCAGATCGCGACAAAAGCGAAGAGCTCGCGGCGGGGACGCCGCTCCGCGCCACGATAGCCGCTCGGTGAACACGATCCAGAACGCGCCGCAGCGCGTCCAGATGGTGAACAGCAGGCTTCAATCGGTTTCGTTTT
>NZ_JAVGJT010000059.1:0-4827 GCF_040948865.1 Pseudoxanthomonas sp. UTMC 1351 | reverse complement strand
TTCACTGGGCGGCCTATCACCCATTCCCTACGCAATGGCACAACTGCCATCCACCTCTACTTTTGACTGACTCGAAAGAACGAGGACGCTTCACCGGCACCTAGTCGGCGCGCTGATCAGGTCGTTGTTGAATTTGGTGAATCAGATTCCTTGCTGTTTAGAAAACACCACGTCGGGACAGAGAATCTTTCCAAAGTAGACGAAGACGATTTAGAGGTCAGCAAGGCCAACCATTTCCGCGATGCCGACGGGCAAATCGCTGCGTCTTATAAATTCCTACCATTCAAGAGCGGTGGCGGAAACTCCACGGACATTTTTCTTGCCGGTCATAGCGTAGATCGCGAATATGCCTCATCCAAACGTGAGGGCCGCAAGCGTGAAACCCGGGGGGTCGGAGTGGGGCCCCGCTTCATCAGCTCGAGCAAACTCGCCGGCTGGGTGGACAAGGTCCTCGGGAACCAAAGAGGGAATGACACGCCCCTTCGGATCTGGCTGTACAACTGCAAATCTGCGGGCAAGGACCTCGCAGACAACGGCGAACTTTTTGCCCGATCGTTCGCGAAGAAGCTGATGGAGCGAGGGTGGAAAAGCACTCAGGTAATTGGGTTTGAGAAAGAGGTTGAAGTTCGAGATATGTTGGTTGCTCAATCTCTCGCAGAGAACACACCCCTCGATCAACGGCCTAAGTTCCCTAAGGAGCTCTATATGGTTGGGCCTCGTATTTGGACGATCAATGACCAAGGCGAAATAGTGAAATCTTCCGGGGCATATAAAGATGGTACGGATAGCGAAAATGGAGGCCTGGCCGGCATGGTTGATTTTGGCTTTAGCGATACAAGTGACGAAGAAGACGAAGCCTGAGCAACGACTCCATGAACGGAGAATGCTCGCGCCAGATACATAGTTCGTCCGACGGTCCAGCTTGCTGCGCCACCAAGCCTCGCATAGTGGATCTATCTGCGGCAGGGTGCGGGCCAACAGACAGGTCTTTTCGCCTGCCCAAGGAAACAAAGTTTTGGTGCTAGGCATCGGATCCTCCAGGGACGGACTTCCTTTTTTTCAACATCATTTGAGGAAAAAAAGAGAAGTCCGAAGACCTCGCCTTCCCAGCGCGTTAATCGCCGGGCTCAGGTGCATCAGCACGGCGCACGTATGCACCGCGCCCAAAAAGGCGCACTGCGAGGTACATCAACCGTCGGCGCCAGAGCGGCACACGCAGCACCGTCATGGCTTCCAGGAAGACCGAGTCGGCCTGGTTTTTGGTGCCGGAGCTGCTCGGCCACTGCAGCCATCCGGTCAACGGTCTTGTGAGACCTCGCCGGCACCATGTGCACCTTGCCGACGTCGCCCGCCTTCACGCGGTGCACCGCCTCCAGCAGTTCCGCTCCGATATCACGCTTGCGATCGCGGGCTTGAATATCTCGTTCATTCATGGGCATGCCTAGCTCCTTGGTGCGTTGTCTCAGCCTATCGGCTTGATCTGGGCTCGGAACCATGCCGCCAGAACCTCTTCCTCGACCTTGCCGGCCGAGACGTCCTCCATGACGCGAACCGCGTCCGCAGGGCTGAAATGGAACTCATAGCCATTGTCTGCCAGGAAGATGCGCGCGGCGATCCAAGCGGTGCGCTTGTTGCCGTCAACGAATCCATGGTTCTTTGCGAGTCCGTAGCAGTACGCCGCAGCAAGCGCGGCGGCGTCAGGGGTCTCGTAAGCAAGCAAATTGATGGGTCTAGCGAGGGCAGATTCAATCGCACTCGCGTCTCTGACCCCGTCGGCCCCGCCGTGCTCGGCTAGCTGGTAGTCATGGACCGCATGGATGAGATCGAGCTCGATCCAGTTCCATTCCCTCACTTAGCGAGCGCCCGCAGGATGTCCCTGTCCTGCCGCATGATCGACTCGGCAAGCGTCATCTGACGCTCAAAGTTCGGGTTGTATGCAGTTAGACGCAGGCCGCCCGGAGCCTCGGTCAAGAAAACCGTATCGCCCTTTTCCACGCGCAGCTTGGCCCGCGCTTCCTTGTTAATGATGAGGCCGGTCGAGGAACCGACAGTCGTTAGCTTGAGGGAAAGCATGCTCCTGCTCCAGATTGCTATATAACGGAACGTATATTATTCCCCGGTTGCGCTGGACGCAACTGGCCGGACGCCTCCGGTTCATGACCCGGTGCCCGCATGTCCCGGCGACCGGCCCATCCGATTACGATGTTGCATAGATCCGCTCCCGCCGAGCCACATTCGGCCCTGCCCCCATCGTGTACCGGATCGGCACCGTCTTCCCCCCGAACCGATCGAACAGCCGCCGCATGTCTGGATGGTCGTTGATGGTTAGGACTGCCGTGCCTATCAGGCCGGCCATGACGCTGGCCAGCGCCTCGTACTGCTCCAGCCCGAAAGCTTGGCCATACCCTTCAACCTTCCAGCACGGTGGATCCGGGAAGAAGAGCATGCGAAGAGTCGCACTTGGCGACGCACCGCTGCCACGGCAGTTGCTTGATCACCGCGCCGTGCAGGCGCGCGGCACTAAGAAGCCATATCGCGCGCGAGGAAAATTCGCCAATTCACGGCACTTGAGCTTGCCAGGTACCAAGGGTCGCGACAAGAATCGTGCAACCGTCTACCGGTGCATGCCATGCCTTCTTATACTTATGAGCACATCAAAAAGCCGGCACCAGACCCGGTTCACCTGGTCGCTAGGATGACCGCCGACGTGGTACTCAAAATTCGCCGCCCTTAAAAGCGTGTGGGTTCGAGTCCCACCTTCGGCACCAATGACTTAGGACCGGTTTCGGTCCTTTGTCGTTTTTGGGTGGTGCAGTTTTTGTGCAGCGATTGGCCGGCGAGCCGAGCATCAAGTCTCGCCGCGAAGCGTAGACGGCACGAATCCTTCATCAACAAGCGCTCCGATCACGCCGCGGAGCAAACTATTGTTGCGAAAGCACAGCGTGTACTGGCGCGCGCCCTCATGTATGGGCGCAATGAGGCGGTCTTGGACGAGCTGCTTGATCCTGTAGGTTCGCTGGTTCGCAGTGAGGCCCTTGAGCGCGGGCTCCAGGTCTTTCGACTTGACGACCCCACCTTCTGCGTCCATCGCCAACTTCAAAATGTGGTGCTCTTCGACAGTGATGTGTTCCCGCTCCCTAGCCTTGCTAAGCGCTGGGGAAAGGATAGACTTCCGCAAGTAGTCGAAGTCGGTCAACCGCTCGAGCTTGTTGAGTTCGGTCAGTATTCCGCCCAGCACGTACTCGCACCACGCCTCAAGGGACTGCTCATCCCCTTGGTCAGCGAGCGCGAGCATCTGGTAATAGCGCTCCCGGTCGTTGCAGAACACTGCCGTCGGATTCAGCACTCGACCAACGGCGCCGACGTTGAACCCGTATTTGAGCAACATGGCATAGGTGAGCAGCCTCACGACGCGGCCATTGCCATTTGTGAATGGATGCACCCAGCCGAATCTGTGGTGGGCGAGCGCAACCTTCATCAGGTCGTATTTCGATGGGTCCGGATGATTTACGAACCCAATCAACTCCTGCATGTAATCCGGCACCAGCGTCGCTTCTGGGGGAAGGTGGCTCGCTCCTCGAATCTGCACCCCCTGACTCCGGTATGCGCCAGGCGTCTTGTCGCCTTCGCGCTGCAGTCCGCTGACCGTAAGGGAATGCAGTTCCCGAATGAAGAAGTGGGATAGATCGCTGCCCTGTTTGATCGTCTCATCGACGAAGTCCATCGCGTGCTCGATATTCCCGATCTCGTTCATCTGATCGGTTCTGGTGGCAGTGGTGTCGAGCGTGCTATCCACGTAGTCCGCGAGCGTGGTGTGATTGCCTTCGATCCGAGCCGATCCAAGGCTCTCCAGCATGTGAAAAATGCTCTTCAATTGGTAGAAGATCTGCGGCGGAGTACTGCCGCCAACATCCAGCTTCCGGAGGTGCTCGAGTTCTTGAAGTACGTCAATCAGCGGAGAGTCGTACGAGGGGTTGAGGAGTCGCAAGTCGTGGTGGCGGAAGGCTGCTGTCATGAGGGGTCCGTTGATCGATGCCGTCGGGACACCAGCATCATTGAGGCAAAATATCTTCATAAAGATACTAGACCAACTTGACTGCAATGTAATAACTGACTGTTTTTAAAGGTGTTATATTGACACGTTCATGTAAGGTATCTTTACACAGGCTGTGATGTCTTGTTGACGAACTGGCAACACGGCGTCCTGCGTTAACCAGCCAAATAGACGCGCGCCCGCCTGGCGACATTCGGTCCGGAGCCCATCGTGTACCGGATCGGCGTCGCGTAGCGCCCGGATTGCGGTAGCCCCCACCTCTCAGGTCCACTGAGGCATCGGATACAGGTAGTTCGCCCTCAGAACGCAGATGTTTCGCCTTGCCGGATGTCGTGTCCACCCCTATGGTTCTCCCGTAGCGATGTCGCAGGATTCTCTCCCCGATAAGTCCACTGTTCCCCTGCAGCTCGCGGCATCGCTACCTTGCAAGACTGGTTGGTTGTGGTCCGGATTGAGAAACGGACGGAAGGCCCCGCCACACCCTCCCGTGGCGGGGCCTTACTTTTTGTAGATGCGCTCCCGACGCGGCATGCCCTTGCCGCCACCGACGCTGTAACGGATTGGCACCGTCTTTCCCTCGAACCGATCGAACAGCCGCCGCATCTTTCAGTCCGCCGGCCAAGGCTGCTATTGCCCGCGAACCTTCCCGTGCACATTGATGCCGCCATCGTCTGTCATTAAGACGACGCAACCCGCATCGTGCCTCCCCGCTCTCGGAGAAGGCGAAATGCCCAACGACCTTGCTATCCCGCCGAATTGGAACCTGCTTCCGG
>NZ_JAVGJT010000058.1:0-1367 GCF_040948865.1 Pseudoxanthomonas sp. UTMC 1351 | reverse complement strand
AATGCGATAACGCCGAAGGCCTTTGATCAAGCGGCGCGGGCCTTCATCACAGATCGCGAGCGTGGCGAGAGCCCCGCGTGGCCATTGCTGGCCAACGCCGGATTCAGCACGGTCGCTAACGAGCTAACGGAAAAAGGCCTTCGCTATGCGGCGGCGCTTGTAAACCTGCAAAGCGCCATTGATCGCCTGCCATCCCTGACCCTTGACTCAGCTCAAACCCATGAGATGGGGCCGCTCCTCCTTGCCCAACGCGGACCTGTCTATTCCTCATCCACCTCGGAGCCTGAATTCTTAGCCACACGTAACGATGGCACCCCTCGGATTTGTTTCGTCTCACGGAGTGGCGAAATCCGAGAGCCCAGCCGACTGACGGGCTATGTCTTACCGAATAATGGCGATAGCGCACTCGCCGTAGTGAACTCACCGCTCAGCCGTGGGAGCGAACAACTGCTGGTGCTTGATGCTGATACCAGCCGCCTGAGCGTATACCGCTCCAGTGACGACGCTCTCAGCAGCCTTCCGCTCGATGCGCTTGGTCGCTTTGATTGCGCGTCCATCTCTGCAGATGGGCGATTCGTGTCTGTAATCTACTATGGCTCTGATGACGTGGCCCGCCTAGTGGTGTTTGATCGACATGAGGGCAAGCCAGTGACTGACGAGCCAGTGGATAACAGCAGCAGGTCGGTCACCGTAGATTCAAGCGGTGTTGCCGTTGTGGCTGAGCACGCCTGGGGGACGCAAATATGCCCGAACGGAGGCATGAAACGCTCCGCTTGTCTCAGTGTGGCGAACAGCATCTATACGCTCAGCCACGACGAGCGGCACATTATTCGCTCTGGCGATCAAAGATGTGATCTCGTGCTGGGAAGTCGCGACCACAGCCACCAGATAACGCTAAAGCATCCGCATGGACCATCTGACGTGTCGGTCAATAGCATCGCCTTTTCACCAGCGAATGCGATGGCTGCGCTCACATACTCCGACGCTTCGGTTGCTATCTTTGAATTGGTTGGAAATGAGAGCGACGAACGTCTGCCCAGTGTTCATCTGGAGCGTCCAATGGTCCGGTACCAAACCCCGAGCATCGCCTCTTTCGAGAAGGACGGGACGGAACTTCTCATGACGTTTACCGATTGGGAACCGCCGGCTGCGGGAGCCACTGATGGTTCGTTCGCCGCCACGACGATGTCCTTGCCTCTCGTTGAATGATTCGTCGCGACATGCGAGAAACTGCGAAGAAACCCCTCCTGTTCGGAACTCCATAAGAGAAAGCCCCGGCAATCTACCGAGGGCTTTCTGCTTTGATGCGGGTTGAAGTGCAGGCCCTGCGTTAGCGATTTCCGGCCTGCAGCGTCGAATGGACGTCC
>NZ_JAVGJT010000057.1:0-6649 GCF_040948865.1 Pseudoxanthomonas sp. UTMC 1351 | reverse complement strand
GTCGCGATGAAGCTCTACCGGTAGAGCTTCATCGCGACTCACGTCGCTCCTACAACGATGGCTATGCCGACGCTGAACCACGTTCACAAACGCTTACACCCCGCTGGGTAAGTTGGCCGACGGGAGGCAATGAGCGGCAGCGATGAAAGAGGTTCCCAAACTCGTGTATACCAAACAGAAAGACTTAGAACGTCTTGAAGCGCGCATTGGCCAACTTCCGGACGAAGCCATCGTGAGAGTGCAATTGCTTAACGGGCAGCAGGTCGAAGGTGTGGTGTCGGTCCGGCCCAGCATGCAGGTATTTCGTAATGATGAAGGTGTGGAAGGCTTCAACGCGGTCGTACGCATCGACGATCGGAAGGATCCGGCGCGGGCCTATTACCTATGGATGGACCAGATAGACGAAATTCTGCGGTTGGGTTCCGATTGACGTGATCAAGACAACTATCTGACCCCAACCCTGGAGCACGATGTCCTCGCTACCCACTGCCGATATCCATTGCCCGTACTGCGGCGAGATCATTACGGTCTTTATCGATGATTCCGCGGGCGACCAGCGATACATCGAAGACTGCCAGGTTTGTTGCCGTCCCATTGTCATCGACGTGGCGTTGGATGAAGACGGCTCGCCTCGGATCAGCGCGCGCAGTGAGGACGAAACCTGATTGTATTCATCAGTGTCCTGGACTGGTGACGTCCTGGTCCGGGTAGTCCTTCTCCGGATCGCGTTCGTCGCGGCCGTTCGTGTGATCGGGTTGATCGGGTTCTTTGCGTTTGGCCTTATCGTTCCGATACTTGTCGGGAGTATTCGGTGTTTGCTGGTCGCTGCGGTGGTTTTCTCGCGGTGTTCTTCCAGGCATCGTCTGACTTTCCTTGCGGAAGTTCATTGATTCTAGCCGCGAGGATGTCATCGCTACGCGAAACCAGATGCATGCCGGCTTGACGCATTTTTTCCAGCCGTACTTCTAACCTGCAACCTGAATCAACGCAGGAGCCGGCCGATGCGCAAGCAGACCGTGGCCCTGGCCGCCAGCTTGGCGCTGGTATCGCTGGGTTGTGCACAGCATCCCGGTGCCGTCGTCGAAACCGGCCCGCAGCCGGTGTTGCCTGCCCCGGACAAGCAGCAGATTCCAACCGTTAATATCGCACCGGCGGTGGGATGGCCGCAGCGCGCCGCGCCCGCACCGGCGTCCGGCCTCGCCGTGGCGCCTTTCGCCAAGGATCTTGATCATCCGCGTTGGTTGTACGTGCTGCCCAACGGCGATGTACTGGTGGCGGAAACCAACGCCCCGCCCAAGCCGGCCGAGAAGGGCTTGCGCGCCTGGTTCATGAAGCGGGCGATGAAGAAGGCTGGCGCAGGCGTCCCCAGCGCCAATCGCATCACCTTGTTGCGAGATGCGGATGGCGACGGCGTCGCCGAAACCCGCAGTGTGTTTCTGCAGAATCTGTTCTCGCCATTCGGCATGGCGCTGATAGGCGATCAGTTGTACGTCGCCAACGCGGATGCAGTGGTGCGTTTCCCCTATCGTCAAGGAGACCGCAGCATCAGCGCGGCGCCGGTAAAGGTCGCCGATCTGCCGGGCGGCCCAATTAATCATCACTGGACCAAGAGCCTGGTCGCCAGCGCCGATGGCAAACGGTTGTATGTGGGCGTGGGTTCGAACAGCAACGTCGGCGAGAACGGCATGGAGAACGAAGTTGATCGTGCGGCAGTGCTGGAAATCGATGTTGCTACTGGGCACCGGCGCGTGTTCGCATCGGGGCTGCGCAATCCGGTGGGATTGGCCTGGGAGCCGAAAACCGGAGCGTTGTTCGCGGTGGTCAACGAGCGCGATGAGATAGGCGATTACCTGGTGCCGGACTACCTCACCTCGGTGCGGGAGGGCGCCTTCTATGGTTGGCCTTACAGCTACTACGGTAAGAATGCCGATGAGCGGGTGAAGCCGCCGCATCCCGATCTGGTGGCCCGGGCCGTCGTTCCGGATTATGCGCTGGGCGCTCATGTCGCCGCGTTGGGATTGGAGTTCTATACAGGCCATCTTTTGCCGGAGAAACACCGTGGAGGTGCCTTCATCGGATTGCACGGCTCTTGGAACCGCAGCGAGCCCGCGGGTTACAAAGTGGTGTTCGTGCCCTTTGTGGATGGCCGCCCACAAGGCGAAATCCAGGACGTGCTGACGGGCTTCCTGGATGACAAGGGCAACGCACGCGGCCGGCCGGTCGGCGTGGTCACCGACAAGGCCGGTGCTTTGCTGGTGGCCGATGATGTGGGCAATATCGTCTGGCGGGTGACGCCGAGCAGATAATCCGGATTTCTGCGATGTAAGCGCCATGACGCTTCTAGCAGGCGTATGCTCGCCGCGTTCAGTCGACGCCTAGGGGGCATGAAGATGGACAACAGTCTCGCATCCGTACGTCCAAAGAGTTTCTGGGTTATCGCCATTGTCGCGCTGCTGTGGAATCTGCTGGGTGTGGCGATGTTTCTCATGCAGGTCACCGCGTCGCCCGAGATAGTGGCCGCCATGCCTGCCAAACAGCGCCAAGTCTACGAGGCCACGCCAGCGTGGTTGAACATCGCTTTTGCGATTGCGGTCTTCGGTGGTGTGCTCGGTGCGCTGGGGCTGCTGCTGAAGAAGCGTTGGGCGGTCACCTTCTTCCTGATTTCTCTGCTGGCTTTGCTGGCGCAGATAGTGGGCGCCTACGCCGCTACACCGGTGTGGGAGGCGTATGGGCTGGCGGGTTTGGCGATGCCGGTTTTGTTGGTGGTGATTGCGTTGTTGCTGTGGGTGTATGCGCGCAAGGCGACGATACGGGGTTGGTTGGATTGATTTTTGGGTTGGCCGGTTATATGGGCCGTAGCGGGCACTTGGAGTAGCGTGCGCTGCGCGCACGATTCTGCTAACCGAATGCTCCGGATCGCTTGGTCGTTCCTGGGTTCTTAGTATTGTTGGCGCTGGCACGGTTAGTTCATCGGGCCTGATGATCTACGCGCTGCCGCGGGCGTCACTTTGACCAGCCATTCGGCTGTTGAAGAGCGCCTCTTTGCCTACTTTCTTTGCACGAGCAAAGCAAAGTAGGGCCCGCGGCAGGCGCGTAGATCATCAGCTCCTATGAACCGCCCGCGCCAGCGCCAAGCGTCTGAAGAGCGACGAAGCAATCGACGCATCTGGTTACCAGGATCGTGTGCACAGCACACGCTACGGCTCGGCGCTATCGGGCTATAGCAAACAACTAAACCTCAACCTGCTCCAAATCCACCCCAATAAACCCACCCGACTGCCGCCGCCACAACGCCGCATACAAACCATCCCGCTGCAGCAACTCCTCATGACTGCCGGTTTCGATGATCCGACCTTCATCCATAACCACCAACCGGTCCAACACCGCAATGGTGGACAACCGGTGTGCGATGGCGATGACCGTCTTGCCTTCCATCAGTGTGTATAGCTGCTCCTGGATGGCGGACTCCACTTCCGAGTCCAACGCCGAGGTCGCCTCATCCAATACCAGGATCGGTGCATCCTTCAGCAACACCCGCGCGATGGCAATGCGCTGGCGTTGCCCGCCGGAGAGCTTCACTCCGCGTTCGCCCACCTGCGTGTCGTAGCCGACGCGGCCTTTGGCATCGGTCAGCAGATTGATGAATTCGTCCGCATGCGCGCGCTGGGCGGCTTGCACAACTTCTGCATCGGTGGCATCCGGACGGCCATAACGGATGTTGTCGTGGATCGACCGATGCAGCAGGGACGTGTCCTGCGTCACCATGCCAATGTTCCGGCGCAATGATTCCTGGGTGACCTTGGCGATGTCCTGGCCATCGATCACGATGCGGCCGGACTCCGGATCGTAGAAGCGCAGCAGCAGGTTCACCAACGTGGACTTGCCCGCACCGGACCGGCCCACGATGCCGACTTTCTCGCCGGGCTTGATCGTCAAGGTCAGGTCTTCGATGACGCGGGCCTTCCTGCCGTAGTGGAAATGCAGGTGCTCGAAACGGAGCTCCCCATGCTGCACCGCCAGTTCCTTCGCATCAGGCGCATCGGCAATGGCCAACGGCTGGGCGATGGTGCCGATGCCGTCCTGTACGGTGCCGATGTTTTCGAACAAGCCGGCGACTTCCCACAGTATCCAGTCGGACATCGAGCGGATGCGCATCGATAGTGCGATAGCCACGGCGATGGCCCCCAGCGTGATGGAGGATTGCAGCCATGCCCAGATCGCGACGCCGGCCACGCTGGCCAACAGCAACGCATTCAGGCTGTGCAGGCTGACGGTCAGTTGGGTGACCAGGCGCATCTGTCCGTGCACGGTCTGCATGAACTCGTCCATCGCTCCGCGTGCGTAGTCCTGCTCGCGCATGGTGTGGGCGAACAGCTTGATGGTCTGGATATTGGTGTAGCTGTCGACAATGCGGCCGGTCATCTGCGCGCGGGCATCGGATTGGGCCACCGATACTCGTTGCAGGCGCGGCACGAAATGGAACAGGATCAGCAGGTAACCCACCAGCCACAATCCCAGCGGCAGGGTCAGCCACATGTCGGCGCGGCCCACCAGTACCACGGTTCCCACGAAGTAGACGATGACGTAGACGAACACGTCCATCAGCTTCATCACCGATTCCCGCAGCGACAGGGCCGTCTGCATGACCTTCTGCGAGATGCGCCCGGCGAATTCATCCTGGAAGAACGACACGCTCTGCCGCAACAGGTAACGGTGCGACAGCCAGCGCGCGATCATCGGATAGTTGCCGAAGATGGTCTGGTGGATGATCAGCGACTGCAGCAGCACCAGCAGCGGATAGAGCAGTACCACCAGCAACGCCATGCCCAGCAACTGGCCGCCATGGCTAGCCATGAATCCCGCGCGGTCTGCCTTGCCCAGCCAGTCGACCAGCTGTCCCATGAAGTCGAAGAACACAATCTCCAGCACGGAGATGGCGGCTGTCAGCACCGACATCGCCAGCAGCCAAGGCAGCAGCGGGCGCGAGTAGTGCAGTAGAAAGGGGATCAGCCCCTGTGGCGGGGTGGTCGGCTCGTCTTTGGGATAGGGATCGATCCGTTGTTCGAAGAATCGGAACATGCGTGAACCTGGTGATGTGGCGCATAGATCGCGCCTGGGGGAGGGAATATGTGGGCATCGCGTTGCGCGTCGTACTGGATGCGTAAAAACGATAATCCCTTCGTTTTTTATGGGTCTTGCGCTTTCGACCTGCTACTTGGATGCGTGTCGCTTCAGCCGCCTGGGTACGGCCAAGCTGCGCGTGCCTGCCTCAACGCATGCCCCAGCCAAGCCAGCTGATCCAGCATGGTGGTTGCGGCTGCGGCGCAGGCATCCGCATTCTGCGGCTGCCCCTGGGCATCGAAACGGTTCCATGCCATCGGAAAGCTCACCGCATTGCGTACCGTCACCGCGTGCAGGCCGGCGAACACCTGCCGCAGCTGTTCCACCGCCCGCGAACCGCCACTCATGCCGCCGTACGACACGAAAGCGATGGGCTTGGCCTGCCAATGCGCGTGGACCGAATCGATTAGATGTTTCAACGCAGCGGGATAGCCGTAATTGTACTCCGGCGCAACTACCACGAAGGCATCCGCGCGCCAGATACGTTGTTGCAGATTGACCAGGTCGGAACTGGGCGCGCCGCCATGACGCGCAGGCAGATCGAGCAGAGCGGGATCGATGCTGTCGACTTCGTAATCCTTGCGGTGGTCGATCCTGGACCGAATCCAGTTGGCGACCGTGTCGCAGAACCTGCCTTCGCGGGTGCTGCCATAGATCAAAGCGAGGTGAAGCTTGGGGGTCATGGAGGTCATCGGTTGCCAATCGTTGCGGCACAGGTTAAAACCTCAACTAATATTGAGGTCAAGCGGAGATCAGGATTATGGCGGCGGCCCAAAAAGCACATGCGAAAGTGGAGATGGAACTGACGGTAGGCGAGGTGGCGGCACGCGCCGGCGTGGCGGTGTCCACGCTGCATTTCTACGAAGCCAAGGGGTTGATCCGCAGTTGGCGAAATGCCGGCAACCAGCGTCGCTACCCGCGCGAGGTGCTGCGGCGGGTGGCGGTGATCAAGGTGGCTCAGCGCACTGGAATTCCATTGGCGGAGATCCAAAAGGCATTGTCGTCACTGCCGGAAGGCCGCACGCCGACGGCGGCGGACTGGAGCCGCCTGTCTTCACGCTGGCGCGCGGACCTGGACGAGCGCATTGCACGGCTGACACAGCTGCGCGACCACATGGATAGTTGTATCGGGTGTGGTTGTTTGTCGTTGAAGGTTTGTCCGTTGCGGAATCCGTTGGATGAGTTGGGGGAGGAGGGGCCGGGGGCGCGGTTGTTGGAGGCTTAGGTGTTTGGGTATTAGTTTCGCTTCTTGCTTCTTGCTTCTTGCTTCTTGGTTCTCGGCGCTGACGCGGGTTGTCCGCTAGCACTGATGATCTACGCGCCTGCCGCGGGCATCACTTTTCTTTGCTCGTGCAAAGAACAAGTAACCAAAAGAAACACGCCCCTGGCGGCGCGCCCTTCGGGTACGTGTCGCCGGTGGGAATTTTCGGAAGGTACATCCATGTACCTGCCGAAAACGCCGCGCGTCGTGCGCGGCGCCCCAAGGGGTTGTACCCACCGTCGCCACCGCGCCTTAAAGGGGACCCCA
>NZ_JAVGJT010000056.1:0-8238 GCF_040948865.1 Pseudoxanthomonas sp. UTMC 1351 | reverse complement strand
CGCTGAACTTCGACTTCTTCATGGAACCTCCTGGTGGTGAAAACATGCCAGAAAGTTCTACTTATTGGGTGTCTACCAGGTGGGGAAGCTTACGGGTTCGCCCAATTGAATCGTTGATATAGCGCACATAGCGCCGTCCGACGGCTTGCATCATGCGCGCAACTGCGCCCGCCGCGAGCGGCGTCACAAGCAAGTGCACATGGTTGGTCATTAAGACATAAGCGTGGATCTGGCACCCATGCTTCAGTGCCGCCTCGCGAAGGTCCTGGAGATAACGTATGTAGTCCACTTCCCGGAAAAAACACGCTTGGCGGTCATTCCCGCGCTGTATCACGTGCTGCACTACGCCACCCAAATCCAGTCGCTTCATTCTTGGCATTTCCGGTCTCCCGCCCTGGGAGGACCATCTTGCCCGCTACGCCCTCACAACAAGATCAGGCAACACCGCGTGAGGGCACAGAACACCACGCCCGCCCCTGTAGGAAATGTACTCTGACCCCTGTTTTGTTTTGTGTTTTGTAATGTTTTGTAAAGCAAAAGCGCCAAACCCCCAGATGATCCATCGTAGGATTCGCGCCATCGTCTTTGCAGACACACTCATATCATTGCATCTCTATCTTTAGGTAGAACCCGCCCTGTCCACGAGAGAGTTCTTCCCGTTGTGCGGATACTGCCCGGCAGCAAAGGCGACGGCGCAGGCCAAAGCCTTGTCAAATCATAGCTTTGGAACCAACGCAAAAAAAGGCGTAGCAGACTCGCTCTTATATCTTGATATATAGCTTCTTGCCGCGGCAATACTGCGCACAACAAACTCCCTTTGCGGCTCGGCGTCCCTACAATTGCAATACCAATTGTCATAACTCAAGGTGAGTGAACTTCCTGCCTTCAAATACACATCACCACCCAACACTGCTATGTCCAAATCTGACAACTTGTCGAGTGCCTCCAACGCATCCCGTCTCTCAAGAGCCCAGTTGCGCACTCCAATGTCAACTAGCGACCGACCCACCGCCAGTATGCCATCAACCTCCGTAGACCAAATTATTTCCATGATTATTGCTGCCTATCTGGCCTAAAAAAGCGATGATTAATTTCACCATCAGACTCCTTCATGAACTCAAAATTTCCGGTTTTCCCCTTGTACTCTCCTGGTATTTCCAACATATCGCGCGTAACTCCATCGCCGCCAACTATTTTTCTCACAGCACCACTATCCTTAAATCCTTTAACACTCTCAGGAAATGAATGGAGATCTCCTGCTTTCATTTGGCCCAACACCTTTTCGCTGTATCTCGTTCCTGCGAAGAAATCTGCAGCTGTTTCCATCTCATCGGCGTGCTTTAGTCCTTTTCCTATACCGTCCCCGACGGGCCCAAAGAGACCTATGGCAGCTGCCATGACCTTAGTAGCAGATGGATCGTCGACGGCTTCCAGCACCCCCTTCACATCTCCAAACCAGGGGGTAAAATCCAATGCGAAGCCCGCAATCTTCCCTAACAAGGTAGTTTCACCACGATACTGCGCGGCATCTTGCGCTTGAATAGTTTCTAAGGGTTTTCCACACAAGCTACTGCCCGGCATTGGACATCTGCCGTCCGGATCGGTAAATCGATACGGATTGTTGTTGGCGTACCAGTATCGATTGAAATTTGCGCCTGGCTTCACATGCGCCGTAACTGGATCGATGGACAAAAACCTTCCAATTTGCGGATCATAGTAGCGCTGCTGCATATACGTCAGCCCGGTGACCGCGTCCTGCACGTGGCCCGTGTAGCCCGGCCCATCCTTGATCACAGGCGTGAGCTGAAATCCATACGGCTCGTACTCGCGTCGCTCGATGACATTGCGGTTCTGGTCCGTTACCACTGCGACTGATCCCAGTGCGTCCGTGTGTATGTATCGGACGGTTTGGGCGGGGGCGCCCAGCGCCAGCGACCATAGCAGCGCCGTGGCAGCAGCTCTCACTATCCTTGATGTGACGCTATGCAATCCTGTCGCCATTTGGAGTTCCTTACGCAGTTTGCCTGTGATGTTCAGTTTGAGTGCCGTTACAGCTGCGCGGCCTGTCGAAGTGGATGGGAGCGCCTTGTTTGGTCCTTTGGGGCGCTCGGATCTGGTTCGCCAAAACCCGACCCGCGTGACCCGCGGGCGACGCTCTTCAACGCATCAATAGGTAGCTGACCGACTCTGTATCCGCCCAAATGGTGCAGGTGTTGGTGCCAAACACGGACATCTTTTTCCCCGTCGCGTGAGCCGCCAAGAGTCCGGCCAACTGAGCTTTTCCCGCGGCCGTGTTGGCGTCGATCGCCCATCGCGTCGTCTGACCTGCCGCACATGCCGGCACATCGGTCCTGGCCGTGGTCGTGTGAAAAAGCACCGCACCGCTGGACATGAAATGAAGATGCCTTACTTCTGTCTCCGTCACAGTCGACATTACTCCGACCGCCATGCTGGCGTCAGAAACCGCCACCTCCTTTTCCTGGCTCGCTGCTGGCAGAGCGAATAAGACCACCAAAGCCATCATCAATCTGCGCATTCTTTTCTCCTTGGTCCAATAAGCATTCGGCGTGGAACCCCCCAATCTGGCCGCACGGCTACACCATCAGGTTTCTACGATCCAAGCGGTTAGCGCAAATAAACTTCAAAAATCTGACATCCATCCACGCGGACATCCAGCTTCCGCTGATTGACCAAGGCCGTCATCAAGGTGGCATGCAGCGCTGCACCGCTGCCGAGGTTATCGGAGAAGCGGTGGACAGGTGTCGTTGCCAACGCGCATTGCTCCCCCCGCTTGGTGAACCAGATGAAGTGATCGGCGTTGTTCTGGTAGGTGCCGATCTGAGTGACGTAGACATCTGTCAACACTTCCAGGGCCGCGGTCGACATGACCGTCGCCTGGGTAGCGCTGGTCGGTGTGGTGGTGGCTGGGGGCGTTGGGCCACCGATCTCCATGGACGGTGGCGACAATGACTGGGCAGCGGCCTGCCCGGCCAGCAGCAACCCGCCTCCCATGAGCAGCGCTACCTGCATGGCTTTGGCGCGATTCAGTACGTTCTGTGTTTTCATGTTTTTCTCTTTAAATGTTTTGTCGTAATTGACCGGCGACCGGTCAGCTCAGCAGGATCTGGTACAGCATCGGCACGATGTTGAAGGCCGGTCGCTGGTCATGCGTGACGTTGCTGACGGTGGTGCAGACGCCCGCCGCGTTGCAGGCCAGCACCCGGTACGCATAAGTCCCCTTCGGCCGGGCCAGCGACGTCCACGTCAGGTCGGCGCCCTCGTAGACGGAGGCCCAGGTCGTGCCGTCCACGCTCTCCTCGACCACGTAGCGCACTGTTCCGCTCACGCCCGACCAGTTCACGTAGTCCTTGGTCGCGGGCATCTGGCCGATCGGCCATTCGGCTTCGGCGACCAGGCTGCCGCCGAGCTGGATGTAATCGGTCGCGGTAGTCTTGCGCGCATTCTTCTGATACCGCAGCACCCCGGACTGGTCGTACATCGACCGGATTGTCCCTGTGCTGTGGGTGGCGTGGGTGCGCCGGCCATGACCGTCGTAGCGGTAGGTTTCCTTGCCGGTTGCTTCGCGCAGGCGATTGCCGTAATCGAACGTGAAGCCCTGACCGTTCTTGTTGGCCAGGTTGCCTTGCTCGTCATAGCCCAGACCGATCACTGTGCTGCCGCTACAGCTGCCCAGCTTCAAGTTGGTCAATCGCCAGTTGCCGTCATAGCAGTAGTACTGGTCACGGCCGGCGGCCACCGTCCGGGTCAGATTATCGAGTACGTCATAGCCGTAGCGGGCAGTGCCGAGCATCGGCGAGACGGTCTGGGTCAACCGGTCCAGACCGTCATAGATCATGGTGCGGTTGCCACGCTGGTTGCGGCCGGTCGCCCCATCGGTGATCGCCGCCACATTGCCGTTATGGTCGTAGTCGTAGCCGTCCTGGAGGACCGCGGTGGCGCCGAACGCGTCCCGGCTGGTATCGGGCAGCTGGCGGGCGTTCTGCGTCATCGTGTGCACGATGCCGTTGCCGTAGGTGAACTGCTTGATGGCCCCGTTCGGGTAGTAGCTCGCGCCGGTGGCGTAACTGCCCGCTTGCGTGGCTTGTCCCAACGCGTTGGGGGCCAAGGCGACGGTCTGCCCGGACGGATAGCGGATGCCCGCCAGATGCCCGTTAGGGTTGTAGCCGTAGCCCACTGCCCAGGCTTCATCGTCGGCGTGGCCCAGGCTTTCGCCGGTCAGCAGCCGTCGCTTGTTGTAGGCATAGCTGTTGTACGTCGTCACGCCCGCGTTGGCGGTGGTGATCTGCTTAACCAATCCGTCAGGCCAATACGCCCATCGCTGGTTGCCGTTGCTGTCCGGGAAGTACAAGGCCGACAAGCGGTTGCGGGCATCGTAGTGGCGTATCGTCCTGCGCCCGGAATCGCGTGCGGCCACAGTTTCGCAGTCGGTCGTACTCGACAGTGCCAATCCCGCCGCACTCCATTGCAGGTTGCCCGCCGGATCGTAATCCATGACCGTTGCACCGGTTTCCGGTTCGAGGGTTTTGCAAAGCTGCTGGTAGCCGTCATACACATAGCGTCGATCGATCCGCTGGCTGCCGTCCGCATTGCGGCGGGTGATCCTGACCGGCTTGCTGAAGACATCGCGCTCAATCTCGGTGACCGCCGTTAGGGCGCCATCGGTGACCGTAATACCAGCGGGCGCTTCTGTGGAAGGCTGGTCGAAGACTTGATACTCGGTGACGACCTGAGTTCCCCGCGGGTTGATCACCTTGGTCTTGAAACCAGCGTGGTATTCCGTCCACGTGGTCAGCGGTCCGTGCTCGCTGTCTTGCGATACCGCCGTGACGCGGTCCAATGCGTCGTAGGTCGTCCGGACTCCTTTGAGCGCGGTATCGGCGTAATTCGCCTGCCCACCGGTGTTCATCGGATAGGACTGGAACTGCAGACGGCCTTTCGGGTCGTAACGTTTGATGACCTCCGAGAGAGTGCCGCCGACGTTACCCAGATCCATGGTCTGTTCGACCACCGGACGCCAGAGGGCGTCGAACACGAGCGTCTTTCGCGCATTACCGGTCAGTATGGTGTGCCGCCAGTGGCCGGCAGGTACGCCGTAGGCGGCGGCGTGCCCACCCGTAAAGCTGATGGTGGCGGGAGCCCACGCCGATGCATCGCACACCCCCGCCTGAGTCTCCGAGGAATAGGTAATCAGCTTGACGCGACCCATCTCATCGTGGCTGTAGCAGGTCTTAGAGCCGTTCTCATCGGTCGCGGAGGTAATCCAGCCGGCATCGTTGACAACGGCCGACTGGGTAACGCCATCGGCAAAGCGGATGGACTGCGGAACGCCGCGTTTCCAACTGCTCAGTGCGGTGACATTGTTATTGCCATCTATGATGGCACTGAGTGTGCCGAGCTGACCGCTGGCAACAGTAGAAGCTGCATCAAACGAAAGCGTTTCTTGCAACTTCCCAAAACTATAAGTCTTCCAGGGCAAGGCCTTCCAGCCATAGTCCGTCCGCGACGCTTCAACGCCGTCGACTAAGGCCCGCTTGACCTGTCCCAACACCCATAGCGTCGGATCATCATGGTATTCCACTTGGTTAATCTTGGTGCTGAGGTTAGTGTTCGAGTTTATTATCGAAAGCGGTCGCGCAATAGCATCGAAAGAAGTAACTTCTGCAATAAACGTCACACCATCCTGATAGATAGTGCGCTTCTTCAATGGCCAGTAGTACTCCATTGCGTACGTATTTGCATACGCGCGTGGTACTGAACCGATTCTTTTTGGGTGGCTGCCAAACTGATATGTATCAGTTCTGATGGGAGCGTAAATAGGATTAGGCAGCGCTGGCCATGTTGGAACGGCGCTCAGCGGGCTGTAATACTCAACACGCAACGGCTTCCCTTCCGTTGGGCTTCTCCATGCGGCATCCATGTACTGGATATTCAAAGAGAGATCAGGATGCATCGTATATGCCTTCATCTCCGTAGCCGAATACTTGTACCAATAGCGAGTTACCTGCTCGTTGATCCCAGGTCCTGCCAGACGTTTTTCTACAACATGTGGACTGTCGTCAAAAGCCGTCCAATCAAGATAGATGGGATCCAACTCTTGCACAGCGGGATCGGCAACAGCATATTTGACCGGAGGAGAAGCGACCGTGTAAGCCTCATTTCTTGCACCTGCCACACCCTTAATACGATACATTCCCGTCAATCCAGATGGCGCAGTAATCTGCCCAACCCTTCCATTGTCTTCATAGTTGAATGAACAGTACGGCTCGGGCTCATTAGCCCCGCCGCAAGTGTTTGTTATTTGTCTAAGATTAATTATCCATCCACTCATGTCCGGCTGCGTCACCCCAGTCAACGATGTTCGAACATCATTCTGGTGGAAATAACTGTAGGTCCAAGTTTGCTGAGAAATCTTTCCTTCGTTTGCAACTATTCTTTGGATCTGACGGTGCGGTGCATTGTTGTTCCAGTAGATGCTGACAGCCCGCCCATCACTCGCGCTGATTCCTGTCAGCCTATCCTCTGTATAGCTATATGTAATGTAGTTACCAAAGCGATCTTCTACACGGGTAGCGAGCAACGAAGCCTTGCTCCTCGGCACCAACGCAAAATATGTAACAGGCCACGCGTTTGGCATAGTCGATTGCTTTGAATACACCATCCAGTCAAACCAATATTTAGTCCCATCAGGAGAAACCGCAAGAAATCCTTCACCTTGCGATTCGTTTTTTACTGTGGGCAAGCAAGTAATCGCCCAATTATCTCCGGTGACAATGTTGAATCCACCGATGGCGCCAGCGATAGACTGCATTGGGACGAAGGTATTAGACGGCTCTCGAATCATCAATTCTTGGCGCGCATTGCCAGGCACGCTCAAGAAAGCACCAAACCACCACCTATCGCTACGATATGTACTTCCTCCCCAAGTGATGGTCTTCGCTGGCCCATATTTCGAGCAGCGCGAATATGGAGATGCACCTTCCACTTGCCATCCGCCTTTCAGAACTACATTGCTGTCTATTCTAGGAACTGCCAACTCCCAATCGGCGAAAGGCAGTTCGTGTTGCCAATCCCAAGCTTGCCTTGAGGTCACATCGAAGGTACGCTCAATCGAAATCGCAGGACCGGCACCCGTCAGCTTCAAGTCGATATGGCGGAATGATAGATCTCCTGTATATGGGTCAACAGTGTCACCAAGGCTGGAGGAAGATGTAACTTGCCCCTTAGAGTCTCGAAGACGGGCAAATACATCTTCTACTGTAGTCAAGTAAGGACCTGCTGCTAGAGCAGGCTCTAATACCAGACTCATTATCCCCGACATGAAAATGAGGTAAAAAAAAGTCCTCAGAAGGAATTTATTCCCCATGTTGCTTCCTGTAAAAATCGTTAGCTGAAATGTATCGTCGTTGCTTCTGCGACATCCTAAATCTAAGATACTGTTAAACGATGGCGCCTAAGCTCTGCTCGGCTAGAAGCGGAAGAACTGATAGCCTTTGAATCTTATCTCTGTAAAGTTGCCTAGTATGCTGCGAAAGGAGCAGTTTCCGCGTGGCAAGAAGACGCTACAACGGCAACTTGGCGTATATTCTTTTGAGAAGAACGATCCGACTCTGTGCTCAATGACGCAAGCCGCTGCAGAACCGCTTCTCTGTCGAAAAGCATCAGTTCCATCGACCCTTCGATGAGACGTCTCGCATTTCCACCGCATCGGCAATTCGTGTATTGAACCGCAGCAACTTCCCCCTGCGGAACACCTGCTGCAGAACATAGCTCGACTGAAAGACAAATGGAAGACATAGATTCTGGTAAACGTATGTACCAGCTGCTCGTTTGATTTATCGATGCGGCATCGGAAATACTCGTCAATTATTTGACGCCATTCGCGATAAAGAACTCCGGAGCTGATCACCTACTTCAACATTCCTGGACGAGACTCGTATCACGCATTAGGAAAATTCCACACGCAACCTAGCGATCGCGTCCAATCGCACTAACTAGTGATTACCTCGGCGCACCCCTTAATGACCTGTGGCTTCGATCCCACCCTCTTCACCGCAGCCCGAAATAGCTAGGCGAACGCCTTTTCCCGCTAGCTGGTTGCGCGAAGTCATTCTAGTCGAACCATTTCGTAAGCTTCCCCGTCAAGTAGACACTTCAAAAGTAGAACTTCCGGCGACTCGTTGACGGTACTCGCTGGGCGTTAGATCGCCCAATGAGTCG
>NZ_JAVGJT010000055.1:0-8711 GCF_040948865.1 Pseudoxanthomonas sp. UTMC 1351 | reverse complement strand
TGAACTCATCGGTGTACCGCTTCGTGCTCATAACCACCTCCGCCTAAGCCATAGTTTATGGCTGCGAGGTGTCTACGAAACCCGGGGCGATTCAATGCAACTCGAAGGAAGAGGCGATATACCCGGTGCACAGTGTCGATGCGGAAGGGCAAAAGCTGGACGGGTCACATCGCTACTCTCTTCGCCCTGCGCCGAGGAAACTGCCGCCCGTCCACATGTTCTGGTCGCTGGCGATGCATGAACTACCGTCGAGTTTGCTGGTCGCCAACCCGATCGACGGCCATCTGTTCAACATCTCCGATGTTGCCGAATTTCAAAGAAGGATTCTGATGGCGGCATCACGCTGCTGATTCAGAACGAATCTCCCGGCGAGCGCAAGGAAGCGAACTGGCTGCCGGCGCTCAAGGGCGGTTTGTGATGACTATGCGATTGTATTGGCCCAAGGACGAGGCATTAGAAGGAAAATGGACGGTGCCGCCGTTGACGAAGGTCGAATAATCATGAAACGGACCACTGAGGCAGGCACTATCAACGTTGCGGTAAGGCACTGCCGCGTCGTCGCCGCTCGTCACAATGGTCGAACGTCTGGGTTGCATGCCGACTGGCTGCCTGCAAAAATATTCTGGCGATAGATTTGGAAGCATCGCCCCGGTAGCCGCCCCGCTTTCCCGAAGACGCAGTCCGACGGTTGTGGTGGACTAAGGAATTCTCGGTAAGACCAGTACCCAATGCGTATCAATTCTAGCGCCGTGTCTCATCATCTGCTGCTCGGGATATCGCGTAATGATGCCATCGTCATAGTTACCTTTGCGACGCCATTCCGATCGAGAGTTTGAGGCAGCGCATCGGGGCCGCCGACCAGGCATCCACTGAATTCTGGCAACTCTAGACCGGTGATGTTTGAAGCCTGATACGCGGTCGGGCCGAGCGGCGATACCGGTTGCTCACGCACGTCGTCGGCCAGCTTTTCGCCGGCCCGCAACTGACTTATGAGTGAAAGAAAAAGTAAGATTCTTTTTGATGTGTAGTTCATGCATCTGTTGTCGCGCGGATGCGCGCGCAGATGCTCGCCTTCCTCGGCCACATCGCAGCGGCACTACTGAGCGTGCAGTGCGGCAAGCATAACGCAGCCCGTTGTCGGGCCCACATCTGTCTGCGCGCGCACTGCCGCGTGGAGTTGTACGGGAGGGCCTAAGCTTTCAATCCTCGGTGCTTTGTCGGCCACCAGGCGCCGCCCTCATCGCGGCCACCCCGCACCTGGCAGACGTTGCCGCCGCTCAATTGCGACATTTCCTGGTCACGCGCGGGGTGCGTCCGTTTACACCTAGAGGCCGCATCCAACTATTGTGGCTGGGAAATAAGCGTTCCGAGGGAACCCGTGTTCGAAATGAAGCTAAAACTACTGACCGGCACGCTCAATGGCGCCGAGTACGCCATTTGCGAAGGCGATGCCGTGTTTGTCGTTGGTCAGCAGAAAGATCTGCTCAGTGGCAATGTCGGACAGACGTTGGCGGGGGCAGAGAACATCTATTTCGTTCCTGACGAGCGCGCGCAATGCAATTTTATCATCCGTCTTCGCGTGGATGCCCCATCGGAGGACCCTGCGGGTGTTTACAACGATGCCCCGCTCCCCGAGCTCCAACTCGGGGTGGCCGACGAAACCGGCCGCTGGTGCTTCGCGCCGATCGATATGCAGCGGGCACATCGCGCAGGAGAAGTGTATCTAGCAGTGCGGCCGGCCGACGAGGTCTGGGCTCGCGAGGTGCTAGATTTCGAACCGCCGCTGCCGCAGGCATTGATGTCGGAGTGGGCGCCGGTCCCGGAGCGCAGCTCGTGGCGGTTGTGGGCAGCTGGCGCCTTGGTCTTGTCAGCGCTGGCGATCGGCACGGCGGTGTGGATCCGGCACCAGGCTCCGGAAACTCGGGTCACGACCCTGGAGGCCGAACTGCAAAGTGCGCCGATGGACTATACCATTGCATATGGCAGCGATAGGCGCCTGTACGCATTTGTCGATACCGCCCAAGGAGTAGCCTGGGGTCGGCGCGCTATCGAGCGATTGGGTAAGCAAGGCGATGCGGTCTTCGTCGAGCGCACCGCCGAAGCCGAACGCTTAGGCCGTCGCTTGACCGAGTCGGACATCGATTACGTGACCATCCGTCTTCGCGATCCTGCCCGCCCGCAGATTGTGCTGGCCGCGCCAGATAGCCGGCCAGCGGATATCGAGCGTACGCGCACGCTGCTGGCGCCGGCCATGCCATATGCCCAGCATCTGCACATCGAGGCGGTCAGTGATCGCGAGTTGGTGGCGATGGTGCGCGACGACCTACGAGCGCGAGGCATCACCTCGCGCGTGGACGTATCCAATCGTCGCATCGGCGTCTCCAACGATACGTTCTTGGATGATGCCGGACTCAACACGATGGGCCGCTACCGCCAGATGTTCTTAGAGCAATGGGGCTACCGCCGCATCTCGATCAATATCCTGTTGTGGGACGACATGCTCAAAGGCAACTCCTTTCATTATGCGCCGCAACAGATCCTCTCGATGGGAGGAGGTATGTGGAGCTTTGCAACTCCGGTGCATAGCGTACCGGCCAATCTAGAGGAAACGAAATGACTGACTCCATCCGATCTGCTTCCATCACCCCACTGAACTGGGACGGCGGCCCGCAGGGCAACGACGGCTCCCGTTGGAACGGTTGGCTTGATATGCACAGCGAGCACTTTGACGGCGGCGTTGCTGACCTGAAGGCTAAGCTGGATCAGGCTTTCCTGGAACTTGCCGGTGACGGCACCGCCGCCAATCCGGGCGATCCATCTAACCCGGCGAAGCTGGCGGCGTATCAGACCGCGTTGTCGGAGTACAACCTGTATCGCATGCTGCAGTCAAACTCGGCCAAGAACCTGGCGGATATGCAAAAGCAGAACGCTCGCAACATCTAAGTCTGACCCTGCCGATGGGCAGGATCGGACGTTGCGCTCTTCTTTATTCTTCAGTGCGGTGGACTCGATCATGAACATTTCAAACATCCAACTCGGTCATTTGCCAGTAGCGTCGCCGCTAGAGCAGGCCACCCCCCTGAGCGAACGTTTTCAGGCGGCCTGGGCCGATGCCTACGTACAGGCCGGCCAACGCCGCGCTGCGATCGAGGCGGCCAGCAACGACCCCAATGTCGCCAGCAATCCCGAAAGTCTGTTCCGACTTCAGACGCAGCTGCACGACTATGTGCTCGATATGACGGTCACTTCCAGCCTGGTCAGTCACATGGTGAAAGGCACCGAAACGCTGTTGAAGTCCTAATTGGACTTGCAACGCATTGGCATGAGCGGACAATGACGAACATTCGATCGAAGTGGGCACTGGGTGCGTTTGCCGCCAGCTTGCTCTTGCTGGCGGGTTGCCAAAAGGCAAGGCTGCTGGAAGGCTTGAACGAGCAGCAGGCCAACGAAGTTGTGGCAGTGATGTTGCATAACAACATTGCGGCCCACAAGCGCAACGGCGGCAAGGCTTCGTATGCTGTGGAGGTGGCCGATGCCGATTTGGCGCAAGCCATCGATCTGATGCGCCATCACGAACTGCCCAGCAAGGCGCCAACTCAGATCGCGCAGGCGTTCCCCGCCGATGCGATGATCAGCACGCCTTTGAGCGAGCGGGCACGATTGTATTCGGCTATCGAGCAGCGCCTGGAAGAATCATTAGCGGCGATGACCGGGGTGCGTAAGGCGCATGTGGGCGTGAGCTACGATCTGCGCACCAGCAGCGGGATATCGCAAAACCAGGTCCCTGATGGCATGCGCTTGGCGGCCGTGGTCGTCCATGAGCCAGGAATCGACGAACTGGTGCTGGTGCAATCAGTTAAGCGCTTCTTGCGTAACACCTTCGCCAATGTCGAGTATGAGAATATTTCGGTGATACTGAGCGCGGGCGCACCCAATCGCGTGTTGACGGCGACTCCCTCCCGTTCGTCGGTGGGGCCGCAATGGTGGGCGTCGCTGATATGGGTGGGCATGATCGTATTGGTCGGGCTAGGTGCGCTGGGATTGATTCGTCGCCACGGTCAAGAAAAGAGCGCGGCTTGGGTTCAAGGCGTTACCGACAGGCTCAAGCTCCTGCCCAAGCCACAGGCGCGGCGCGATGCTAGCTGAGCGAAAACTGCGGGTCCTCTACGATCCCGTCTCGTACATGGTCGGCTGGCATGATGTGGGACCGTCACTGACCGCTCACGGGCGCTCAGTGCTTAACGAGGTTCTGGTGCATCGGTATGCGCTGCCACCGTTTGCATCGGTGACGGCCGATCAGGCGCGCTGGGTGCGGCGGCTGTTGCACGGTTGGGATGCCATTCCCGCGGCGGCCTATCTGATGGCATGTTCATTGTGGCGTGATCGTCTGGCTGGCCAGCGCTTGTTCCAACAGTTCGAACCGCAGGTGCACGCCTTTCTCCAGTACGAGTTTCCACACACCCGCGTCGACGGCGGCGTGCCGTCGTCACGCCAAGCGCTAATCGACTGGGGCGGCGCCTGCCTTCCAAGGCTAATACCACATCTGCCGCCCTGGCTTAGTGGTCGAATTGTCTTGCGCTTTCACGCATTGCCGCCGGGCGTGCCCGAACCAATACTCACTTCCGACAATCTGATCCGCTTTTCAATGGCCTTGGCTCATGTTCAGAAAGATCCCCGATTCTGCCGTTCCCTTTGCGCGTAATGGCGTCATTGCCGCCAGCACGCTAGGGCGCGCCGAGCGTCCAGAACGGCTGCAACGGTTCGCAGAAAAACGCGCCGCACAAACTTTAGCGCAAGCACAGCTGCGCGCCGATGAACTGCATGCGCAAGCGTGCCAGGACGGGTATTTTGAAGGCCTGGCGCAGGCCCTGACAGCGGCGGTGCCGCGGCTGGCTGAACTGCTGGCCGACGAGGTGCGACTCAAGGCGCAGGTCCGCGCGGAGATGGAAGGGCGTATTCGCGTTGCACTAGCCGAGGCCAGGATCGAAGCGGCATTGATTGCACAAGCTTGCTTGCTCGGCCCCGCAGAGGCGACGGACGAGGCATGGACGCTATACCTGCCCGATGATCGTGCCAAGCTCATCGACCATCTGAAGATGCGCATAGGTGAGGACACGCTGCGCGTGCGGCCCGGCCAGTTGCCTTATCCCGTGCTCGAACGTGGCGATCACGTCATCGCGCTTGACACGGCCGAACCGGCATTGCGCCAGCTGTCGGCTTGGCTCGGCGAACAGGCCCTCGCCGAGGCTTTGCAGCAACGCGCTTCGCAATACACCGTGGCGGTGGAGCGCTCGCTGAAAGCCAGTGCCACCCGTACTCACCTGGTCCATTTGGATAAAAAGGTTGAACGCACATGATTCCGGCACTTGACAGCTCTACCGCGCAGTTGCGCACACCCTTAGATATGACTGTAACGCCGTTGTCGGCGCGCATGGAGCATGGAGGCGAAGAAGACGATCGCACTTCGCTGATCGAGGAGTTGACCCGGCACATTGCCGTACAGCATTTCATTGAGGCTCTGCTGCAAGGTGAGCCGGAGCTGACCGGTGTGCCTACTCTGTCCCTCGACGGTGAGTACTGATCGGCATCGCCGAATCATAAAAGACGCGGTGGGCAACGTCGCATGAGCTGCACCGCTTTGCGGAGCCACCGGCCGATGGCGTGCATCAGTGCTCCTCTTCAGCACGTCGTGATGCCACTACACATAGAAACCTATCGAGGTGTCCCGCCATGCATATTTGCGAGCTTACCTATCGGCTCCTTGAGAAGTTCGAGATCGCCGTGCCCGGCGTGGATCCGACGCGGTTGGAAGTAGCGGGCTATCCGAACGAAAAAGTTCTAGAAGAACTAGAAATGTTGCGTTCAAATGGCCTTGCTGATGCCATTGCGGCTCACGACAAGGTTGGAAAGCCGTATGCTGGCATGATTATTGGACTGACGCAGGCGGGCTCCGACCTGTTGGGAGCATGGCGCTGCGGCCAGCGGGACAGGAACTACGGTGACTAAATCAGCGTCTCCGCTTCTGAACAACGTAGCCTTGTAGAGGGTAGGTTAGATAGCTGGCTAGGTCGGTCATCCTCGATCCTCCCAGGAAAGCCGGCGGCCGGTAAGTAGAGGGTTCGACAAAATGGTTCGCGTGACTTATTGGGAGTCATGCCGTGAGGACGTCATGTTTACCAAGGAGCAGGTCGCGTTTGCGTTGAAGCAGGCTAGCTCGAGACGGCGGTCGCCGAGATCTGCGGCAAGATGGGGTTTCTGAAACTACGTTCTACAAGGGGACGAAGAGGTGCGGGGCCTGAAGCCATCGAATTGAGGCGGCCGCGTCAGCTTGGAAGAAGGAAATCGCACGCTGATGCAGGTGGTGGCCGACCTGAGCTTGGACAAGGGCGATGTTGCAGGCGGTGGTCGCAAAAACTGGGGGCCATCAGCGTCGCCGGTATCGACGGGATAGGGCCAAGCGCAGCGGGGGTCGACTTGCGTGGCGCGGTTGCTGCCCCGGCCCTGGCGGCGGCGGGGCGCCAGATCGGTATTTAGACTGAAGAGGCATATCAATGATGAACCAGGAACTCCTGTGGCTTGGCTGGAGCGGCCTGCATCTAACCCCGTGGAAGCTGATTGGCCTGACCGGCGCGCTGATGTTCGGTGCGCGCTGGGTGGTCCAGTTTCTGGCCTCGCGCCAGGCCCGGCGGCCAGTGATTCCGCGTCTGTTCTGGTACATGAGCTTGGGCGGCAGCGGCATGGCGCTGAGTTATTTCCTGTTCTCGACCAAGCAGGACGCGGTCGGCGTGCTGCAGAACCTGTGCCCGGCGTTCACTGCCGCCTATAGCCTGTATCTGGATATCCGCTATCAGCGCCGTCAGCGGGAGCCCGCGCAAGCAGGCGCCTTGTCGGCGCAAGACGGCTGAACCCGGAAGCGGCGGCAAGCACGCGCTGCGACAGCCCGTGACCGGCGGTCCGTGCAAATAAGAAACGGACGGCCGTTCCAGGCCAGCCATCGGGGAGGTTCTCCGGCTGTTTCGGATCGGATCCGTATCGGCATAGACCAGAGGGTGTAGAAGCGACCCATGAGTGTGCGTCCGGAAAATCCCCACGCCGGCCTGCAGGAACGCGGCCTAGGCCGGTGGCATTGGCAGCTCGGTGTTGGGATTCGGTGCTGTGCCGATCGGCAATCTGTATACGCCGGTGTCAGAAGACGACGCGTAGGCCACGGCGGTACACGCCGCGTTCGAGGGCCGAATCAGGTTCTTCGATACTGCGCCCTATATGGTTACGGCCTCAGCGAGTCGTGGCTGGGCCATGCCTTGTCCTCCCGGCCGCGCAATGCATACGCGATATCGACCAAGGTCGGCGTCAACGATGGTAGGCCGGCGCTGAGTTGGGCTTCGGCGTATACATCTTCTGCAGTCGCCGATGCTCTTCCTGCAGCTCCCTGAGTTGGGACATCAGCGACGCACCATGCCGCCGAACTTGCTGCGCCACTTGTAGAACGTGGCCGAGCTGATGTCATGCTCACGGCATGGCTCCGGCACCGGGGTGCCGGCCTCGGCTTGCTTCAGTACGGCAATGATCAGGCTATCGGTAAAGCGGGACTTCTTCATGGAATCTCCCCGGGTCAGGGTACGAAAGAATTCCACTTCTGTCTGCTGCCAATCTGCGGGGGATTACTCTGAGTATCTACGGGACCCTGGGCGATTCAGTGGTGGCTGGGCTGTTGCTCGGACACAAAGACTCGCGAAGCGCCGTGCTGTATCACGACACTCGCGGGAGCGAATGGATCACGATCACGAACTACCGTCGGCCGGCGGCGCGCCTGACTCGCCAATCAACTCAACCGTAAGCTTGTGCAAAGGTGCTCTTTTTCCCGGCAGAACCACGTCTAGAACATTGAAATGGGCACCTCGATCAAAGAGTACTTCGCCTTCGTTACCCTCGGCTGACGCCTTCTGTATCTTGGTTAGATCAATACCTTGGCCATTGCACTTCACAACAAGCATTACAGGCACTCGCCCCTCGTACTCTGACTTTGCGAAGGATGTGGCCGAGCCGATATGCGGCGTGGCTGACATGAATGCTGGCTCATGAAACTTTCTTGTCTCAATTACGCGGTTGAGCTCAGCCTTTTCTAGGCGAAATCCGCGATAGACTTCGCCCTGATAGCGCATGCCGGCAGACGCTGAGCGGAGCGCAGAGGACATGGCAGCGTCCCACGCCTGCTGTTCAGGAGACAGAACCTGACCAGACCTCAAAGCTCGATTCAGGCCGACAAAATCGCCAGACCAACTCATTACTTGGAAATCGCCGCCCGTTGTTCTGGAGTCCAAGAGACCCGATCGCGACCATTCCTGAGCACAACAGAATCCACCGCGCCATCGCTGTTGCTACGTGTCGATTCATGCGCGAACGCGTTCCGGATTGAGACGAACGCGTCTCGCAAGGTCGCTTTAAGGCTGCCTATCAGATGCGGGAATTCTTCCGAGGTTTTCCCTGCCGGTGCGGTGTGGGGACGCTCCTCATTATAAAGCGCCGCCACAAAGCGTCGCCACGCTGTTCTTCCTCGATCCGCCGAAGGCTGCGCTCTTCCTGGCGGTCCAGAGATCGCGTGAGCTTTACATGGATAACCAGCTTTCCGGAGCGTTGCGGTCGCTTCTTCCGGGGCCACTGCACGTCTTGGACACGTACTTGGCATTAATCAGACGGATCGCATACCAATT
>NZ_JAVGJT010000054.1:0-9511 GCF_040948865.1 Pseudoxanthomonas sp. UTMC 1351 | reverse complement strand
TCCCGCCGCGAGCTCTTCGCTTTTGTCGCGATCTGATGGGAAGAGCTCGCGGCGGGACGCCGCTCCTACAAAAAGCGGGTTGTCCCACCACGATCTCGGCGCCTTCCGAAAGCGTATTCAAGTCTTCGGTCGTACGGTCGATAACGACTCTGATGTGATTCCGACGGGCAAAAGATGAGCGAATCACCCATAGCCCCCTGTCATTGCCATCAACACGCAGTTCGCCTGCGCGAAGGATCCGCATGCCGCGCCGCGCAATGACACCGTTACCTCAGGAGACGGCATCGGACGAGGTCCAGGAATTCTTGTCGCAGACGCTGGAACAATGCGTCGATGCGGTAATCGTTACCGATCACCGTCATCAGGTACTGCTGTTCAACAGGGCGGCGGAACAGCTCTGGGACTGCCATCGCGACGAGGTCTTGGGCGTTGCGCTGGACAGACTGCTCTGCCCTGCCGCCGATCCCGCGCACCTGGGCCACCCCGCTTCCATCTCCGAGCAGTCGCTGGTAGGCAGCAACGTCGACGTGGTGGTGATGCGGCTGGATGGCAATCACCTGGCCGCGTCGGTATCGATGTCGCGCATTGTCCTGGGCCGTCGGGTGTTCTATACCGCGTTCGTCCGCGATACCAGCGAGCAGCAACGGCAACAGCAACGCTTGCAGCAACTGTCTTTTGTCGTGGACAAAAGCGATAACGCGATCTTCGTCAGTGATCCCGACCGCCACGTGGTGTACGTCAACAGCGGCTTCACCCGCATGCTCGGTTACGAGCTGGAGGACCTGCGGGGATGCAAGCCCACGGACATCCTGTCCGGGCCGCACACCGATCCGGGCCTCGGCGAACTTATCGCTTCCCACATCAAGGCCGGCGAAGGCCTGCAGACCGAAGTGCTGCTATATGCCCGGAACGGCCGGCCGTTGTGGGTTTCCGCGGCCATCAACCCGGTACACGACGACGAAGGCAAGCTGATTGGCCTGGTCAGCGTGCTCAGCGACATCACCCAGACCAAGATGCATCAGGTGCTGCATCACAAAGCGCTGGATGCCATGGTCCATGAGTGGCCGACGGCGGAGGTGATGGATTTGATCTGCCGCGAAGTGGAGCACATCGCGCCGGAAGTCGTCGCGCTGATCACCGCGGTCGACAACGAAGGCCGGCTGCGTCCACTGGCCGCCCCCAGTCTGCCGGGAACATTGCTGCAAGCCGTCGACGGCATGGGCATCGGGCCACGTGCAGGTTCCTGCGGCACTACCGCTTGGCGCGGGCGCCCGGTGCTGGTGACCGACATCGCCACCGAACCGCTATGCGCCGAGTACCGGCACTTGCTGCTGCCATTGGGCTTCGCCGCCTGCTGGAGCAATCCCATCAAATCCAGCAGTGGCCGCGTGCTGGGCACGGTGTCGTTCTACTACCGCGAATCACGTGGACCGGACGAGCTTCACGCGCAACTGGTCAGCACCTGCCAGCACTTGTGCGCGCTGGCGCTGGAACGCGAACAGACCAACGAACGCGTGCACCAGCTCGCTTTCTACGACACGCTGACCGCTCTGCCCAACCGCATCATGTTCAGCGCCAAGGCCGAGCAGTCGCTGGCCAACGTCGCGCAGCTCAACGGCACCGCGGCAGTGCTGTTCATAAATTTGGATCGTTTCAAACGTATCAACGATACCCAGGGCCATGCCGCAGGCGACGGACTGCTGCGCGACGTCGCTGCCCGCTTGAATGCGGAATTGCCCGGGGTGAGCATCGTCGGCCGCCACGCGGGCGACGAATTCGTCGCGGTGCTGCCACAGTGCAGCGCCGAACAAGCTGGCAGCGTGGCGGAACGCTTGCTGGGCGCCATCGCCGCGCCGACCGCCGTCGGCATGATGACGCTGCATCCCAGCATCAGTATTGGCGTAGCGATGTTCCCTGACGACGGCCGCGACATCGAACTGCTGGTACGCCACGCCGACATGGCCATGCACCGCGCCAAGAGCGAGGGCGGCAGCAGCTTCTGCTTCTTCAGCGGCGAGATGAATCGAGTCGCACAGGAGCGCGTCTCGCTGGAAACCGCGTTGCGCGACGCGCTGCGCCTGGACCAACTGCAGTTGGAGTTCCAGCCGCAGATCAGCGGAGATGCATTCCCACATCTGTATGGCGTGGAGGCATTGTTGCGCTGGCACGATCCGGAGACAGGCACGGTGCCGCCGTCGCGCTTCGTACCGGTGGCCGAAGAGTGCGGCCTGATCTCCGAACTCAGCCTGTGGGTGCTGCGAAAAGCCTGCGCGCAGCTGGCCGACTGGCGCCGGCGCGGCGTGGAGGTCCCACGCGTATCCGTCAATATCTCGGCCATCAATTTCCGCGACCGCGAGCTGGCCCGGCAGATCGCCGACATCCTGGACGAACATAGCCTGGTGCCAGACGACCTGACACTGGAAATCACCGAAAGCGTCATGCTGGATCCGGACCCGGATGTATTGGAGAACATCGAAGCCATCTACGTCACCGGCGTGCGCCTGTCACTGGACGACTTCGGCACCGGCTACTCCAGTCTCAGCCATCTGCACCGGCTGCCCATCTACGAACTGAAGCTGGACCAGAGCTTCGTACGCGACATCGAAACCAGCGCCATCGCACGCACGCTGACCACCTCGGTGCTGCGCATCGGCGAGAGCCTGCACATGAAGGTGGTCGCCGAGGGCGTGGAAACCGCGGCGCAGCATCGCTTCCTGACCGAGAACGGTTTTCCGATCCTGCAGGGCTATCTGTTCTCGCAGCCGCTTAGGGCTGCGGAGTTGGAGCAGTGGCTGCAGAACAATGACTACATTGCGAGGAATGTACTGGACACGGCGGCGGTTAGTTAGTTTTTTGGCATTCGTAGCATGCGCTGTGCGCACGACTTGAAAGTCAGCGTCTTGGTGGCGTATCCGTAACGCTTTTTTTGTATCTTGGCGCTGACGCGGGTGGTTCACCTGGATTGACGATCTACGCGCCTGCCGCGGGCGTCACTTTTCTTTGCTCGTGCAAAGAACAAGTAACCAAAAGAAACACGCCCCGGGCAGCGCGCCCTTCGGGTTCGCAATCGGGCCAGGAATTTTCGGAAGGTACATCCATGTACCTGCCGAAAACGACGCACATCCTGTGCGCCGCCCCTGCGGGGTTTTACCCGTCCCGCTTGCCGCGCCTTAACGGGGGCCCCGAAGATCAAGAGCCAAAGCAACAGCAACAGCAGCAGCAGCAGAAAACTAAGCGACTGCTTTTGCCTTGCCCTTGCCCCTTGTCTTTGCTCGTTGCTCTTCGCCTTTGCTGGTGCTGTCGCTTTTGCTTTTGGCTTCTCGGGTCCCCTTTAAGGCGCGGTGGCGCCGGTGGGTACAACCCCTTGGGGCGCCGCGCAGGACGCGCGGCGTTTTCGGCAGGCACATGGATGTGCCTTCCGAAAATTCCCACCGGCGACACGTACCCCGAAGGGGCGCACCGCCAGGGCGTGCTTTCTTTTGGTTACTTTTCTTTGCACGAGCAAAGAACAAGTGACGCCCGCGGCAGCGCGTAAATCACCCGCGCCGGTGAACCCGCCGCGCCAGCGCCAAGAACGAAAAAGCAGCGAAATGAGGCGGAACTCCAAGTCGTGCGCACAGCGCACGCTACGGCCGCCTCGGCCCGCCGACGCCATGCACACGGGGAACGCCACCCCGAAAGAAAACGTGACGCACGTATCAATCACCACCCTCCAACCCTCCCCTTCGGCTTTCGTCCACTCAAGTTCTCCCCCGCCCCGCCGATGAGAGGCATGAGTTCTCCCCCTACCGTCCTTCCGTACACACCGAACATGGAGTTACCACAATGAAAATCACCTCCGCACTGATCCTGTCGATCGCAGTCGCCGGCGCCGCCGCACTGATGCCTGCTTCGCCCGCCGTGGGCCAGTCGCAGGTCAACAATGCCATTCCCGCCGACATGGCCGTGCGTTTCGCCGGCAAGCCCGGCGTGGTCTGCGGCAAGGTGGGCAAGGCCCGCTTCGCGGAAAATTCCGAAGGCACGCCGACGTTCCTGTACATGGGCGGAAATTTCCCGCGCCATACTTTCACCGCCACCATTCCAGGCGCTGACCGCGCCAAGTTCAAGCCGGCACCAGAAACCCTGGAAGGCAAGGACGTGTGCGTGATCGGCGACATCCAGCGCGACAACTCACGCGCGGAAATCGTCGTCAACTCACCGTCAAATCTGAAGCTGGCCACGATGCGCTAAGCCGCAACTCCGGCGGGACGCCTGCGTCCCGCCTTTCGGTCGTCCCGATGTGGATGGCGCCTGCCTGCGCCGACGAACAGGAATCGATTTCATGCAGCGGATCAAGAACCTCAAACTGACAACGAAGATGATGTTGGCCTTCGGTGTCGTACTCGTGCTTATGCTCGCCCAGGGCATTTCGGCTTTCTTCGGCCTGAACTCCCTCAATGGCGTTACGTCTGACATGGCGCAGAACACGCTGCCCAGCGTCAAGATCGCCGGGGATCTGCGTGGCCTGCTGGGTGAATACCGCAGCACTGCTTTCACCACGATGGTTCGCGCCAGCGACGGCGTGAAAGCCGATGCGCGTACCCGCGCCGGCAAGATCGCCGAACAGATCAACAAGGAAGTGGGCGAATACAAGCCACTGATCCAATCCGAGAAGGAACGCAAGCTGTACGACGCCTTCGTCGCCGACTGGAAGAAGGCGCATCAGTCCTACCAGGACGTCAACGAAATGCTGGAGTTGCAGTTGGAGGACGACGCGATCGATTCCTTCATCGGCACCACCTACCAGCTGCACGCCAAGGCTTCCGCCTCGCTAGGCAAGCTGATCACCGAGGTCGACAACCAGACCGTGGCCGCAGGGAAAAAAGCCGACAGCACCTTCGCGGCTTCCAGCACCCTGATTCTCATCATGCTGCTGGCCGGCATTGGTGGCGGCCTGGCGCTGGCCTGGTTCTTCGCGCGTGCCATCGCCAAATCGGTCGGCGAAGCGGTGCGTGTGGCCACCGATGTGTCCAACGGCAAGTTGGACGGCAAGATCGATGTCAGCAGCAAGGACGAAGTGGGCCAGTTGATGGCCGCCATGCAGCGCATGCAATCGCAGGTGCAGTCGGTGATCGAGGCCCAAGGCGAGATGGCCACGCGCCATGACGAAGGCCAGATCAGCTACCGCATGGATGAGACCGCTTTCCCAGGCGACTACGGCCGCATGGTGCACGACACCAACACATTGGTCGGTTCGCATATCGCGGTGAAGATGCGCGCGGTGGAAGTCATGCAGCGCTATGCCATTGGCGACTTGTCGGTGGACATGGATCGCCTGCCTGGTGAGAAAGCGCAGATCACCGAAGCCATGGATGCCACCAAGACGAACCTTTCCAACATCAATGCCGAAATCAAGCGCTTGGCGATGGCCGCCGCGGCGGGCGATTTCTCGGTGCGTGGCGATGTGTCGCAGTACCAGTACGACTTCCGCGACATGGTGGAGGGCGTCAACCAGCTGATGGAAACCACCGACGAGAACCTGGCCGAGGCTTCCCGCCTGTTGCAGGCCATCGCCCGCGGCGACCTGACCGCGCGCATGGACGGCGATTTCCACGGCGTGTTCGCCCGCATGCGCGATGACGCCAACGCCACCGTCGCGCAGCTGACCGATATTGTTGGACGCATCCAGGGTGCGTCGGTGTCCATCAATACTGCCGCCGGCGAAATCGCCTCCGGCAATACCGATCTGTCCCGTCGTACCGAACAACAAGCCGCCAATCTGGAAGAAACCGCCGCCTCGATGGAAGAACTGACCTCCACCGTGCGCCAGAACGCTGACTCTGCTCGCCAGGCCAATCAGCTGGCCATCGGCGCCGCCGGTGTCGCCTCGCAAGGTGGCGAAGTGGTCGGCCAGGTGGTCGTCACCATGCGCGAGATCGAACAGTCTTCCAAGAAGATCGCTGAGATCATCTCGGTCATCGACGGCATCGCCTTCCAGACCAACATCCTGGCTTTGAACGCGGCTGTGGAAGCGGCGCGTGCCGGCGAACAAGGCCGCGGCTTTGCCGTGGTCGCCTCGGAAGTGCGCACCCTGGCGCAGCGTTCGGCGAACGCGGCCAAGGAGATCAAGGGCCTGATCGAGAACTCGGTGGACAAGGTGGCTGATGGTTCGGCGCTGGTGAACAAGGCCGGCCAGACCATGGGCGAGATCGTCGCCAGCGTGCAGCGCGTGACCGACATCATGGCCGAGATCAGTGCCGCTTCGCAGGAACAAAGCGCCGGTATCGAGCAGGTCAACCAGACCATCACCCAGATGGACGAGACGACCCAGCAGAACGCCGCGCTGGTGGAAGAAGCCTCGGCCGCCGCCCGCAGCATGGAGGAGCAAGCCGCCGAACTGGCGCAGACGGTGGCGGTGTTTCAGTTGACGCATGCCAGTGCGCCGGCCACCGCTCCCGCCAAGGCGACAGTTGCTTCGCACAAACCTGTCGCGGCCAAGGCACCGGCCAAGCTCAAGCCAGTGGCCGAGCCAGCATTGGCTGATGGCGATGATTGGCAGGAGTTCTGAAGCACGAGGGAGCCCACGCTTTTTCCCTTCTCCCCTTGGGGTGAAGACATGCGGCTTACGAGCCATTGGCTCGTGCATGTCTGAACGCCCTGCGTGCTACGCAGGGCCGGGGTGTAAAGCAAGGTGCCCGAAGAGCCTGCCCCGTACTTGATACGGGGGCGGATGAGGGAATGGCAATGACTCGCCATTGGCCTTTGCTACAAGCGGACACCTCATGCCCTCATCCGTCGCTGCGCGCCACCTTCTCCCGGAGGGAGAAGGGAAAGCGATTCTCCGCTAACCGCATACCGTTTTACCGCCAACGAGATCCCGATGTCCGTCACCTCCCGCAGCACCGCACCGGCTTCGCCCGCACGACGGACCCCACCCGCCTCGCCGGTCAGCGACGAGCATCGCGCCGCCGGTGAACGCGAATTCGAATTCGGCGACCGCGATTTTCGCCGTGTCTGCGAACTGATTCGCGAGCGCGCCGGCATCGCGCTGGCGGACGGCAAACGCGACATGGTCTATGGGCGACTGTCTCGCCGGCTGCGTGCATTGGGCTTGCGCAGCTTCCGCGAGTATCTGGACCAGCTGGAAAAAGATGGCGGCGACGAATGGCAGGCGTTCACCAACGCGCTGACCACCAACCTGACCTCATTCTTCCGCGAGCCGCACCATTTCGACAAACTGCGTGAAGAACTGCATGGCCGTGCCAACAACGGTCCGCTGAAGCTATGGTCCTGCGCTTCGTCGACCGGCGAAGAACCGTATTCGATGGCGATCACCGCGTGCGAGGCCTACGGCACACTCAATCCGCCGGTGCGCATACTCGCCACCGACGTCGATACCCAGGTGCTGGCCACTGGCGAGCGCGGCGTCTATCCGCTGGAGCGCATTGCCAGCCTGAGTGAAAACCTGCGTAAGCGCTACTTCCTGCGCGGCACCGGCCCCAATGCCGGTTTCTGCCGGGTCAATCCGGCGCTGCGCAATTTGATCGATTTCCGCCAGCTCAACCTGCTGACACCGCGTTATGACGTGAGTGGTCCGTTCGATGCGGTGTTCTGCCGCAACGTCATGATCTATTTCGACAAGCCCACTCAGCGCGGCATCCTGTCGCGGCTGGTGCCGCACCTGGTCGATGACGGCCTGCTCTATACCGGTCATTCGGAAAACTATCTGCACGCTGGCGACATCATCCAGCCCTGCGGCCGCACGCTGTACCGCCGCGCGGCACGCGCATGAGGACGATCCGATGAGCGTGCTCAGAACGAGCGTGAACCTATGAAAGCCGCTTCCGCGCTCGCCGAAACCGACAGCGTGCTGCGCTACCACGATGCGCGCTTCCAGACGCCTGCCGCCAAGCTGCTGCCCACGCAGTACTTGGTAGTGGATAGCGACATGGCGCTGGTGACGGTGTTGGGATCCTGCGTGGCGGCTTGCGTGCGCGATCCGCTGCTAAAGCTAGGCGGCATGAATCATTTCATGTTGCCCGACGGCCAGGTCGGCGATGGCGCGCCCGCACGCTACGGCAGCTACGCAATGGAACTGCTGATCAACGACCTGCTCAAGCGCGGTGCCGCGCGCAACCGATTGGAAGCCAAGGTTTTCGGCGGCGGCAACGTATTGAAAGGCTTCACCAGCAATCCGGTGGGCACGCGCAACGCTGAGTTCGTTCGCCAGTACCTGGATGCCGAACGCATTCCGGTGGTGGCGGAGGACCTGCGCGGCATCCACCCCCGCAAAGTGTGGTTTTTCCCGCGTACCGGACGCGTGGTGGTCCAACGCATGCCGCACGCTCACGACGCCGAAATTCTGGCGACAGAATCGGCGATCCGGGCACGTCTGTCTAAAGCCCCGGTCACCGGCGGCGTGGAGTTGTTCTGATGGAGCTGTTCTCATGAACGTGGCGTCCGGCAATACGCCTTGCAAAGTATTGATCGTCGACGACTCCGCGGTGGTGCGGCAGTTGCTGACCGAAATCCTGTCGGCCGATCCGGGTATCGAGGTAGTCGGCTCCGCGGCCGATCCGTTGCTGGCGCGCGAGAAGATCAAACGCCTCAACCCCGACGTGATCACGCTGGACGTGGAAATGCCGCGCATGGACGGGCTGGCGTTCCTGGAAAACCTGATGCGCCTGCATCCACTGCCGGTGGTGATGATTTCGTCGCTGACAGAACGCGGAGCAGATACCACATTGCAAGCGTTGTCGCTGGGCGCGGTGGATTTCATCTCCAAGCCCAAGCTCGATGTCGCCAACGGCCTGCAAAGCTACGCGGATGAAATCGTCGCGAAGGTGAAAGCCGCCGCACGCGCCAAGGTGCGCCCGCTGGCGCGGATGAATGCGCCCAAGCGCAGCGTGGACGCGGTACTGCCTCCCATGCCTGCCGCCGCATCTTCCCTGCGCTTCCGCACCACCGACCGCCTGATCGCGATCGGCGCATCCGCAGGCGGTACCGAAGCGTTGCGGGTGGTGTTGGAACAGATGCCGGCCGATGCGCCGGCCATCGTGATGACCCAGCACATCCCGGCCGGTTTCAGCCGTGCATTCGCCGAGCGCCTGGACCGCCATTCCGCCATGGCCGTGCGTGAGGCCACTGAAGGCGAAGCCATCCTGCCGGGCCACGCGTATCTGCCGCCCGGTGGCCGCCACTTGAGCGTGATCCGCGACGGTGCCCGCTGGCGCTGCCGCATCGAAGATGGTCCGGCGGTCAACCGGCATAAGCCCGCGGTAGACGTACTGTTCCGCTCCGTCGCACGCAGCGCCGGAGCCAATGCCATCGGCGCCATCCTGACTGGCATGGGCGACGACGGCGCCCGCGGCCTGCTGGAAATCTCCCAGGCCGGTGCACCGACACTGGTCCAGGACGAAGCCACCAGCGTCGTCTGGGGCATGCCCGGCGCCGCCGTGCGCCTGGGTGCCACGCAGGAAGTCCTGCCGCTGGAACGCATCGCCGAGCGCCTGCTGCAAATGGCGGCGCAGTC
>NZ_JAVGJT010000053.1:0-1507 GCF_040948865.1 Pseudoxanthomonas sp. UTMC 1351 | reverse complement strand
CCCCCCCCCCCCCCACTCCCACAAGGAAGCATCAAGTCGACCCGAGCACACCACAACAATTCCTCCGCGACACCAGATTCATCCACTTTCCCTGCTAAAGACAACATGCCTGCGGCCGATACCACAGGTGAGCTTCATAAGAGAACACCCAATGTATTCGCGCATTCTGGTTCGTCTGGCGGCACCCTTCATCTTGACCTTGCTGTTTCCTGTGGCGGTCGCGTCCGATTGGCCGGCGCCCATGCGCTGGGCCATTCTGACCACCATGACATTGGCGTGGTTGATCTTCGCCTTCCTGTCGGTATGGAGCACGCATCACCCTTCGACCGAACAGGTCACCGTGATTCGCGAACAGGACGCACTGCTGACCGAGCTGCGCCGCTTCGTGAACAACGAGATCGAAGGTTCGCGCCATGAAATAGACCGCGCCCGCGAACTGATTCGCGAGGCCGTCAGCGGCCTGGGCCAGAGCTTCGATGCGATGAGCCGCAAGTCGCGTGAACAGAGTTCGGTGGTTTCGCGCATCGTCGACCGCAATGGCGACGGCGACCGTGCCGGCGTGGACGTGGCGCGCTTCGCGCAGAACGCCAGCCAGCGCATGGAGCAGCTGGTGGAAGCGCTGGAACAGGTCAGCGGCCAGAGCACCACTACCGTGCATCACATCGATGAAATGGCGCAGCACCTGGATGGCATCTTCTCGCTATTGGAAGACGTCAAATCGATCGCCGACCAGACCAACCTGCTGGCGCTGAACGCCGCCATCGAAGCGGCGCGCGCAGGCGAAGCTGGCCGCGGTTTCGCGGTGGTCGCCGACGAAGTGCGCAACCTGTCCGAGCGTTCGACCGCTTTCAACGAACAGATCCGCAAGCTGGCGCACAGTTCCAAGGAATCCATCTCCAAGGTCCGCGACACGGTCTCGCACATGGCATCGCGCGATCTGGACCGTTCCCGCGAAGCGCGTGGCGAGGCGGCGAACATGCTGAACCAGGTTGCCGCCATCAACGCCTCGCTGGGCGATGGCATGCGCGAGATATCCCAGTGCGGCCACGCTATCGATACCAGCGTCGCCGAAGCGGTTCGCGCCTTGCAGTTCGAAGACATCGCCACACAGTCGCTGGGCAGCGCGGTGACCCATCTGGATCGCCTGACCGCCATCAACCGGGAAGCGGTCGCACTGCAAGAGCTGCTACACCGCAGCGGCGGCACCATGGATCAAGAACTGCTGTCCGCTTTGCGCCACATCGGCAGCCGCTTGCGTGACCAGCGCGGCGAGTGGGAACGCGCCCCGCACAAACCGGTCGCGCAGCAGAACATGGGTGCAGGTACGGTCGAGTTGTTCTGACGGTACCGGGGCCGGGGCAGCCGCGGGGGCGGCTGCCCCGGCCTTTTTTTGCCCATCCATTTTTGCCTCTGTGTTTTTGCCTTTGTAGGAGCGGCGTCCCGCCGCGAGCTCTTGATTTTCCGCCGGGAGAATCTTCGTTGTGGGAGCGACGTGAGTCGCGACGTT
>NZ_JAVGJT010000052.1:0-12485 GCF_040948865.1 Pseudoxanthomonas sp. UTMC 1351 | reverse complement strand
CGTCTCGGCGCGAGCTCTTCCTGTCAGGCCGCGATAGAAGCGAAAAGCTCCTCAACAACGAACCTGGTCAAAGCTCGCGCCGAGACGGCGCTCCTACAGAAGCATGAGCGTTTGCCTTTGTAGGAGCGGCGTCCCGCCGCGAGCTCTTTCCCAGCGATCAAAAGCTCGCGCCGAGACGGCGCTCCTACGACAACAACGCGCTAGAGGTAAATCACTTCAATCGTAGCCGAGCCATCCAGGTTGGCTGCTTCAGGAAGTTTGTCGCGGGGCGCGAGTTGCGCTTGTACCTGTAGTTCCGTGGTCACGCGCGAATGAGCGCCGGGAAGCGTCTTTCCCGGCAGAGCGAAACCGTACAGTACTCCGGAAGCGATCTCGGCGCTGTCTTCTTGCCAGAGCGCGCCATCGTCATCGCTGCGCAGGAGTGCCAGCGGCGATGCTTCCGAAAACGGCTGCAGGATCTTCGCTCGATAGGCGCCGACCGGCCGGTCATTACTTTCGCCCAAACTGAAATCCGGCGACCCGTCGCCCGCCGCACGATTGTCGATAAACCGCAGCGCGAAGTAGGTTGCCGCGTCGCAATCCACCGATAGCGTGATGGCCTTGGCCGAGAGCGCAGTCTGCGCCGTTCGGCTCAGCTGCGACGCGGGAATCTCGCCGTAGTCGATCGTTCCACCGCCGGAAAGGCTGGGCCGGCACGCGGACGGCGTTAGCGACAGCCGCAGCGAGAACTCGGCGTGGCGATTGTCGGCACGCGCCGGCCAGGACGACAACAGGCCTGCACATAGAAACGCAAGGGTGCCGATCTGCTTCATGGCGTCACCAGTTCGAAATAGCCCGTTTCGTGCCAAAGCGTTTCTTCGCGCAATGGAGCGATCGCTTTGATGCTGGGCTGCACCACGATGCGGGCGGAGAAGCGCTTACCGATCGCGGCCTGTCCGTCCCGCATCGGCATGACGCCATGATGCGGCTGCAATGCCTTCGCCATGTCCGCCTGCATCGGAGCATCGTCGCTGGCGCCAACCTGGCCTAGCATGACGGGTTCACCGTCTACGAGAGCTTGATCGACGTGCAACGTGAAATCGCCATCGCCGAAGCGGAAGCGCGTTTCGTCCGCGGCCACGCCGCGATAGAAGAACGCCATCGACGAGGGCTGATCGCAGACCGCCGTCAACATCACCTGCCGCGGCGGCAGCGGCGACGCATCACGGTGATAACGCTCCCCGATCAGTTCGGCTCGGGTGCGGCTGCCGTAATCCAGTTCGGATTCGCTGATCTGGAGCTGGCACTCGGCCGCCCACGCGGGCGCGACCAGTGCCGCCATTCCAAACAGTGAAAGCGCGAGCTGGGTGATTCGGCGACATGTATTTTTCATAGCGGTTCGCATCGCGCGTCTGCGGTCTCGTAGTACTGATCAGGGTCTGGCAGCTCGGGCAGGCGATACGACAGGGCGCAAGCCGCTCCTTCGGTGTCGTAGGAAGTGAAACGACCCTCCAGGTTGGCGCCTGCCAGGTAGACCTCGCCGTTCTTGCCGACGGCAGTGACGAACTCACCCGCGTCGTTGGCGACGACATTGCCCTTGGGCAAAGGCTGGCCGCTGCTGCCGAGCACTTGCAGCAGCACTCGGCGGTTCTGCGACAAGCCGAAATCCAGCCGGTGCACCGAGCCGCGTTTTGGCAGCAGATCGGCGGCAGCATTGTCGATGTCAATGTTGCGCGGAAGCGTCTTGGTGTCGACATCGACCTGGCTGCGCTGGAACGCGGGCAGCTGGGCGATCACCGCGCGTCCCCAAGCATCCGTCCACACGGTGCCGCCTGGCGTGTTGAGTTTGACGCCGGCCTGCGGCTTGCTCAGGCGAACAATGCCGAATGTGTCCTGGATTGGGTGCGGCGACAGGGTCGCACCGTCGCGATGGAATACCGCGCCACCGCGCAAACTGCCCGTGCGGAACTGTCCGCCGGAGCCGTACCGCGTGTAGCCCAGTCCTGCTTGAGCGTAGCGCGGCAGCCAATTGACGTTCGCCGACACATCTTGCGTCCCGCGCTGCGCATTGCGCTGCACAGATGCGCTGTAGCTCAGCTGGTCGTTGATTTGCGCGGCGTAGTTCGCGCCATAGCGGCGATTGCCGTCGCGATCGTTAGCGGTCAGGCGCAACCGGCTGCGACCCAAGGGGACACTTAGCGACGCGTAGATCGCATGGCGGTCCGACAACGATGAGGTATTCCGCGTGTTACCGAGGCTCCACTGCCCGTTGAGGTTGGCGGTGACACCGCCGAACTGCCGGCTCCACGAAAGCAGTGCGCGATCCTGGTAGTTGCCTCCCGCTTGCAGCGAACGGCTATAGCTGGTGGTAAACCGGCCGACCTTGGTGCCTCCCCAGCTCAGATGAGTCGTGAACTGGCGGCTGGCATGGGTGAGCGTATCGGCGTCATCGCTGCGGTAAAGGCTTTCCTGGAGTTCACGGTAACCGCCGCTGCGCTGCTGCAACGACGCACTCCACGAAAGTCCGGATCTGAGCATCCAACTGGCTGCCAAGCTGACTTGGTCGCCGCGGACGCGTGCCTGTCGCGAGTGCGCGCGTACGTGCCGCAGGCTGAAGTTCCAATCATCCACACGGCCATCCAGACCATAGCCGGCGGCTTGATAGCCTTGCGCACCCATCGCGCCGCCACTGAGTCGAACATCATCGCCCAACGCCCAACCGCGGGCTGCGCTCACCACCCAGGGCGTGACGCCGCCGTCGGCACTACGGTCGCCCCAGGGTTGCACCCGTCCCACGGCAAACGACAGGCCTTCCGAGGCTCGGCTGGGACGCAGCAGGGCCGCGGCGGGCACGGTGAATTGCCGCTGGCGGCCGTCCGCTTCCACTATGGTCACTTCCAACGGCAGGCCGTTCGACAAGGGGGGCAGATCACCCAATGCGAAAGGCCCCGGCGGCACCACGGTGCTGTAGAGCAGGGCGCCGTTTTGCCGTACTTCGACCCGCGCTTGCGATTCGGCGATGCCTTCCACCAGCGCCGCTCCCGGCGCGTTATCGATCAGTGCGGTTTCCGGCAGCACCTGCATGCCGATGATCTGCGCGCCGGAGAATACCGGGCTGTTGATGCTGAGTTGCCCCGCTTGCAGTATCTTGCGCTGGTTGACGAAGCTGCGTTGGGCATAGCTGTAGAGCGTGTCGAAACGGCTGGACGAGTCGCCGGAACTGAACGATTGGCGGCTGCGCACGATCCAGTCGCCAGCGTTGAAGCCCAGTTCGGTATTGGCCGCTAGCGACCGGCTCGACCCACTACCGAAACGGCTATCGCTGGCGGTTATGTCGTAGTTGAGCAAGGCGGCGACGCCGCCGCCGGCATAGTCGGGCAGCGGGTCCACGCGCGCGCTCAACGCATCGGTTGGCACCACCAATCCCACCACGGCCGTGGCTGGATCCAGTTCGAAGCCCGTCTGTGGCCAGGCCGTGACGAAATCGATGCAGTCTGCCCCAGCCACGGGAAGCGGGAACGAATCGGGCAGGCGCAGGCGTCCCTTATCGAGCAACGCGGCATCGAAGCACAGCTGCCCCTCTTCATCGAATCGCACGTCCAACTCGCCGCGTCGTTGGCCATTGACCGATAGCGATACCCGTTGCTTGCCGGCACCAAAGCGCGGCGCCTGGCGGAAGTACTCGGCTATCTTCGGGTCGATGCCGCGGCGTTGCAGAAATTCGGTATCGAACTCCAGATCGCGCGGCGCCTCAGGTGCTTCCGCTCCCTGGCCGATGTCCTCGGCATGAAGCGATTCGGCCGCGGCTTCGCGTCCCAGCACGAGCATCGTGGCCAGCCACAGTAGGCGCCGCTTCGGCGGCGCCGTTCCCACATCGGACCGCCGCATGATCAATCGCCTGGCCGGAGATCACGGACACGCATCACTCTGTTGCCGGTGTCGCGGCGGAGGTGATCTGGGCCTGATAGGCCGGCATCGCAAAACCGTACAAGGAGCCAGGCACAAACTCCACTGAGGTCGGTGCTGCGTCGGTTTCGATTGCAATTTTCTCGCCGGGGAGAATATAGGTGCGTGGAAACTCCGCGCCGGTGTCGCTGGGCAACAGACGCAGGTTCTGCGCCAGGCGCACCACGTAAGGACTGTCGTTGCGCACGGTCAACTTGCCATCGGCCAGCGTCCAAGCCAGCAGCTTCCAAGGCTCGCGTTCCAGCGGCAAGCCTTTGGGATGGATGATGACCGGCAGATTCTGGCGCACCGTCACCGCCACTTTCGAGCTCTTGCTGGGATCCTTGGGTTGGATTCCTTCGAAAGTCACTCGCTTGAGGCGTTGCGTTTTCAACGGCTCGCGGTTCTGCAGAATGAAGCGCACCAGCTGCGATTTGCCGGGCTCCACCCGCGTCACCGGCGGGGTGACGATCAGCAAGGACTCCTGATCCTCAGGCACATCCTCCAATGAGGAATATAGCAGTGCCGCGGTCTTGTCGTCGTTGCGCACCAGCAGGCTGGCCTCGCGCTCGGATTCGTGTACCAGCACCACCGTGGTGGCGGGGATCATGCCTTCCGCTTGTGCAGGGGCGGCGATCAAGATGGCCGCGCCCACCGCTAGGCCAGCGGCGAGTCTGTATATGAAATAGGTCATGGTCTAAAAGCGCTTTGGGTAAATGTGCTCACAGGCAAGCAGAAACCCGTCAACGGCGCCTGGCTTGGTAGAACACTGAAAAAGAGAGAGAGCTTGCGTCGACTCGGATAACGGCCCTGTGGGCCGTTATCCGTTAGCGCCACTGCTTTGATTTACAGGTACTTGATCTCGAAAGTGCTCGATCCGTCGAGCGCAATATCCCCTTCCCCGATTGGAGGCAGCTGGTTCCTGCTGCTGATAAGGGCTTGCACCTTGAAATTTAGTACCGCGTTTGTAGCGGCAGTCGGTGCCCACGGAGCCGCCTGCGCCGTTGTGAGGCCAACCCAATCGGTCGACTCGATCGCCAAGCCGAGTGGGCCGGTCGAATGGGTCCAGGTCAAACCCTTGTCGACGCTCAGCAAATTCCCTGCGGGGCTGCCGTCGGCTGTCGAGTCGTTCGAACGCACGGAGTAGGCTCCGATGGGGAACTTGGCGTCGCCCACGAATCCCAAACCACGGTATCCAGGATCGGTGCCTGGCAAGGCACTGTCGGCTTTGTTATCGATGATCTGCACGCCGAATTTGGTCGGAGCCGCACAGGCGACCGTGAGCTTCAGGTCTTTGGTCTCCAAAAGTAGCGGAAGAGCCTCATGGAGAGCCGAGCTCTGAATCTTGCCCCAATCGAGTTCCTCACTATCTAGCGTCGGCACGCAGGCCGAAGGGACGACCGAGCCGGTCACGGTGAGGTCAACGGATTCGCCCTCGGCCATGGCCGAAGTCGAGGCCACGATGAGCGCCACAGAAAGTAAGGCAGGTACAGCTTTCTTCATTTGTTTTCCTGATCTTATAAGGCTTACGAGATGAAGCCGGCTTGGACACACGGACGGACCTTAAGGAACCTCTGAATAATTGTCGTCGTCCCGCGAAGGCGGGGATCCCGCGACTTAAACCATTGAAAGCAAGGGCACTGGGTTCCCGCCTTCGCGGGAATGACGAGAAAAAGCCGAATTATTCAGACCTTCCTTAAGCGATCCGATTCTCCGGGGTGGGCTTGGAAAAGCCATCGAGTAAATCGGAAATTCTGCGAGTATCGAAAAATTCCGTTCTAGTCCGCATAGCTACTGGATCTACTGCAACTGGCCGTTACGGCGGTAATTGTGGGCAGTGGAAAATCCACTGCCCAGTGTTGCTCTGGCAATGAGCCAGTCGAAAAGCAAGCCGGTAAAAGAACGCCGGGACGGAAACGCACCGTGGCAGCGTCAAGTCGATGCCACGCCACGCGTCAAGCGCTTTTCAATCGATGGTGTCGCGTTGCTGAAAATTGGCTTCGGCACTTACAAGTAATAAACGACGAATGTGCTGGAGCCGCTGAGAGAGATATCGCCGCTGGGCAATGAACGTGGATTCAGAATGCCTGTCACCTCGGCGGTGAAGCTGAGCGACTTGAGTGGCGAAGGCGCCGTGTAGCCGGTTGCGCCGAACGAGAGAAACCGATCTGGTGAAATGGCGGAAGTCAGTGTCAGCCACGCGGGACTAGTGAACCCCCTGGTCACTGCAGCGGTGCTGTTGCCGTCAACCAATCCGGCGTTGTCCTTCACCTTGATCTGGTAGGCGCCGCTGATTGGCTGGCCGTCGATCAGCCCCAGGCCGCGCCAGCCATCTTGGGGTTTGAAGCTCCCTGGCAGGGTGTTGTGCTTGTTATCGACTATGTACAGGGCGACGGAAATCGGGCTCGCGCAGTTCACGCCTACGTCGATGGCCTTCATTGGCAGTTCCGTCGTTTCGTCCTCATGATTGATCGGAATCTGGCCCCAGTCCAAGTTGGGGGAACTGAGTGTCGGTGTGCACGCGCCTGGCGGAAGAGCTCTACCGGTGACAGTCAGTTCAACGCTTTCCTGGGCTGTCGCGGTGGAGGAAGCGAACGCGATCAAGGCGATCAGTGCAGTCTTCGAGAGTTGATTCATCTGATACTCGTGTTGTTGATGATGTGGCGAAGGAAAACGCCGGAATGGTGGGGGAGCGTACGTCGACAACTGCATTGGAGCGCAGTGGTTAGGACGTGATCTCCAGCATTAGGAAATGTCTGAGCACTTGTCGTCACCGGCCATGACGGGGATCCAGCAATGTCAATGCCCTATGAAGAAAAGAGGCTGGGTTCCCGCTTTCGCGGGAGTGACGAGAAAAATGACTTGCTCAGACTTTACTTAGAGGTATTGGATAATGAAGGTGCTTGATCCAGCTATCTCGAATTCTTCCAAGGGCAATTCGTTTCGCGGGCGGATCTCGCCGGTGACGTGGATCTCGAAGCTCAAGTCTTTGATGGCGGTCGGTGGGGCTTCACCACTGGTGAAGCCAATCAGATCTTCACTCCGGATCGAGTAATTGGAACCGCCATAGAAGGACAAGTACTTCCAGCTTTCACCATCGTCTCTGCTCAGACTTGTATTAACGCTCCCCCCATCGACTGGCAAATCACGATGGAGAGGGATTCTCATCGAGTAACCGCCGATGGCGATGTCATCCACCGGCGCAAAACCACGCGATCCCTGTGTGCTGGGCGCGCTGTCGGCTTTGTTGTCGGCAATCTGCAATGCAAAACGTGTCGGCGCATGGCAAGAAACGCCCACCGTCAGCGTTTTGCTTTGTAGCGATGTCGGAAGTTCCACCTGCAAAGGAACGTCGCCCCAGTCAAGCTTGGCCGCGCTGAGGCTTGGCGTGCATGCCCTCGGCACGGCTTTGCCGGTAACGGTGAGGTCGGTGGTTTCCTGGGCGATGGCGCCGGAGGATACGAGCGTTGTTAGACCCACTAACGCGATTTTTGAGAGATGATTCATTCTTACTCCACAGGTTGCGGTGTGTGATATCGCCGGCTCATAAGGCGGCAAAGAAGAAGCTGGATTGGTGTCGCCGCATGAAGGAGTGCGCTTCCAAGTCTCCATGCGCCTTGCCTTACAGGTATTTGATGGTGAATGTGCTGGAGCCGCTGATCTGGTAGTCGTTGGTCTGCGGCAGATCCTGCGGACGGATCAGGCCTTCGACATAACCATCGAAGACCACTTGGGTAACGGCAACCGGCGTGTAGCTGCCGGACACCAAGTCTCCAAACCCGGTGAGCCCGGCGGATAGCAGCGGGACCCCGGCGCCAATGGCGGAACGCGCGGCCCATGTTGCGCCGTCGTCCTGGCTGGCCAAGACCCGAAGTTCCGCGCCGTCCGATCCCACGCGGTCGCCTCGCACCTTCAACGCATAGCCACCAACGGGTACGTCGCCGTCGGCAAGATCGAAGCTACGGTAGCCGAAGTTGGCGTCCGTGAAGGGGAATTTGTTTGGCAGTGTGCCGGTTTTGTTGTCGCTGACCTCCAGAGCGAAGCGCGTCGGAAACGAGCAATCGATCTGCATCTTGAAGTCCTTGGCCGGGAGGACGATATCCGACTCCCCGCTGATGGAAATGGTGCCCCAGTCGATGGCGGCCGAGCTGAGCGTGGGTACGCATGACGAAGGCACAACTGTGCCGGTAACTGACAGGTTGACGCTTTCCTGAGCAACTGCGCCCGACGAGGCGAGGGCGACCAGCGTGGCCAAGGGGATTTTTGAAAGGTGATTCATTAATGCTCCGTTGTTATTGCGATTGCGGGAAAAGAATGATGTTGCGTGTCAGAAGAGGTGGATGGGAGAAGGTTGGATTCGGGTCGCAATGCAGATGAAGCAACTTTCGATATATCTCGACCCGTCCCGAGAAGGACAGCGGTGTTGTATGTGTACTGAGTGGTCGCTGGCCCAATCTCTTGTCGATCTTGTGAAAACTCCTTTCAACAGTGCGGATAGCGACCGAAGAGCCTGCGTATGGCTTGAGCCGTCGGCTATCGATATAAACCGAAAGTGGCTGACGTAAGCCCATCGGGCAGAGTCGGCACAACGGGTAACTGCAATAGGAGAGGCGGCTGTGGCTGCGTGCTTGCAGATGAGCCAGTCAATGGCGATGACCCTCCGCGACGGGTCATATATCGCGACGCAGGCATCACCTTCATAGAACAGGTGCTTAGGTGACGTGTTGATCGCAAGAGCCTTACGATCGGCGTATCACGTCTGTGTGGTTTGAAGCAGCATTGGGATCGCGTCTGATGGCGCCGGATGAAGCCAAGGCGCGCACGCGGCCTACCTTTCAGGTACGCGAATCCTTGTGTTGCGTGCATCCGCCATTCCTTAGGGAAGGCCGTCATCAGTCGCCATGCGGTCGCCGCCGGGGCAGCACATGCGTCCGATTTGCCTGTTGTTGCAAAAAAGCGGATGTCCCCCCCGAGTCCCTTGGCTTTCTATGCCGGATGCGGGAAGCTGGCCGCAGTCCTTTCCGCATAGGTGGCCGATGAGTCTTGCCCTGATCGTGATAGACGTCCAACGGGGGCTGTTCGATCCCGAGCCCCGCCCGGCGGAAGCCCACGAGGTAATCGCGCGCATCAACGCGTTGGCAGCGCGAGCGCGGGCAGCCGATGCGCCGGTGATCTTTGTGCAGCACGAGCGCTTGGGCGATCTGGAACCCGATTCTTCCGGCTGGGCGCTACAAGATCAGTTGCAGGTAGAACCCGGCGACCATCGCATCCGCAAGACCACGCCCGACTCATTCCTGCGCACCGGTCTTGACGAAGTGCTGGCGTTTTCCGGTGTTGATCAGGTGGTGATCTGCGGCTATGCCACCGAATTCTGTGTCGATACCACCACGCGTAGCGCTGCGGCTCATGGTTATGGCGTGATCCTTGTGACCGATGCGCACACCACCCACGACAAACCGCATGCCAGTGCGGCGCAGATTCGGGAACACCACAATGCCACGCTGCCGGCAATCACCAGCTTTGGTCCGGTGATACGTGCGCAGGCGGCGGCGGATATTGCGTTTTAGAGCTTTCGCTTTTGTAGGAGCGGCGTCCCGCCGCGAGCTCTTGCCGTCAGATCGCGATAAAGCCACGGGGTGTTCGCCATCCGGGCGCGCTGCGGCGCGTTTTTGATCGCGCGCGTCGAGGGGCTACCGGGGCGCGGAGCGGCGTCCCGCCGCGAGCTCTTTCCACGGCGGTTCGGATAAGAGCAGAGCTCGCGCCGAGACGGCGCTCCAGTGTCATGAGCGTTCTTGCAGCGTCATGGGCGTTTGCTTCCTACCGGGTCATGGCATTTGTAGGGTTTTTGCTGTTGTAGGAGCGGCGTCCCGCCGCGAGCTCTTTCCGCGGCGGTTCGGATACGAGCAGAGCTCGCGCCGAGACGGCGCTCCTACAGGGTCATGGGCATTTGCTTTTGTGGGGGCATCGTTTGTTCCGGGTGGTGAGGGATCGCATGATGTAGATGCGTTTGGTTGCCACGCCAAAAGCAAATCCCCCTCGATCCCCCTTTTACAAAGGGGGAGGTAAGCAAGAGCCTTTCCCGATTCCCGATTCCCGATTCCCGATTCCCGATTCCCGATTCCCGATTCCCGGCGTGGCTCAGCCCATTGAAGCCGGCAAGCGGCTACCGCAGTTGCGGCAGTGCAGTGCGTCGGGGTCGTGTCCTTCCAGTCCGCACTGCGGGCAATCGCGCCGGTCCAGATGCCCCGGTTCATGGCTGGCCTCGCGCAGACTGGTCACCAGTTCCGCGGTGTAGATCCCGGTAGGCACGGCGATGATGCTGTAGCCGATCAGGATCAGTATCGACGTCACCGCGCGCCCCAGTGTCGTCTGTGGCGCGATATCGCCAAAGCCCACGGTGGCCATGGTCACAATGGCCCAGTACATGCTGGTCGGGATGCTGGTGAAGCCGTGTTGCGGTCCTTCGATGAGGTACATCGCCGCGCCGAAGATCACTACCAGCGTCATTACCGCACTGAAGAAAATGAATATCTTGCGGCGGCTGCGCCATAGCGCACCCAGCAGCAGTCCGCTTTCCTCCACGTACTGGGTGAGCTTGAGGATGCGGAACAGCCGCAGGATGCGTAGCGCGCGCAGCACCAGCAGGCTTTGGCTGCCGGGTATCAGCAGCGAGAGGTAGGTCGGCAGGATCGAGAGCAGATCGATAATTCCCCAGCCACTCAACGCATAGCGCAACGGCTGGCGCACGGTCATCAGGCGCAGCACGTATTCCACGGTGAACAACAGGGTGAAGCCCCACTCGATGACGTAGAGCAGCTTGGCGTAACGCGCGTGGATACTGGCTACGCTGTCCAGCATCACCACCAGCACGCTGATAACGATGGCGGCTATCAACAACAGATCGAAGTTGCGCGACGGCGGGGTGTCATGGCGATAGATGATGTCGAACCAGCGGCGCCGCCAGCCGGTTTCCCGAGCAGGACTGAGCTGGCGTGGAGAAATGGGGTTCATGGTCGACCTCCTTGTCCGAATTGTGGCGCACCCGGCCTGATCGGCGACAATACCCGCCTTGTCCCGCTGCTTTCCACTGCCATGACCACTCCGACCACCGCCGATCTGCTGGCTGCCGGCCAGCGTTTCTACCTGCCGATCTATCGCCCGCGTGCGGTCATCCTGGAGCGCGGCCAGGGCGCGCGGGTCTGGGACAGCGACGGTCGCGAGTACATCGACCTGTCCGCCGGTATCGCGGTTTGCGGTTTGGGCCATAACGATCCGGACCTGGTAGCGGCGCTGACCGAGCAAGCCGGCAAGCTGTGGCATACCAGCAACGTCTTCTACAGCGAACCGCCGCTACGCTTGGCTGAGGAACTGGTGACCGCTTCGCGCTTCGCTTCCCGGGTGTTCCTGTGCAACTCCGGCGCGGAAGCCAATGAAGCGGCGATCAAGTTGATCCGCCGTTGGGCGACCTCGGAAGGACGCACGCCCGATCGCCGTGTCATCGTGACCTTCCGCGGCAGCTTCCACGGCCGCACGCTGGCGACAGTCACCGCCACTGCGCAGCCGAAATACCAGGAAGGTTATGAACCACTGCCTGGCGGCTTCCGCTACGTCGATTTCAACGACGTGACCCAGCTGGAAACTGCCATGGCCTCCAGCGACGTGGCGGCGGTGCTGGTGGAACCGGTGCAAGGCGAGGGCGGCGTGATGCCGGCAGCGTCAGGATTCCTGGCTGCGGTTCGCGAGCTGTGCGATCACCATGGCGCGTTGCTGGCGCTGGACGAAATCCAGTCCGGTATGGGGCGCACTGGAACGTTGTTCGCCCATTGGCAGGACGGCATCAAGCCGGACATCGTCACTCTGGCCAAGGCGCTGGGCGGCGGCTTTCCGATTGGCGCGATGCTGGCGGGGCCCAAAGTGGCGGACGTCATGCAGTTCGGTGCGCATGGCACCACCTTCGGCGGCAATCCCCTGGCCGCCGCGGTGGCCAGGGTCGCGTTGCGCAAGTTGTCCTCCCCACAGATCGCCAACAACGTGGCGCGCCAAGCCGCGGTGTTGCGCAAGGAACTGGATGCGATCAATAGCGAGTTGGGTTTGTTCTCGCAGGTGCGTGGGCGCGGGTTGATGCTGGGTGCGGTTTTGCAGCCGAAGTATGCGGGACGCGCCGGGGAGATACTCGATCATGCTGCCGCAGAAGGTTTGCTGTTGTTGCAGGCCGGGCCCGATGTGCTGCGCTTTGTGCCCGCCTTGAATATCTCCGATGAGGAAGTCGGCGAAGGACTGAAGCGTCTACGTGCCGCGTTGCGTACGTTTTCCGGCTAATTTTCTTGTTGTTGTTTATCTGGTAGGAGCGACATAGGGCGCGACCGGACAGTAAAAACCTGGACACGGATCAAGCCAGATAGAAGCGGATAAGGCTCTTCAAGTCTTATCCGCTTTTTTTGTTCCCTCTTTCTTCGTCTGTACTTGAGGGTGGCGGCTCACGCTGGCGGCACCGGTGACCTGTAGGAGCGCCGTCTCGGCGCGAGCTCTTCCTGCCATATCTGATAGAAGCGAAGAGCTCG
>NZ_JAVGJT010000051.1:0-11489 GCF_040948865.1 Pseudoxanthomonas sp. UTMC 1351 | reverse complement strand
GCCGCATGGCCGAGGACTGGCGGCATCGCTACAACCACCATCGCCCGCACCGTTCACTGGGCGGCCTATCACCCATTCCCTACGCAATGGCACAATTGCCATCAACCTCTACTTTTGACTGACTCGAAAGAACGAGGACGCTTCAAGTCCTTTGCCACGCAGGCGCTGTCGGCGCGGATCGTCGAACTGGCACAGGCACGGCGCCGGTTCGGCTACCGCCGTCTGCACGACCTGTTGCGCCCGGAGTTCCCCAGCGTGAACCACAAAAAGGTCTATCGCCTGTATCGCGAAGCGAACCTAACCGTGCGCCGACGCAAGAAGGCGCGGCGCCCGCCCAGCGAACGCCAGGCACTGCTGCCGGCGAGCGCACCTAACGGCGTGTGGAGCATGGATTTTGTCAGCGATGCGTTGGCCAATGGGCGCCGCCTGAAGTGTTTGACGATTGCCGATGACTTCAGCCACGAGTGCGTCGACATTGTGGTCGACCATGGCATCAGCGGTGCTTATGTCGTGCGCGTGCTAGACCAAGCCGCTTGCTTCCGTGGTTATCCCCGTGCGGTGCGCACCGACAACGGCCCGGAGTTCACCAGCCGTGCCTTCATCGCCTGGACACAGCAGCACGGCATCCAGCATCTGCTGATCGAACCCGGCCGGCCGATGCAGAACGGCTACATCGAGAGCTTCAACGGCAAATTCCGCGATGAGTGCCTCAACGAACACTGGTTCAACTCGCTGGCCCAAGCTCGGGATGTCATCGCCGACTGGCGGCGCGACTACAACGAGGTTAGACCGCATAGCAGTTGCGGCCGAATGCCGCCGGCGCAGTTCGCTGCCCACCACCGTGCACAGAAAAGCGATAACGCAGTAACCTTCAACCCCGGACTTTGCTAGCTATTGCTGGTACGGCCATTGGGGGCAGGTCAACCCGGCAGTAGGCAAAAACTCGACATTGTTTTATTTCCCGTGCGAAAACCCAGTACGAATTATATCACATATAATTAATTGTAAACCCTTACTTTCGGACACCCTCTGTAAGGTGCGTACGAAACCATCCGGTTCCGTACATGACATTTAATACTACCATCCTCATATAATATTATGGATAGGAAAGCGGAACTTATTAATATCGTTATCCGTTATTTTTTTATTTATAGTCGTATCAACAAATCTTTGTCCATTTTCTTTTTCGGTTATTGCTGGTTGTTTGAAACGGATCATAAAATCTCTGGCTCTTTTGTATTCAGGATTATCATCATTTTTATATATTGTTGCGTCCTTTAATAGAGGCGTTTGAAATTTATTAAGCAGTTCCAAGGAGTGTTCAAAAACATCAACCTTACCGTTTTCCAGATTCAGTACTACACCATAATTATGCTCTATACAGGAAGAGAATGACCACTGATCCCATGAGGGTTTAATATCATTTTTAATTAACGAGTTTCTTACAGGGTCTCCTATACTATCCCCGCCCATAAACCAGACCCCGCCTGAAAGAGTTGATATTATTGCTCCATTACCATTCGTTTTCAACTCAGATATCATAGTATTAACAGCATCGTCAATAAGATGTGATATATTATGATCAAAATGAATAACCGCGCCAGTTCGGTTATCATGATTGTACAAGGTTGCGATGACACAAGTTTGTGCATTTAGCGAATAAAGATAGTTATCATCTTTTTTGCTGTTATAGGAAGATATAACCCCTTCACCTTGCATAGCTCCCCGGAGATAACATGGTGACACTTTTCCGGGGAATGCGTCCTGTATGTAATGAACTACACCAATAAATTCGTTTTTAAGTGACTGGCTTCCTTTTTCAGGGAGGGAAGATATTGGTTGTTGTGTAACGGAAGTGATTGGCATCATATTCTCTCAATTTAATGGATGTACAAACTATGCTACAAGTTGCAGGCGGCTACTCATATCCAGTTCAATGCGCCCGTAAGGATTAACATGGTGGTATATCAGTGGGCTGAGCCCACGCCAGTCAGCCTCTGTCATTCTGTTTCGCCAGGCTGGCTCAGACAGTACCTCCTGAATCAGCAGTGTGTTGACGTAGATCAGACTAATCTGCAACAGATGCAATGACAGCACGGATATTTCCTGTTCCTCCGGTTTATTGGAAGTGAATTCACCATGCTCACCGTAGAAAATAAAATCATTGGCGCTGTTCCAGTTCTCCACCACATTCAGTCCAGCATTGATTTCACCACCGTAACCCCTCGTCATTTAAATAACGGCAGAGGAAAATGGTTTTCACAGCCCGCCCCAGTTCCGCCAGGGCTTTATGCGTCGGGTGTTGCGCATTATTGCGGGTAATCGTCTTAATATGGCCTCCGGCTCTGCAGTTCCGATTCTCAAGGCTGCCGTGTGTTTAATAATTTCATTATACTGCTGCCGGATTAGCTCCCAGTTAATTTCTTTGGCCAGCACTGGTGAAAGATCCGGATATAATGTGGCATCACCGGCTTCGCAGAGACTGAGCTTTTGTCGGGCAATATTTTTCAGTCTGGGCAATAAATCAAACCACAGAACATGGCTGAAAGAAAATGCCACTTCACTCGCGAACTTCGACTTCCAGACCTAGTACGTCAGCATCGCTGAGTGCCGTGCTTGCGGCACGTCTCACCGGTCACGTGGCCTATTCAAAATGTGTCGCTGCCTTCGACATGCCAGCGCGATGGGAGCTGGCTCGTCACACGGGACGCGACCGCAAGCACCCTTAGCTTGCGGTGCGCATGATCCATATAAGATGGCTACCGCGGCCGACTTGGCCGGCCACGGTAGCGAGCGCGCCTCGGTGCGACAACGACGGGCCGTTGCACGGATGGCAGACTCAGAAGAACACCCCGATGGCGCCAGCCGCCACGCTATTGCGAATCTCGTCCGAGGTCGGAAGCCCGACAAATGACAGTGCACCGTTCACGTCCGCAAGACTGTCGTTGATCTCCGTGCCAAGATTGCCCTCCAGTGTGGTCATGCCAGCCGGGACATAGACCACGTTGGTCGTGGTTGCTGGACTGGACCAGTTCATCCCATCTGAGGTCGATACGTAAAAGATGCTTCCCGGAGGCGGACACTCCACATCAATGGCGCCTACGTTCATGAAGAAGACGTATAGATCTCCATTCAAGATGGAAGCGGAAACGAACTGCGGTACTTGCGAAAACGTGAATGGCGAGGTGTTTTGATCGACGGTCGAAGTCGGTCCGATCCGGTTCGGGTCGGACCACGTTGTGCCATCAAACACGCTGTAGGTGACCGGGTAGAGGTTGGACCAGCTGCGGTTCTCGTTCGACCACTGGTAGGTGTCCTGAATGTAGAACACGTATAGTTTGCCGTTGAACACGATAGCTGCAGGAGGCGTGGCGGCATCGATGCCGGTGTAGGTTTCTTGCGGGATCCCCTCCATGGCTTGTGTTGTATAGGAGATATTCGGAACCTGTGATTGGGTCCACTTTCCGTCGGAGTAGACGCAGTACTGCAGATCCACCTTGCCCTGCTGCTTTCCCGAACTTCCATTCTTCTGATAGAAGACATAGGTCGTGGGGGTTCCACCTTCGGGTGCATAGGACACCACGGAGGGCGACAGTGACATGTAGGCGCCGTTGCATCCAACCGGCATGATCTCACTGGAAGGACTCCAGTCGCCCGAGGTGCTCATGCTCGCGTAGTAGAGGATCCCCGAGTGGTTTGAACCTTGCCAGAAGGCATAGAGCTGGTCCGGGTCGGTGGGCGAATCCAGAGGTGGTATGACGGAGACGGCGAAGTTGTCGTCCGTATGGGCATCACTGCCGACTTGATACGGCCCGGACCAGGGCAGGCCATAAGCGCTGCTGGTGGGTGTCACATAGGTCCCATCTGTGGTGGCGTACTCGAGGTAGCCTCCGTCGGCGGTGGGCCAGAACACGTACAGCAGTTCGCTGCCCGAGGATGGTGTGAACGCCGTAGCGACGGGCCGTGCCGTGGATGTCGTAGGGGCGCCGTTGACCTGATCGATATTGGTATTCCAGCTCCAGCTTTTGCCGTCGAGCGTACGGCTAAAGAACAGACATTCATTGGGCGTGACGGCCCAGCCGCCTCTTGCTGTGTAGTTCGTTTCGTCGATCCCCTGAGTGACACACCATAGATTGTTGTTGAAGGTTGCCAGTGAGGGACCCGTGCTGCACGCCATTCGACTGATTCTCGTGGGAGTTGCTAGCGCGGCCGCCCCCCCTACACAGTCAAGCCCTGGAAAGATCGTGTAATAGCGAACACCGAGGGTACTGTAGAAGAGATAGACTTGGCCATCTACCTTGGTGAGCATGACGCCGTTGCTGTTCACGGAAGGCGATGGCCCCAGGTCAAGGTCAGACCACGACACGCCATTGGTCGTATAGCAGCATAGAAGCGTGCCGACCTCATACGTCTCGCCATTATGCGTCTGTTGGGTGGTTGATCCAATATAGAAGAGGTACAGCACATCAATGCTGTTATCGCCGGCGGCGTTAGTAACAGGCGCGGTAGTGGTGCCTGCGATCACGGCAGGATTGCAGGCGCTTGCAACGGAAGAGGCCGCGGTTTGCGGGGTGGAAGCGAGGCCCGCGCAATAAGCAATTGCGCCATTGCCGGTATTGAAGAATACATAGGGCGTGTTCTGGAACGTGGCCGCGGCCGGCGAGTTGGCCATGACAAGGCCGGTCACAGCACTATTGGTCACATCGTACGCATCAGGAAGCGTTTCTGTTCCATTCACGAGGTTTGCCGGGTAGGTCCCAAGAGCCTGCTCGGAGTTGGCCGGAAGCGGAATCTGCATGTAGCCAAGCGCGCCCGACACATAGGAACTGTACTCTGTTTGGTAGTTACTGTTGAAAAAGACGTAGATGTTGCCATTGGCGACCGTAGCAGCGGGCGCCCCGGTCATGTACGATTCTGTGCCGTTCCCTACGCCAACGTTCAACAACCCGTCCTTCAGTTGCTGTCCAGACCCGTCCGGCGTCTGGTAGCCGCCCTGCGCCTGGGTTGCGACCGTACACTGGCAGAAGCTCAACTGGCCGGCGTTGGTGCCGCTATTGTTATGCAGCAGGTAGAGTAAGGCCTCGTTTTCTCCCTGGTACATAATGCCGCTTACCCATCCATCCAGTGTCGTAATCGGCGTGGTCCCCACGGGCGACCAGGTGGATCCATTGTAGACGCAGTAGTACAGCCCGCCCGGGCTGGAGGCGGGTTGGAAGAAGATATTGAGCCTGCCCGCGGGGCTTCCCGTGTCGGTATTGTCGTAAGCTTCGGCCGTCACCGCGTAGGCCGTGGGCGAATCGGCGATCAACACGTCCGGGACGATCGCTTGTGCCCAGGCGCCGTCGGTACCCAGGAGGCAATAAGTCAACTGCCAGCTGCCGCTGGTACCGGCGCCGGCATAGGCCACGAACAACTGGCTGCTGCCGGAGGCGGGTGTGTAGAGGCATGCGGACGGCGTTCCGGACAGTAGTTCGCTGGTGGCGTCCTCGCCGGTGGGCACGACCTGCACCGGCGCCGACCATGTGCCGCTCGTACCGGACAGGCAGACATACCAGAGCTGGCCGTTGTCGTTCGCCCCCTGGAAGAACACGTACAGGTCGCCGTCGAACACGACCGCCGACGGCGATTCGGACATGGCCACTCCCTTAATCGCTACCGGGGTACTCCCCTCCCCGTACGCCAGCATGCTGCTTTGCGTGTACCACAATTGTCCGGCCTGGCTGCCCGCCCCCTGATAGAACAGATACACCTCGTTGTTGAGCAACGCGAGCGACGGCGATCCGGTCGCTTCAGGAACCACGCTGATCGAAGTAACGAACTGCCCACCACCTGGTGCGTAGTAGCTTGTGTATCCCTGCATTCCGTCCGTCGAGTTGAAGACCGTCAGGCTTTGCCAGGTCTGAGACGGATTTCCCGTCGGTACGGGCAGGATCGCCGGGGAGCCGATCATCTGCGGAGAATCCGGTACTTCCACCACGATCGGTGGCAACGAATAGCCGGTCCAGCCGCTCCCGGTATAAACCGCGTACTGCATTTGGTATGCATACGCGGTTTGATTGAAGGTGCTGTAGAACAGCCATGGTTGTGGTGCGGCAAAACCAGGCAGGTCCACGGCGAGCAACGATGCGTTGCAGACGCCGGCGAATAACACATAATAGATCGAGGTTGAAAGGGGCGGGAACGAAGTGACTTGCGATGGCGCCGTTCCTGCGTCGTACTGATTCAGGCTGCCAACGAATGCCGCGCAAGTATAGGTGCCAGGGAATGTTGGGGAGCCTTCGCCGCCGGGTTGGGCGGATTGCACGGTACTGAGATAGATGTCGGTGACAGGCGACATGTTGTCGCTGAACGAGGCCGGAGGAAGCACGGCGGCGCTAGGGAGCGGGCTGGAAAACTGCGACGACCAGGTGGCGTTGGGCACCTGCTCGTACTCGCTCCAGGTGCTGCCGTCAAAGGTGGTATAAAAAATGGTCTGCAGCGGGTATTCGAAGGTCGTGGTTTCAGTGGCGTTGTAATTCGAAAGCTGGTCTTCGGGTACGTAGTCGGAATAGAGCCCGGTTGGATAGATGGTCTGTGACACGAAGAAGTACAGCAGTGGCGTTGTGGCATCCGGTGGTGTGTAGACGACGGCACCATTGATGTCGTTGGATGTGTAGACGGTGGCACCATTGCTGTCGGTGAACGTGCTCGGGGCCGTGATTGCCACGGGGGCGCTGGCCCCGCCGTTGGCATCCGGGTACGTGACGTAGGAGAGCGTGGACCCGGAAACGTAGAAGAGGTATATCTGCTCCGACGCGGCGCCCGGAGGGGCATAGACCGTCGCCGATATGCAGGAATCCCAGAGCTCCGGAATGCCCAGGCCACCGGGGGCAATGGCGGTCCAGGTTTTGCCATCCTCGGTCGCCACGCACGCGATATCCAACTGGGCGGATTCCATGAGGTTGAGTGCCATGGGATAGAACAGATAGAGTTGCGGGCTCTGCGAACCTGGCGGCGTGAAAACCACGGGCGTCACAGGCGCGGTGTCTCCGTCGTTCAGAAAGATCGAGACGCCGGGCACCGGTTGGGGCGACGACCACGTGTTCTCGTCATAGACGGCATAATAGATCTGTCCGGTCGGGCCTACAGTGGCGCTGCCATAAAATGCATATACCTTGTCGCCGAACAACACTCCCACCGGTGGAGACGGCTGGAGTCCCTGCTCAATCGGCACATCAGGGTCGGGAAAATTCAGAGCGCACAGTTGATCCGAAAGCACAGCGCCGCAGGCTCTCGATGAATAGTAGAGATAGCCTCCCGTGCCGGCATCCGTCGTATAGGGCGCCTGCCCCTGGTAGAAGGTGTACATCCTGGTGCCGCTGGTCACGATGGAAGGCAACGAATAGACGTTGCCGAGTTTTGGGAGATCCGCATAGGCCGACCAGTACACGTCCTGCGAATAATTCAGTTGATTCACGCCATCGCCGATGGCGCTGCTGACCACATGCCCGAAGAAGTCCGACGCCATGTCGGAATACCCTTTATCCCCCGTTGCCAGGGCGATGCCGTAATTGATGGAATTCAGGAAAGCTTTTGTAGCTCTGTAGATAATTGGCATGACGGGCGATCTCCAAGAATGCGGTGGCTGGATGCTTTGGGCGTGAGTGGGCCTGCATGGCGACATGCGCCAGGATGTCGCGACAGCGAGACGGTGGCCGGCGCCCGTGCTTGCGCTTATCGCGCCAATGGGGCCAATGGGGCCAATGGTCCGGTTAGCAGAATCGCCGCAATGCGGCCATAGCGTGTCCGGATGTAGCGTAGGCAGCAGCCTTGGAACGTTGCCAGTACCAATATGCCGCTGGGTCCACGTTGCCTGCTATCTGTGTAGATGGCGGCGTAAGCCGAGTAGGCAGCGGGTGAGGCGCTGCTGCTGGCCGATAGCTAGAGCGACACGATAGGGGCGCCAAAGGCACGCGCACTTGCGGGAGGCGTTGACCGTTGCTCACTACGGCGGCGCGCCGGTCAGTGGGAAGAGTTCACGGCGAGGGATGAGGGGGAATAGCTAGGTCACTGTTTCGCTTGCCCAACTCGCGCAATCCGAAATGATGTCGTCGACGACCAAAGTGCGGCCTCAAGAGAACGCGCTGAGGGAGAGGCTATCCCGGCGACAATTGAGGCTTGTCGGGGATCATGCGCCGTCTTGGGATTCCTCTCACGATGGAAAACGACGCCGGTCCAATTTACGCCGCATCTGACCGCGAATGACGCGCGACATGTCTTCCTAAAGAATGCTAGGGTGCCGTTGCCCCTACTTTGGCCGTCCTCTGCCAGTCAGTACAATCGCTAGGGGAGGTCTGAACAACGCCCTCTGATTCCGCAAGAATGGCAGCAAGCCCAACGAGACGGATGACATGCAATCTTCCTTCGGCGACGCGGAATACAACGGCAAACGCAAGCAGACGCGACGAGAGATTTTCTGGCCGAGATGGACAAGGTGGTGCCGTGGAGGCAGCTGCTGGAGTTGATCGAGCCCCATTACCCGAAGCAGGGCCAGCCGCGGCGGCGGCGGCCGTATCCTTTGGAGACGACGTTACGCAGCCACTTTTGCAGCAGTGGCATGCCTTGAGCGACCCGGCGACGGAAGAAGCCCTGTACGACACGGTGTCGATACGCCGCTTCGCAAAGATGGGCGGTTTGGACGCGGTGCCGGACGAGATCACGACCCTCAACTTCCGGCGCCTGCTGGAGAAGCACGACCTGGCACGCAAGCTATTCAACCGGGTCAATGCGTATCTCGCGCGCAAGGGCCAAATTCTGCGCGGCGGCACGATTGTTGATGCGACGATCATCGCCGCACCCAGTTCGACCAAGAATGAGGACGGCGAGCGCGACCCTTCGATGCACCAGACGATGAAGGGCACCACCTGGCACTTTGGGATGAAGGCGCACATCGGCGTGGATGATGAATCGGGCTTGGTGCACCACGTGGAACGCACGGCAGCGAACGCAGCGGACATCAGCCAGGCGCACAAGCTGCTCACGGCGAGGAAGACAGGGTGTGCGGCGACAGTGGCTACACCGGGTTGGATAAGTGCAAGGAAGTGAAGAAGAAGCGCAAGCTACGCTATCTGATCGCAGCGAAGCCTTCGACGTTGAAGCGCATCAAGAGCAAAGTGAATTGAAGTGGGCGCAGAAAGAGGCGTCAGCGCCACTGTGGACGGCGCTACACCGATGAAGGCATGGCGCGAGTACTTGCGAATAACTCAAGTCGATATGGCTTATCGGTTGGCCGTTAGCCCAGTGGCTTACGCGAAGTTCGAGAATGAGCCCAAGCCACCCTATGAGGCGCCGCGCCACCCAATCAGCCATCGGATCGCCGGACCACTCCAGAGACACCGTGCCGTCGGCAGAGGCATTGCGCTCAATCGGGTTCATAAGGCTCATGTGCTGGAACGTGCGCGCGATGCTGTCGCCATTTTCAAGCACCTGCGTGATCTGAATGACGTTGCTGGCGATCTGCCGCTTCCAGCGACGAACCCTCGCATCCAGATCCGGTGTTGGGTACAGCTCGAACGTCACCTTCGAAATCATCGTCTCGGCATTGATGGCGTGCACCGATTCGGCGCTGCTGCCGCCGGCACTGGCCGAGCGGACGGATATCTCGCCCTCGCCGCCGTCATAGGTGAAGCTATTGGGCACGATGCCGAGTGTCTCGTTGTTGATAGACACACTCGGCGCGGAAATTGCGATCTTGGCCATTACGCCTCCCTGGTTCCTACGGTGAAGTTGAACTGCAGCATGTAGTCGATCGAGCGCAGCTGCGTGACGATCGGCAGTGGCCCGGTGAGGCTCGCGCGGCCCTGCGCCATATCGATGAGCACGCGGGTATTGGCCGAGAAGTAGTCCTCCGCCTCGGATCCGGCGACCACCAATGCCAAGTCGGCCAGGTTGCGGTAGATCCGCAACAACTCCGCCTTGATCAGCGCGGCATTGACGATGGATCGACCTGGAATCAAATTTCCGGTGGTCAGGCGCGACTGCGCGAAGGTGGCGCGTAGCGAGCGCCAGAAGACCTCTCGGCAAACCGATCCGGTATCGACGTACTCCAGGAAGTGGAAGGAGGCGCTGTCATTTCCCGCCGCGTCCGTTTTCCAGCAAGTCGTGATCTCGCCCGCCACCATGCCCGTGGAGACAATGTTGCTACCGAACATGCTGAAGCCGGATTTCTGCAGCTGGAGTTGCTCCAGTTCACTGTACTGATCGCCTGCTTGCGCGATCGTTGCATTGGGCAGCGGGGTGTTGAACAGCGGCAGAGACGCCAGCGAAGGACCGCCAATGGCGTCGAGAGAGTCGGCAGTGGCCAACACGTTTGCACTCAACGGCGCATTGGGCGTCAGACGCTTGGCGCGCACGCCCATCAGGTCCGCCATGGTCCAGTCGGCCGGCTGCAAGATCGCGGGTCCCTTGTGCGTGGCGCTTGCGATACGGTTGTTGCCACCCTGCACCAGCACCTGACTATTCTCACCGACCACAGCGGCCAGCGCCTCGGTTTAAGTGAGCGAGCGACCGACAAAGGCAGTGCCGTCCTGAATGGCGTTAGCAGGATTGAAGCGCGGCTCAGGGAACGCTTTTACAATGCCGAGGCCACCGGCCGGCGCCTCAATTTCGAAGGTGCGGCGATTGGGCACGACCGCGATCGTATAGATCGTCGCGCCCACCCGCACCGTGGTGGGATCCAGTGGTTGCCGCGGCTCGGTAAGTTGATGATTGAACTGCATCTCCAACCGATACGTGCCATCGCCGTTGTCGGTCGCGGCAACAATCGGGTTTTGCAGTTCTCCGCCCGCGACGGCGAGCGGCTGACTTAGGACCAGGCTGTGACCGGGCACCGCGAGGACCAGATGACCGTTCTCGACGCGAGCCAAGGTAATCGTCAGACCCCGATTGAACCGATCCCTCAGCGATGGCAGGCGTTGGTACTGGTGGACAGCAGCGTGTTGGGAGTAATCATCGCCGCCTGCTCGCCTCGGAAATGTGCGGCGCCAGCACACCATGATAATCTTCTTTTTACCTTTTAATTCATGAGGTTAAATAGAATTTACGACCATCTAAAAACGAGCAAAAACGTAGCTATACATATTAATAGGATCAAACTCTTACGCGCTCGTTTTGGAGAGCGCTTCGACAGCGGTCGAGCTTCGCGTTGCACCCTTTCCGCCACCAACGGTATAGCGGATCGGCACGGTCTGGCAGTCGAATCGATCGAATAGCCGCCGCATGCCCAGGTGCTGGATACCGTCAGAGACGGGACCATAGTCTTCTATCGCGCGGTGAGTTCACGGCCTTGCTTTGATGTAGCATTCGATCCGAACCAGCGCTCAATGCCAGTGCGCCCGGTCCCAACCTTCTGCTAAACACCCGACCATTGCCCGCGAACTTTCCCGCGCAAATCGATGCTGATATCGTCTGTTGCTAAGACGATGCAACCTGCAGTGTGGGATCCCCACCCT
>NZ_JAVGJT010000050.1:0-1376 GCF_040948865.1 Pseudoxanthomonas sp. UTMC 1351 | reverse complement strand
GGCGCAATGCGATAACGCCGAAGGCCTTTGATCAAGCGGCGCGGGCCTTCATCACAGATCGCGAGCGTGGCGAGAGCCCCGCGTGGCCATTGCTGGCCAACGCCGGATTCAGCACGGTCGCTAACGAGCTAACGGAAAAAGGCCTTCGCTATGCGGCGGCGCTTGTAAACCTGCAAAGCGCCATTGATCGCCTCCCATTTCTGACCCTTGACTCAGCTCGCACCCATGAGATGGGACCGTTCGTCCTTGCCGAACGCGGACCTGTCTATGCCTCATCCACCTCAGAGCCTGAATTCTTAGCCACATGTAACGACGACCCCGTCGGGCTTTGTTTCGTCTCACAGAATGGCGAAGTCCGAATGCCTAGCCAACTGATGGAGTATGTCTTGCCGGGAAATGGCTATAACACACTCGCCGTGGTGGACTCGACGTTCAATCGCGGGAGCGAACAACTGCTGGTGCTCAACCGTGGGACCGGCCAACTGAGCGTATATCGCCCCAATGACGACACTCTCAACAACCTTCCGCTCGATGCGCTTCTTCCCTTCGATCGCGCGTCCCTGTCTGCGGACGGGCGATTTGTGGCTGTCATCTATCGCGACAATGACCTGAACCGGGCCCGTCTGGTGGTGTTTGATCGAGAAGCGGGGGTGCCAGTGCATGACGAAGATATCGATAGCGACAGCTCGTCGGTCACCGTAGATTCAAGCGGTGTTGCCGTTGTGGCTGGGCACGCCTGGGGGACGCAAATACACCCGAACGGAGGCGTGAAACGCTCCACTCCTCTCAGCGTGGCGAACAGCATCTATACGCTCAGCCACGACGAGCGGCACATTATTCGCTCTGGCGATCAAAGATGTGATCTCGTGCTGGAAAGTCGCGACCACAGCCACCAGATAACGCTAAAGCATCCCCATCGGCCGCCGAACGAGTTTGTGATGGGCATCGCCTTTTCACCCGCGAATGCGATGGCTGCGCTCACATATTCCGACCGTTCGGTTGCTATTTTTAAGTTGGTCGGAAATGAGAGCGACGAACGTCTGCCCAGTGTTCATCTGCAGCTTCCAGTGATCCGATACGAAACCTCGACCGCCGTCTCTTTCGAGAAGGACGGAACGGAACTTCTCATGACGTTTACCGACTGGGCGTCGCAGGTGGCGGGCACCACTGAGGGTTCATTCACCGCCACGACGATGTCCTTGCCTCTCGTTGAATGATTCGTCGCGACATGCGAGAAACTGCGAAGAAACCCCTCCTGTTCGGAACTCCATAAGGGAAAGCCCCCGGCAATCTACCGAGGGCTTTCTGCTTTGATGCGGGTTGAAGTGCAGGCCCTGCGTTAGCGATTTCCGGCCTGCAGCGTCGAATGGACGTCC
>NZ_JAVGJT010000049.1:0-13313 GCF_040948865.1 Pseudoxanthomonas sp. UTMC 1351 | reverse complement strand
TCTGTTCTTCGGTGAACTTCGACTTCTTCAATGCAGAGCTCCTTCAGGTGGGAACTCTACCTTCAACTGGATCGAAATTTCGAGGACGCTTCACCTCAATGTCCAGGTGAGCTTCGGCGAGCAGCCGCTTGAGCCGGTTGTTCTCGGCTTCCAGTTCCTTCAGGCGCTTGGCGTCTTCGGCCTCCATGCCGCCGTACTTGGCGCGCCACTGATAAAAGCTAGCTGGGCTAAAACCGTGTTGCCGGCACAGCTCCGATACCGCCATGCCGGCTTCGGCTTGCTTGATAAACCCGATGATCTGCTCGGTGGTGAAACGACTCTTCTTCATGTCCGTCCTCTTAGGTGACGGACTTTACAGCTTCACTTGGTACGGTTCACTGGGGGCAGGTCAACGTCCGCCGCTTCCTTCAAAGGTGCGTAACAGATGCTACGTGGTGGCGAGCCTCCAAGTAGCGCTGGACTAGGGGACCGAATTCCTTGATGTGCAGCTCATTCAAAACGGCCTGCCCGGCCTGACTCATTGCGCCGGCGTCCTCGCGCAGGTCCTGCGCGGTCGCGGCAATGCGGCCTTGCACCGCGGCCGCGTACCCGGTGGCGATAAAATCGTCCCGCGCCTCCTGCGCCCTCTCGAATGCCGCCCGATCCCAGCGTTCGAGCACGTGATGGAAGGGCACGTGATTGGCCAGGTACTCGGGGAAGGTGGCGTCCAACGCCTTGACCTGCGCTTCGGCGCGGTCAAGGTCGTCCTCGGTGACGCCCGAGACAGCGCCAAAGCGCATGGCCTCCACGCCGATCGGCAGGCGCAAGCGTTCACGTAAGCCCACCGGGTAGGCCAGCACCACTTCGACATCGTCCATGGCACGCATCTTGCGCATTTTGTCCAGTGCAATGGTTTCCAACGCCTCCAGGCGGCGGTTGCCCTGCACCAGTTCCAGCAATGTTGCCGGGTGTGCGTCATGGTGCCCGGTCTCGACATCGTGGTTCACGCGCAGACGGGTCATCTGCAGCAGCACCACGGCGGCCCGATCCTCGCACGCCTCGTTGCCGGGGGCGACGATGGCGAAGGTGTCCTGGCGCAGCACCGGATGCGTGGCGAGGTGCTCGAGCCATTCGCCGACATGGGCCCGGAACGGCGCCGCCACGGCGGCCTGGGTGGCATGGATGGACTTACCGAGCCTATCCAGGTACTGCGCGAACTGCGAGGCGGCGACTTCGCCCTCGAAGGCAGTCCAGCGCGCCACGGCGGCATGCGCGGCCTCCGAGGGATACCAAGCCGTGGCCGCGTCGTGCAGGCGGCGAACGAGACTGGGCGTTGACGGGTCGAACGCGGCCATCGAGAAAGTGATATCCGGGCCCACGTAACGCGGATCGTTCCTCAACTGTGACAGCTGTTCAAGCGCGTGCGCGGACAGCGGATTGCCTTCCAGATGTAGCCTGCCGCCGCGATCGAGGTGCTGCACATTGCTTGGCAAGGCGGTCAGCAAATTATTGCTCAAGTTGCATTGCAAAATGCGCGCGGGTATCTGATCCAGATAAGCTATTCGGTTTCCCTCAAAATCCAAAACGCCCAAATTGGCGGGCCACCTCGGCGGCACCGACGTCAACTGGCACTGGGCCGCCCGAAGGGTTCTCAGGTTGGTGGGAAGCGCAGGCAGCGCGGTTAGTGGGCAGTCACTCACGTTAAGGATCAGAAGCGCCTTCGGTAACGCTGGCAGGCTGTCCAGGGGATTGTTTGAGCATATGAGCAGCTCCAGGCGAGCGGGCAACGCCGGCAACTGGGCTAGCGCGTTATCCTGACACTTGAGCCAGCGCAGATCGGCCGGAAGTGGCGGCAGGTCACGAAGCTGCAGGTGCGCCAAATCCAAAATGCCCTGCTGCATGTTACGAATCTGGTCGGCGGCCTCGGCGCGACGTTCGCCAGGCTCCGCACGATCCACCCAGGCCTGCAGGGCCGCCCAGTCGTACGGTGCAGACCGCCCCACTTCGGCAAATGCGGTTGCGAAGCAACGGTCCGGCGTCAGCGCCTGGCCCAGGCGCTGCAACAGGTTCGGTCGTGGCACGTTGGAGGCATCTGCCAGCGTGACGGCCACGCCGGCATCTGGCGAGGACGATGCCTCAGGCGTCACGACGGGCGCGAACGACGGTGAGACACTCGGCGGTGGAACACCAGGAGTAGTGGGCATGATGGCAATGCACTGATAGAAGATCGTAGCCTAGCCAATGGACGTCCGCGAAAGCACGCCAGCACACCGTTGTCGTGCTGAGGAATACTCCCGATGCCGCAGTGGATTTTTCCCTCATGCCGCGCGGAATCGTCTAAAAAGCTTCCCGGCGGCGTGAGTCACGGCATTGTGCCAAGACATATGCCTCGCCCGGTCCACCTCTATCTGGCGTAACAAGCCAGCGCTTCTCCCCGCCACGTTAATGCGCGGTCTGAATAGCTTCCTCCCCGCTGAGCTTTGCGCAAGATGCGCATTTACCGAAGCCACCTCTTCCTGGAATGCAACCACACTAGAGCTTGATCGCCATCGCTTGGGTTGATGTCGATACTGTCCGCTTGCAACGCAGGAGGCTTCCACTCCGCTGGGTACCGGGCTGGGAAGAAAAAGGCACGCCACTGGTCGCACGATACGGCGGCGATTTGACCTGCGCCGGTGGACCTGCTCTCAATGCCCACACTTTTTCACAGTCTGCCCCAAACAGCCTGCCCCAAAGGGCATGTTCCAGTTCCCTATGGGTCAATGGCGATGCATGCCCCGTTGCGAGAGCATGCGGACACTCGCGACCCTTCCCAGCCCCGGCCAATGGCTGCTTCCCGTCCTCGGCTAATGCGATGTTCGCCGTGGCTACCCGACAGCGACAGATAGTATCGGGGCTTTCCGTGACCGGGCACTCACCGCGCAGGATAGCCAGCTGCTTTTTACGGAGAATCCAAAATGAAGACCTGCAGCAGCGCTATCCCGCAAGCCGGTATCGCGCGCACGTCCCCGACACCGGATCGTCTCTCTTCTCTGGTCAGTTGGGCCTTGACCTTGTGTCTTCTGGTCTTGCCTGACGTTGGGTTCGCCCAGAGCACGGTGGTGGGATGGGGCGACAATGCCGATGGCCAAACTACCGTTCCGGCCGATATTGGGGACGTCACTGCCATAGACGCGGGCTCCGCTCATAGCATCGCGCTAAGGTCCGATGGGACCGTAGTAGTCTGGGGAAGCAGCGCCTATGGTCAACGCAGCGTCCCCACCGGCCTCATGGGCGTTACTGCCGTCGCCGCGGGCCCCAACCATAACTTAGCGTTGAAGGCTGACGGCACCGTGGTGCAGTGGGGGTACAACGCCGACGCCAATACCCCTCCCCTAACGCTCTCCGGTGTCACCGCCATAGCGGCGGGAGATGTACACGGCTTGGCGCTGAAATCGGACGGCACTGTGGTCGCATGGGGGAGCAATACCCATGGTCAAAGCAGTGTTCCGGTCGATCTCACCGGTGCCACCGCCATCGCAGCGGGGCAAAATCACAGCGTGGTATTGAAGTCCGATGGTACCGTGGTCGCGTGGGGCGCCAACAACGCAGGTCAAAGCACCGTCCCCGCCGGCCTCACTGGTGTTGTCGCCATCGCCGCAGGGAGCTCGCACAGCCTGGCGCTGAAGTCCGATGGCACCGTCGTGGCCTGGGGAGAAAATGTCGTCGGCCAAGCCGCAGTGCCAGCGGGTCTTGCCGGCGTCATCGCCATCGACGCACGAGCACATCACAACCTGGCACTGAAAGCCGACGATACGGTGGTCGCCTGGGGACGCAACCACCACGGTCAAGCCTCCATCCCCACCGATCTCAATGGCGTCAGCGCCGTTGCCGCCGGCGGCGGGCACAGCCTTGCTTTGCAGAAGCGGCTTACTCCTGAGATAGCCATCAGTGACCTGATCGCGCACGTCCAAGGTCAATCCGCGATGCACCATGGTATCCGTCATGCATTGCTGGCAAAGCTGCACGACACGCTTGCGGCATTGGCCGTGTCCGACCAGGTCATCGCCTGCCAGGCGATGCAGGGTTTCATCGATCTGACATACGCCCAGCGCGACAAGAAAATCACTCTCGTGCAAGCCGATTACATGATTGTCCAGTCGAACGACATCCGTCTGTTCATGGGCTGCCAGTAGGCAACCGCAACAACATTCCATAACGATCGCGACGCGAGACCGAAGCCTAACTTCCCCCACTTCTTGGAAGCGACTTTCGTTGGAAGTTTGCGGGGGCATAGCCGCGCCGGTTCCCGAGAGCGAGAATTGCTGCTCTGCCGATATTGTAAGGTTGAGGCTGGTTGCCAGAAAACAGGCGCCTTTCCTGATTGCCACGGAAGTCATCTCTCGCTGCTGGCAACGACTTGGTACGCAAGACGATGTACGCAGGCCGGTACGCACAAATCCGGCTGTCTCCAGCGGGCCACCGTCAGTAGCCACGGACCGGACTCCCTCGATGACTACCCTACCCGCGAGCGGTAATCGCCTCGTGCGCTATGGAATCGAGGCAACGGGACCGGCTCCCCGTCAGTTATCACGGAAACGCCTTAAGGATATGCCTCGCCCCAATCCCACGGCTCGCATTCACGCCTCCTCTTCGGGCGATAAGCGTAGAGCTGCCCTAGCGACGGCGTCCATACTCAAATGGGGGGGGGCGATGGCAACCGGCCCAGCCTGCAGAGGCCGCGGGGATAGATCACCTGCCCACGAACGATCGTGCGATAGGAGCCGGGGCGATGCGATAACCAACCATTGCGTTGGTGTTCTCGCGTTACGGTACGGCGGTCTAGTACTGGCTGGGCTGGCCTGACGCGCGCCGGCGACCTGGACAACGAGAACGGCGGTGCGGTTGTCGTTGTTGCCGAGCGTCGGGTGAGTCCGGATCGAACTATCGACGGTGCCGTGCGAAACGGATTGCTACGACGATGTCGAATGGCAGCGCAGACCGCTAGCCGCCATAGGCGCCGATCAACACACAGGGTGTGCGGGCATCAAAACGCTTATGGCAACAACCTGCCTCCGGCCGGTACAACGGCAAGTTCCAGCGGAACGATCTCACAATCGAAAGGGAACTGTCGCTGCCATATTCAAGGTTATTCCCATATCAAAACATGAAGCGGCCATCGGATCCTTAACGCCTCGTATCAATGACCACCTTTCATGCATGCACTAATGGCAGACGATCGCTTCGGTCTCTATGCAAGCGAGCCAGGCTGCGAACTTGACTACGCGTCCTGCGAGGCCACGTCATCGCGCTTAATCGCGGTTGTCCCCGACGCGGCGCCGGTTCCGCGCGACTCTTCGGCCCTGAACGCTGAAACGGTCGAGATCCTGGCCGTCCTTTTAAAAGGCCGCGCAGCATCCATTCGTCGAATGGGGATTACTCCTCGCACGCTCATCAGCTTTGTCGAAGAATGGGGAAATCCGTCCACGGTATACAGCCGTTTTGCATCGCCTGTGTATGAGTGGATGAAGCGCGAGAATCAAAGCGATGTCACGGTTATTGTCATCGACCGAGGATCCACTCGCGTCCGCGTTGTGGTCCCGCTCAGGGCGAACTGAGCGCCGCCCACAAGCACTTGGGTAGTGCAGAGATAGTCGCGGCGTCGGGCTATCCGGGCCAGGAATACCGCGCCTACGTCGATGGGATCCTGTTTGCCGACGGTGCTGGCTGCATGGGCGCATCTTCCTGGCGGTACTGATTCGGATCCACGCTACCAACTGCCGTAGTCGTTGCTGGTGACGGTCCTCTTCACCATTCCCTACACATTACACGGGCCTGACAACCGCCGTAACCCTCTGCGCCTGTTTGACGCACCTTTTGAAGCTAGTCCAAAAATGAAAGCTATCCACCAAGAAACACGTGACTTTCTCGGCAGGGCGGTTTCGGGCGCCCATCATCAGGCCCTATGGCCCTGTCTATGGGCGCCACTAATCGCGTTTGCGACTATCTCGTTTTCCTTGGCTTACCTCAATGCCGATGAGTGGCTTGCTGATTACTTCTATGGCTTGCAAGGGAATCGTTGGGCATTGCGTCGGCATTTTATTACTGACGATTTAATTCATGATCTGGGACGAGTCACAAGCATCCTGGCTTGGCTTTGCGCGTTTTCAGCCTGGATTGTGGCACGCGCATGGAAGCCTTGGAGCCACCTGCATCCCCCATTGGGCCGTCTTCTTATCGCCACTTTGCTAGCGACGCTGCTTGTGGCGTGGATCAAGTCTTGGACCAACATGGATTGTCCGTGGGATCTCCATCGCTATGGGGGTAGTCGTCCTTTTATTGGGCTTTTCAGCCAGCGGCCAGAAGGTCTTCCTCAGGGACGCTGCTTCCCTGCAGGACACGCCAGTGGTGGTTACGCATGGATGTCCTTGTACTTCTTTTTCGTGTCGGTGAAGCCACGCTGGCGCTGGTTGGGTTTGGCGATTGGTGTCATTGCTGGTTTGGTGTTCGGCGTCGCACAGCAACTTCGCGGCGCCCACTTCCTGTCACATGATCTGTGGACGATCGCAGTCTGCTGGATCACAGCTTTGACCGTTCACTTGATCGCTCAACGACACCCAGCCCAAGAGCGAGGGGCAACTTCTGGTGAAGAGCCCTGGGCATCTGGGGCTGATCGATGAGCTCGGTGATCTCGGGCTCAATGAACAATGGAGCCCTCTGGAGGCGCGCATCAATCAAGCTCGCCACTACTCGTCCACAAATGACAGTGGAAGGGGTGGCGATAGTAGCTGCTGGGTTCTTCACCTTATTCTGCAACGCTACGTTCTTTCGTGAAATTGCCGGGGTTGGAGCGCTCAGTGGAGCAAGTGGCTGGCGAACTGGTTTGAGCCTAATCGTCGCCATCGCTGCCCTGCACATGGTGCTGCTGTGTCTGATGCTGAACCGCTGGACAGCAAAGCCCTTGCTCACCCTGCTCCTTTTGGTGACCGCCGCCGCCTCTCACTTCATGGAGGAGTACACCGTCTACCTGAATCCCGGGATGTTACGGAACATATTCCACACGGATGAGAAGGAATCCAGGGAGCTGATGACGTCGGGGATGCTCTCTTCAGTACTTGTTCTTGGCGTCCTACCATCGGCGATCCTGTGGTGGATACGCATACAGCACCGTCCTTTGAAGCGGGCGCTGCTGGTTCGCATCGTAGCCTTGACATTGGCAGCATCTGTTGTGGCCATTGCGTTACTCGGCTCGTTCCAGTCGCTCTCGTCGCTGATGCGGAACCACAAAGAGGTGCGCCACCTGGTTACTCCCGCCAACTATCTGGTATCCCTGGCCCGGGTGTTACATAGCGCGCATACGGACCGCGGGCGTTCACGGGAACCTGTCGGAGTGAACGCACAGGTGATAGCGCGCCCGGCAGGCGAGAAGCCGCGCCTGTTGGTTCTCGTCGTTGGCGAAACTCTGCGCGCGCAGAACTGGGGGCTCAATGGTTATGAGAGGGAGACCACTCCACAGCTAGCTCAAACTGGGGCAATCAATTTCCCGGACGTCACTGCCTGCGGGTCCGACACTGGGGTTTCTGTCCCGTGCATGTTCTCGCATTATGGGAGAGCCAACTACGACAAGGACAAGATCAAGCACTCTGAGTCTCTTTTGCAAGTACTTGAACGCGCAGGAGTCGGGACGATTTGGCTCGACAATCAGACGGGATGCAAGGGGGTCTGCGACGGTTTGGCGTTCGAGTCGTTTCGCCATGCCAAAACCCCGGACCTGTGCACGGCTGAAGGCTGCTTGGACGAAGTATTGCTAAGGCGCCTTCCCGATGTAATACGCTATCGCTCTAGCGATGTGGTTGTTGTTCTTCATCAACTGGGCAATCACGGACCGGCTTACTACAAGCGCTATCCCCCGTCGTTCCGTCGTTTCGCGCCAACGTGTGAGACCGCCGATTTTGGTAGGTGCTCACGTGAGGAGATCATCAATGCTTACGACAATGCCATTTTGTATACGGATCACTTCCTGTCCGGTGTCATTGGGCAATTGAACGCGCAGTCAACGCACGAAGCTGCCCTGATCTATGTATCCGACCATGGTGAGTCTCTAGGCGAGAATGGACTTTACCTTCACGGGGTGCCTTACGCGATCGCCCCGGACGAGCAGCTTCGGGTGCCCATGGTGATGTGGTTCTCGCCAGGATTTATTGCGTCAACTGGAATCGACACGGTTTGCTTAGGCGATCGAAGCGCGAGCCCAGTAAGCCACGACAATTTGTTCCACACCGTACTGGGCTTGATGGGGGTCACCGCATCGGAGATGGATCCAAAGCTCAATCTGCTTGAGGGCTGTGGATCGCCATGAGCGAGCGTCAGTTCTGCAACCGGGGGGATTCAGCGATGCCGGCAGCGGCGTCTATCCGCGCTGTCCGGGGATCAGGGCAATTCCACCAACGTGAGGGCCCGCGCGCGGCGGGTCTGCATCGGGGCTTCGCTGAAGGCGTAGTCTTCGGCACGGACCTGATAGTCGACCTCGATCAGGCCATCGTGGAGGGTGATGTGCGGCTGTTCGATGCGATCACCGAGGAACACGCCATTGCTACCGTGGGTGCCATGCTCATCTCGCACCGCCGCTACCAGATAGCTGAAGGTGCCGCTGTCGCCAGCGGTCTGGACGAGCACCAGCGCGGTATCGTCGTCGCAGTCGCCACCCAGATCGCCGTAGGCAAGGCGTCCTCCCAAACCCAGGTGCGCCCCCTGATCACCAACTCCGGCGCCGCCACGTGTTCTGCACGTCCGTGCCGCAGCGTGACGGACTCGCCCTTGATCTGGTAGGTCGCGTGCCAAGGGCTGGTGGCCGCAACGGTCGTGCTGGAGTCCGGCGAGACGTTTACTGCCGGCTCGATCTGCGCGCAGGCGCAGGCCAGGACGGTCATGCACACCAGGCCCGGCGCGGCCATCGTGATGATCTTTCTCATCATCACGATTGGCTTCCTTGTCGTAGGCGGGGCTGCGACCGGGCCGACCGCGTGCCCCGGTCGTGCGGCCAGCGGACCCGTCGCAAACGCCCTGCCATCAGGCCAGCCAAGGTCATGGTCAGCCCCAGCCCGATCATGGCGAGCGCCATGCCCACCTCGACCGGCACCCCGCCGATGAGGTGTTCCGACGAAGAGACCAGCCCGAGCGGAAAAAACAGCACAGAGAGGCCGACCACGATGCCTATCCGCAGCAGGCCGGTGGCTACCTGCTCGTACAACGGACGCGCGGTGTATTGATAGCCCAAAGCCTTCAGCCGCGCGGCAGCGGTGCGGTGCGTCATGCGTACTGTTTTGAACATGGGGATCCCCTTTTAAACGGGGCATGGTCGGAGCAGGGATGCGACGCCGTCCATGGGATCGTCCCTCGACGCGCGAAGGAATTTTCCGATTCCGCAGGTAAGTTGTTTGGACCGGATGGATGGGTAGCAGGTGTGCGGGGACATCGTTTACACCCGGGCGAAGTGGTCGATCAACCGGGCCCAATGCGCGCGATCACGGCGCTTCCTACCAGACGGCACGACTGTCCCACCTGCGGGATGCATGACCCAGGTTTCCACGAATAGCTTGCACCCGGGTTGCCACAAAAGTAGCAGCCCGCCGTTGGCAACCCAGTTCGCAGGCACGAGGTTCGCAGGGCGGTTCGCACGAAAACCGGTTGTTCCCGGCGAGTCAGCGTCGAGCCAAGGCTGGGCGCGGTATCCACTGGGCTGGTATCCACACCGGTATCCGCGGAATCGAGGCCCGAAGAATGGTTGCTACAATCATAGTTACCACGGAAACGCGCCCTTTCGAGCCCAGTCTCACCCCCTGGCGCTGGTTAACACCGGCTGGTTAACACGCGGGTTAACAAGGAACGTGCCCTTCGAGGCTGTGCCGCCGCCCCGACACGGCTCATACGGGCGGGGTTGCTGAGGGCGTCCATGGGCACAGCACCCGCACAAGAAGCACGGCAGCGAACGCTGGGAATTCACGCACTGGGCGCTGGACTGTACCCGGACCGGTGCACGGGTACTCTCCATCCCCGTAAGCGCAACAACGCTCGCCCTTGACGCGCGCGAATGGCGTTGTTCCGGGCCCCGTGGCAGTCCAGGAGCAGGCTGGCGACCTCGCACGGCCCTCCGGGGGCGACGACGGCGGTGCCCTCTGGGGCACGATCTTTTGCCCTTTTGGCGAATTGTGACCACTGACAGGATGGGGGTAGTGTCGCTTTGGGGTATGGGACACCCCTCCACCTCCCAATCGTCCCCGGCCGGGTGCCGCACCCCTCCTCCCCGTATCCCCCGGGGACAGTGCGGACCCGCTACCCCGGCGGGTACTTACCGCCCGGCTGCCTTTCCCCTTACCACCGTGCCCGTGCCGCGATGCACTCGTGCCCGATGGCGAGGATCAGCAACGCCCGACCTTGCGGGTGGAAGTAAGGCGGCTGCAGTCCGGCCATGGCCGCCGGCAACCCTCCATCGGCCCGCGTACGGCCGCCGGCACGGCAATAGCCGAGCGTTGCGCCGCAAGGGCGGGTAGCGCACTGCATTGTCAGATGGTGTTTGCGTCGCAAAGCAAGCGGCGCTGGCTATGTGGGGTCGGTCGCTGAGCTACCGCCAGAAACGGAAAAGCCGCCAAGATTTCGCCGGGCGGCTTTCCGTACTTTTTCCGTATTGGCTTTTTGGCGAGCCACACATCTGCGCCAAGTTATTGATTAATGGTGGGCGGTACAAGTTTCGAACTTGTGACCCCTGCCGTGTGAAGGCAAGGAGAACTCATGAAGAAGCGATTCACCTTGTCATCCGAGCGTAGCGAGGGATCTGTTGTCGCCCGGTAAAACGGCAGATCCCTCGCTACGCTCGGAATGACAATCGAATTGTTCAGAGGTTCCCTAAGTGCATCAGGGAGCGAACCAACTGCGTGATGACCGGGCCTAATTCTGTCGAGACGGCGGCCGGATGGCGCAACACCTCATTAATTCGAACATATCCTCCCCCTTGAAATCCCGTATCGCAAACCAGTCAGAGAAGAAGGCACGCTTGTTGGCGTCAACGAGGGAAAATGCCCGGAGTTCGTCGCTGAGATCCAGGTTGGAAACCTGGTCAATGAAGGCGCTAGGATATATTTGTAGCAGTTGCGCTCGAGCATCCGCCGCTGAGGCTATCGGTGTGCTGACGGGCTCGCCTGTCATCAAGGCGTTTAAATACTCCACATGCTGCTCTTCGGCGAGGGGTAACCGCACCTGCAGGGCTTGTTGCAAGCTTGGCGGTATTCTTGCCGAGGCATCGGCTGACACTGGTAACATAAATAGAGATCCTTGTTCGTTGGTCTTAATCGAAGCAGATGTCGGTTGCGTATGGATAGCGGCTTGAGCGTTACTCCCGCTCTTCGAGCAAACTACGAACTGCGATCAATTGCAGCCGGATCCAGCCGCAGTGCCAAGTGGGATTTGTTTGATTTTGCGAAATCTGGGCGGACCAAGCTCTCGCCAGCGCCACTCGGCTTGGACCAGTGCAAGAAAAGGTGCGGATCACGATGCGCCTGAAGGGTAGGGCAGTCCTGACCATCAACGACCATCCGGACATGCGGCTCCTCTTTGATCGGTTTGGCGGCAAGACGGTGCCGATCCGGTACACGCTCGGGGCTGGGGCATCGGTGGCGCGGAGGGAGCGGATCTACTGGACTAAATAGCAGTATCCGCGCCGAGTGCTCGGCTAAGGGCCGGGGGGCAGTGGAGATATCGGGGGGAGCCGCGACGAATCATTCAACAAGAGGCAGGGACATGGATACGGCGGTGAATGAACCCTCAGTGCCACCCGCCGCCGCCCAGTCGTTAAACGTAATGAGCAGTTCCGTCCCGTCCCTCTCGAAAGAGGCGATGCTCGGGGTTTGGTACCGGACCATTGGACGCTTCAGATGAACACTGGGCAGACGTTCGTCGCCCTCATTTCCAACCAATTCAAAGATAGCAACCGAAGCGTCGGAGTATGTGAGCGCAGCCATCGCATTCGCGGGTGAAAAGGCGATGCTCTTGACCGACACGTCAGATGGTCCATGCGGATGCTTTAGCGTTATCTGGTGGTTGTGGTCGCGACTTTCCAGCACGAGATCACATCTTTGATCGCCAGAGCGAATAATGTGCCGCTCGTCGTGGCTGAGCCTATAGACGCTGTTCGGCTCGCTAAAGGGAGAGAAGTCTATCCCGCCTCCGTTCGGGTGTATTTGCGTCCCCCAGGCGTGCCCAGCCACAAGGGCAACGCCTCTTGAATCTACGGTGACCGACGTGCTGTCGATATCCACTAGCTCGTCAGTCACCGGCATACCCTCATGTCTATCAAACACTATCAGGCGGGCTAGACCATTGCCGCGATAGATGACAGCCACGAATCGCCCATCTGCAGAGATGGACGCGCAATCAAAGCTACCAAGCTCATTAAGCGGAAGGCTGCTGAGAGCGTCGTCACTGGAGCGGTATACGCTCAGGCGGCTGGTATCAGCATCAAGCACCAGCAGTTGTTCGTTGCCGCGACTGAACGGCGAGTTTACCGCGGCGAGTGCGCTATCGCCGTTTTTTGGCAAGACATAGCCCGTCAGTCGGCTAGGTTCTCGGATTTCGCTACTCCGTGAGACGAAACAAATCCGAGGGGTGCCATCGTTATGTGTGGCTAAGAATTCAGGCTCCGAGGTGGATGAGGAATAGACAGGTCCGCGTTGGGCAAGGAGGAGCGGCCCCATCTCATGGATGTGAGGTGAGTCAAGAGTCAGGGATGGTAGGCGATCAATGGCGCTTTTCAAATTTACAAGCGCCGCCGCATAGCGAAAGCCCTTTTCCGTTAGCTCGTTAGCGACCGTGCTGAATCCGGCGTTGGCCAGCAATGGCCACGCGGGGCTCTCGCCACGCTCGCGATCTGTGATGTAGGCCTGCGCCGCTTGATCAAAGGCCTTCGGCGTTATCGCATTGCGCCACGCGTGCGAGACGTTCGACAGATTGATGAGGTCGTCAAGCTGGAGATGCTGGATGATGTTGTCCCTCGCCGGTGTATATACGGTCGGAAGCAGGTTCCAGTTTGGCTGAATAGCAAGGTCGTTGGGCATTTCGCCTTCTGCGAGTGCGGGGGTCGGATCCCACACTGCAGGTTGCGTCGTCTTAGCAACAGACGATATCAGCATCGATTTGCGCGGGAAAGTTCGCGGGCATGGCTGGTGGCTGGATGCGCGAGGCACGGTGTCGTGCGAGCGTTGGATAGACAACCAGCTTTCCGGAGCGTTGCGGTCGCTTCTTCCGGGGCCACTGCACGTCTTGGACACGTACTTGGCATTAATCAGACGGATCGCATACCAATT
>NZ_JAVGJT010000048.1:0-13506 GCF_040948865.1 Pseudoxanthomonas sp. UTMC 1351 | reverse complement strand
AGATCGTAGCCTAGCCAATGGACGTCCGCGAAAGCACGTCAGCACACCGTTGTGGTGCTGAGGAACGCTCCTGATGTTGCCGTGGATTTTCCCTACCGCCGTGCGGAATCGTCCAAAACCCGCGTAGGTCGTTCACTCAGTAGCTCGCGCCGGTGGCTACACCAAGGTCATCGCTGTGTATGCCGCCGGCACTGTGAGGACGATATGGGTAGAAAAACAGTCGCAAGAATTGTCGCGCCAAACCCCGAGAATCCGATGCCTAACACCAAAACCCTGTTCGCCTGGCCAGGCGGCAAGACGCGCCTGCTGCCCCACATCCTGCCGCTGATCGAGGCGACGCCCCACGCCTGCTATGTCGAGGCCTTCGCCGGCGGAGCCGGGTTGCTATTCACACTGGAACCGGCCAGGATTGAAGTACGTACTGGCAAAGTTCCAGCCTGGTGTTCCAGATTGACGCTCACTTTCGAGTCGGAGGTCGCTCATGCCGCACGACTATGCGCTCGCGGAAAAGTCGCGCCAGCGAATCTCCACTAAGCCGAAAGAAGCGGAGGGGAGAGCTGCTTTCGAACCCGGCACGCTCGGAAAAATCGACAAAGTCGTTCGCGAAAGAAGTGGGCTAAGAAGCATTGCCAACAAGGCATACCCGCAGCTCAAATTGCCAATAGATGTCATCTACATGCTGGAAAGGATTCGATGGGATTCTTATATTCTTTTACCATTGGATCCAGAGCTTTCACCGAAGATCCCGGCTGGAAAATTCACATTTGTTGTTTTGAGCGAAGCCCCTTTGGACATTCTTTGCTTTGAGCAAGATGAAATATGGATGAGGAAAGATTTGCGTGAAAGGGCAAATGGCCCTATCAACTATGGCCATTCATCCCTGGCCTACAAAGAAAGCGGTTTGTCTGATCCCCAAGTGCCTGCCGACCAGCGACGGGCTAATGCTGCAAAACCGGTGATGTTAGCTGGTCATCTGTACTTCCACGAAGATGAGAATCCAACCCAAGGCGGCGGGGCTCTGCTGTCGTGGGACAATAACAGCGGTCACTTCAAGCCTACTACTGAAGAGAGCCTGGGCAACCGAATTGGCATCGTCAAGTCTTTACTTCCTGCTGAAAAGTTCGTTCCTATCAATCTAGCAGGCGGGCGTAATGTGGCCTAGATAGTAGGGGGCGTGGTTCTTACATCTGGCGCGCTAGGATCTCAGCGCCGCACACTTGCGCTTGCACATGGTGGTGATCGAGCACTTGCCTAGCAGCAGAGCATCGCTCGCTACGACCGGCCGGGCACGCTGTTCTTCCTGGATCCGCCGTACTGGAAAGTCGAAGGCAATGGCCAAGCCTTCGGGCTGGAGCAGTACGAGGCGCTAGCCAACACGACGGCTGGCTCAAAGGTAGTGCGATCCTCACCATCGGCGACCATCCGGACATGCGGCGGCTGTTCGATCGGTTCGACGGCAAGACGGTGCCGATTCGGTACATGCTCGGGGCTGGGGCGTCGGTGGCGCGGAGGGAGCGGATCTACTCGACAAAGCAACAGCACCGTGAGCTCTCCATTGCTGGGCAATAGATCAGGCGGCGTTTATAGCTAGTAGATGGGGGAACTCAAACTGCAATCCAATCCGCCCTGGCTTACCTCCAGCGCTACGGTTCCCCGTGGGACAGAAACGTTCCGAAGGCGAATATTCTTCTAGGGGGTTGGCATTCTTCCTCCAGACGGGGCCGGCGTATCGCGCGATACTCCTTGATGATGAGTCGGCGCAGTGCGGCTCTGCGCTCGGAGTAACGAACATGTTGATTACCGCCTCCCCCGCTTCGCCCGCAGCAGCATCCACTGCTGCCTCCTTCGCCGCTTCCGGCTCGGCCTTTAGGGCCGATTTCCAAGGGGCCACGAACGCCCCCGATCCGGGGCGCACCCGCGCCTCTGCAGCTGTGCACAATATCTTTGCCAGTATTGGCTCAGCGTTCCAGGCCGCTTTCGCGGCGGTGCGCAATGTGTTTGCCAATAGCGTGAGCCCGCAGGAGGCGACTGCTACTCATCGTAGCGAAACCAGGCCATCGGGCGAGCACGCGACGAAGGTTGAATTTGACGCGGCCCGCAACTACAAGTGCCATGGCAAGGTCAAAGAACACTTCGCTGCTGCGATGGCGTTTGAACGCACAGCTCCGGAAGCACAGGTGCTGGTGGGCGTCGACAAGAAGCTGCAGCAGCTCTACCAGAAGCAGGGTGTGACCGCGCAGGAGAGATCCGCAGTGGATTCTTATGTCCTGGGTGCGGCGCATGAGGTCAACAACGCCCTTGAGGCGCACCGAAACGAAGGCCAGCCCCTGGAGCGGAGCATTGCCCGCAACGTCGCGAAGCTTGAGACTTTCATCGACAAGGTGGCGATGCCGCAGAAAATGCCGGTCTTTCGGGTGGCGCGATCAGAACTGCCGCTGGCTGAGGTGTACAGCCGCATCTCCCCAGGTGACGTGGCCACGGGCAGGGGGTTCTTGTCGACAACTTCATCACTTGGTCTGGTGAAGGACCTGATGGGCGCGCCGACTGCCGATAACCCGCAGATTTACTACCAGATCGACGGTTTGAAGTCAGGTGCAGATTTGGCGGGAATCTACGCCGACCAACATGAAATCCTCGTACAGCGCGGCACGCGGTTCGTGGTGGACTCGGTTTCTTTCATAAGCGGTGGCAATGCGCTGTTCATCCGCCTCCACGAAAAAAAGGAAGCGTCGGACTTGGCTGCTCCTGTACGGGATATGGTGTCCTGGGACAAGCTGTCGCTGCCCGCACCGGCGGCTGATTGACAACTCGATCCCGGCAGCATCGGGAGGGAAAAGGTGCGGCGCGAAGGGAGTGGATCTACAAAAAGTAAGGCCCCGACACGGGAGGGTGTGGTGGGGCCTTCCGTCCGTTTCTCAATCCGGACCACGACCAGGCAGTCTTGCAGGGTAGCGATGCCGCGAGCTGCAGGGGAACAGCGGACTTATCGGGGGAGAATCCGACGACATAGCTGCGGGAGAGCCATAGGGATGGACGCGACATCCGGCAAGGCGAAATATCTGCGTTCTGAGGGCGAACCATCTGTATCCGATACCTCGGTGACTTGAGAGGTGGGGGCCACCGTAATCCGGGCGCTACGCGACGATCAGATACACCATTGGGGGTCCGGACCGAGTGTCGCCAGGCAGGAGAGGATCTACTCGACCGCTGTCGGAACGCTCTCCAAAATAGGCCCCTAAGTGTTTGATCCTATTATTACGTATCGCTACGTTTTTGCTCGTTTCTCGATAGTCGAAAATCGCATCTAACAGCATGAATTCAAAGGGAAAAATGAAGGTCATTATGGTGTGCCTGGGCAGCAGACCGCAAGCATTCCAAGTGGTTGATAGTTAAGTAATTTTACTGCTCGCTCCAAAACCTTTCCAAAATCCCTCCGAAACCGGTGCAAACATCTTATTGCGGTGGGCGCGACCCGGACGTAGTGTTCCACATTGCTAAGCCACGTTCGCAGTGGCTCGCGACAGGTGCGTCGCCACAACAACGCCAGAGGTGTGTCATGCAAAAACGACGGTTGCGGTGCTTTGCCGAGTTTTCGGATGGGCTTTGGGCGGCCTACTGCCTAGACCTTGGTCTGGGTGCGCAGGGCGATTCACTCGCAGAGGTCAAGGCGAAGCTCGAAGTGAACCGCCCCGGATTTTGCGGAGGCTTCAACCCTTGAGAAGATGAAGCCATGAACAAGTCCAAGAAGTTCTCCCCCGAGCTGCGTGAGCGCGCAGTACGGATGGTGCAGGAACACCGTGGGGAGTCCCATCGCTGTGGGCCGCGATCGCGTCGATTGCACCGAAGGTGGGTTGCGTGCCGCAGACATTACTGGATTGGGTCAAGCGTGCGGAGGTTGATGCCGGAGCCCGCCCGGGAGTCAGTACGGCCGAAGCGCAGCGTGTGAAGGAGCTTGAGCGCGAGGTCAAGGAACTGCGCCGGGCCAATGAGATCCTCAGGGTAGCCAGCGCGTTTTTCGCCCAGGCGGAGCTCGGCCGCCGACTGAAGTGATGTACGCGCTGGTGGAGGCGCACCGTGACCGGTTCGGGGTCGAGCCGATCTGCAATGTCCTGCAGATTGCCCCGTCAGCCTATCGTCGGCATGCGGCGCGACGGCGCGATTCGTCCTTGCTCAGCGTCAGGGCGCACCGCGATGGTGAGTTGATGCCGAAGATCGAAGCGGTCTGGGATGCGAACCTGCAGGTCTACGGTGCCGACAAGATCTGGAAGCAGATGAACCGTGAAGGAGACGCGGTGGCACGCTGCACGGTCGAGCGGCTGATGCGCAGGCTCGGACTGCGTGGGGTCAGGCGTGGCAAGGTGGTGCGAACCACCATCAGCAACAACAAGGCGCCGTGCCCACGGGACAAGGTGAACCGGCAGTTCCGGGCCGAGCGTCCCAATCAGCTGTGGGTATCGGACTTCACCTATGTCTCGACTTGGCAGGGCTGGTTGTACGTGGCCTTCATCGTGGATGTCTTTGCCCGACGCATCGTGGGTTGGCGCGCGAGTCCATTGATGACCACGGACTTCGTCCTGGATGCCTTGGAGCAGGCGCTGTACGCCCGACAGCCAGAGCGCGACAGCGCTCTGATCCATCATTCTGATCGCGGTTCTCAATACGTCAGCATCCGTTACAGCGAGCGCCTGGCTGAGACGGGCGTGGAGCCGTCGGTGGGCAGTGTGGGCGATTCCTACGACAACGCACTGGCCGAGACGATCAACGGCCTGTACAAGGCCGAGGTAATCCACCGCCGCGGCCCATGGAAGACTCGTGAAGCCGTGGAACTGGCCACGCTGGAATGGGTGTCCTGGTTCAACAACCAACGCTTGCTCGAACCTATTGGCTATATACCGCCCGCAGAGGCCGAGGCAAACTACTATCGGCAACTCGCCAGTCAAGCCGCCGCGATGGCGGCATGACTTAAACCAAACAGCCTCCGCGATTCCCGGGGCGGTTCACCCGCCGGGCCGGTGCGCTCACCACTTTTTTCTCAGCACATCCTTGATGACCTCGTTCTCCAGCACCTGCTCAGCCAGCAGCTTCTTCAGACGGGCATTCTCCGTCTCCAGGTCCTTCAGCCGCTTGGCCTCGGACACGTTCATGCCGCCGAACTTGCTTCGCCACAAGTAGTACGAAGCTTCGCTAAAGCCGTGCCGGCGGCACAGTTCCTTGACCGGCAACCCAGCTTCCGCCTCACGCAGGAAGCCGATGATCTGTTCTTCGGTAAAGCGCTTCTTCACGTCCAATCTCCTTCTCTCGGGGAATTGGACTCCAAATCGGCGCGCTACTCAAAACCGGGGGGACGTCGGGACGTCCGTACTGATGCGGTACCAATCTGATGCCGTACCGTCAGCGATGCACACGCTTTTCGACAGATGGTATTGCAACAGCGATCACCGTTATTAGTAAATCAGCATCGCAAAGGGGGAAGGTCTGTGCCTCATACGTACGAGTACGCGGACAAAGTGTCGCAACGCGCCCAAGTGAACAATGCGGTGAACGAGCCAGTTGCAGATGTCGCAGGCGACTATGCTGCGCCTGCACAGAAACAAGGATATATCCTGATCCCTAAAGTAGGAGTAGATACTCCCGGAATAATTATGGGGGACGCGGCGGCGCGTCTTTCCAACGGGAAGGAACCCTATCCGGTCATCGTAATGAACAAGGATGACGCCATAGCGTTTCAACGCTCGATGACGCAATACCTCGAAGAAAACAAGGACGTCTTAAATGACGCTGGCGTATCCACTGTAAAAGTCTCTAGGGGAAGGTCAAAAAAGCGCAGCGAGGGGTTGAGCGAAATGTCATGCTGGCTCGCGCAGGCAGTCAAGTCTGAAAACGTCCGCATTCTCAACAATGAGGTGGTGAAGGTCATTGAGTCGCTGTGCCCGGACTCCACCAAGCTCTACATCGTTGGTCATGGAAGCGATGGTGGTAATGGTATGTATTACAAGGACAGCGGTGGGAAGTTTAAAAGGATCTCTCCCGCTGAGTTAGCCGAACAACTAAAGGCGGCGGGACTGAGTGCCAAGTACCGGGACATCCGGCTTTTGTGTTGTCACGGCGCCTGTCAACCCGAAGATGAGAGCAAGACATCTACGGCACGGAAGATCACCAATGCACTAGGTAAGGCTGGCTTCAAGGATGTAGACCTATCCGCCTACGAGGGTCCGGTATCCACCAACCCAAAGTTGTTCGACGGGACGCTGCATTCCTCCGTCACCCGAGATGGGCAGTCCAAGCCGGTGCGGCGCAGCCAAGCTCGCAAGACTCTGCAGTACGCGCAACCTGCTGCGACAAAGAACTTGCCTGCGGAATCCACAATGCAAAGCGGGCTCGAAGAGCTGTCCTTGACCGGAGCGCACGGCCCGACTCAATAGGGTCTCTGAAGAATCAGTCTTCAGATGCATCGGAGACCGGCGTCAGGTGCCCACTTCCACGCGTATCCACTCGCTCCCGCGAGCGTCGTGGTACAGCGCGGTGCTGCGCGGATCCTTGTGCCCTAGCAGGTCCTGAGTCTTAATGCCGCCCTGCTTGTCGTAGAGCCGCTCGGCGAGACTGCGGATCTCGTGAAAGGTTGGAGGTTCGCGATCACCCCAGTCGATCTTGAGCTTGGCCAGCTCGTCGGTGAAGTTGCGCGAGATTGTATCTTTCCAGATGCGCCGGCCGACTGGACTGTTCCCGTGCGCCCGCACCGGCGAACCCGGCAGCTACGTCCTTCGTGCCGAAAGCCTGCCCTGGGATTTTGGGCGGGTTGTGACCGATGCCATACGAGATCGGTCGGAAGAGATCTACAGCTGTCGCTGCTTGAAAAGGTCAGACACCTTGAACCCTGCTGGATTCATAACCGCAGCAAGTGCAGAGAAATGATCCGGGTCCGTGCCATCGCGAGTTCCTGCGCGCAAACGACATTCGTCTGCAGTTGGGCTGGGGGCAATAGAAAACGTCGCCAACAGCATCCTCAAGTATGCGGATTCGGTCGGTCGGCGCCTCAAATTCAATCGGCGATGTGCCAGGGCCCGCCAGTAGAGATAGCTGAGCACGAATTGCCTTGAGCTCATCTCGTAGATCCATGTTTCTGCTCCGTGGTTTGTTGTTGAAGGTTTGTCCGTGGTTGGGACTTCAGGAACCTACCACGGAGCATCTTCTTTTCCGGGCGCAGAGACATTTCCGCCTTGTTTTCAGTCAATTCCTATCGTTATTGTGTGTGGTGACCTAGTCATTCTGACCGCGCCCATACATGAGCACCACGTTTCGGAGCTCCATCGTTGAACGTTGAAGACACCGCCTACGAAACAGTACGCAGCTATCCGGGCGGAAGTGCGTCATTGGCTCCGCGAATGGGCATGAGCCAGGCGCTGCTTAACAGCAATGTCAATGGCAGAGGACTGCGGGTTGACGCGGCGTTCCGTCATGGACCAAATCGTACGCTTGGCTGACGCAGGGTATATCCGCGTTCTGCACCGGGCGAAGGGGAACTTGAAGCTGCCGAATCAGTACATGCTGGACCTGCAATTCGGCATTCAGGAGCAGGCGAAGGCGCCGATCAACGACCCCCATTTGGTAGTGAACTACGTTCACATAAACCAGTAATTAAACCAGTAATAGAACCTAAGAAGAAAAAACATAAGCAGCGCGCCAACGCGCCGCCTGCTGTTGATCTGGATTTTTCATCGTGGCCGCCTGAGCCATCCCCCCCAGGTACTCGCCGACTGGCTGCACATGCGGCGCAAACGCCATGCCGACGTCACCGCCACGGTGCTGACAACCTTCGGCCGTGAGCTGCACGAGGCGGCCGCGATGGGTTTCACCGTCGATGACTGCCTCGCGAAATGCTGCGCTCGCAACTGGCAAGGATTTGAGGCCGCGTGGCTGACCCGCAACACCGCTGATCGCCCTTCAACTTCTGGAGAATCCCATGCAGCACGTCCACCAGGCTGCAAGCTCAGCGCTGCAGAGCGCGTCGCTCAGAACGTCTTCAACGCCCAGCACCACGACGCCGGCGACCCTGGCGACGCCATTCCAGGCGAAGCCGTCCGCCTCGCTGGCTGATTACATCTGGCTGCGCATGGTCGGGCTGTTCGGCCACACGTGGACCAGCAGCTTTGGCGATAACCCGACCAACGTTCGGTTTGATGTGGGCAAGGGCGGCGGAAGGCCAGAGCTGACGGCTCAGGACGTTGCTGCAGCGCTGGCGCTCATCCCGGCCGGACTAGGGCGCGAAGTGCTCATCGCGTGCTGGTGGTCGGAGGTCCATAGTGGTGAGCGATTGATGGCCTATGTGCGCGAGAGCATGTTTGCGGAATGGCGACGGCAGCGGCTGCAGCTCGTGGACTCGCAAACCGACCTGAAGATTGCCCAAGCCTGTCTTGGATGGAGCGGTAGCGCCACACCCGCGCAGGAGGAAGCGGTCCAACGCGCTCAGCATCGGGCGGACGCGGCTCAGGCACGTTGCTGGCCGGACAGCATGCCGGAGTTGTTGCCGGCGATGGCGCGGGCGGCGCTGACCGAAATCGCCTATCCGCATCATTGCCCCGCATGCTGTGGGCATAAGCAAACGACAAAGGACCAACTGGTAGTGGTTTGCCAGACGTGTGAGGGTGCGGGCACCGTCCCGGTGTCGGATCGGGCGCGAGCTGGCAGCTTGGGCGTGTCGGATTCGACATATCGGCGTTCTTGGCGGCTTTGCTACGAGTTTCTGCTGATCAAAGTGCGTGATGCTGAAGCTGCGGCTGCTTCGGCCTTGGGTGGGGTCCTCAAGCGAGCTTCGTAGGGTATGGGTTGCGCAAGTCCCAATATGGGACTATCATGTGACCCATGAGAGTAGTCGCCCTGAGCAGCCTCCGCACCTTCTGGACATCACATTCCGATGCCGAACAGCCCCTCAAGGCGTGGTACGACGAAGCGAAGGCAGCCAGCTGGGCAACGTCCCACGACATCAAAGCACGGTACGCCAGCGCCAGCTTCGTGGGCAGTAACCGTGTAGTGTTCAACATCAAGGGCAATGACTACCGGCTGATCGTAGCTGTCGCTTACAAGGTGGGCGTCGTCTACATCAAGTTTATCGGCACTCACGCCGAATACGACAAGGTGGATGCAGCAACCGTGGAGCACACATGAACATCAATCCGATCCGTACCGAAAAGGACTACAAAGACGCACTGCAGGAAGTCTCGCGTCTCGTTGACCTCGATCCCGAACTGGATAGCGAGGACGGCGCGCGCTTGGAGGTGCTTTCGACGCTGGTGGAGGTATACGAGGCCAGGCACTTCCCGATTGAGGCGCCTGGTCCGGTGGAGGCTATTCGATTCCGCATGGAGCAAGGCGGTCTCACCGTGAAGGACCTCGTTCCCTCGATCGGGCAGCCGAACCGGGTATACGAAGTGCTCAGCGGAAAGCGCGAGCTCTCTTTGAACATGATCCGGGCTCTGCACCGAAACTTAGGCATCCCGGCAGAAAGCCTGATCGGTATCTGAACATTTCGCGCAAACGGAAATTCGTATGAGCACAAGGCCCGCATGAAATGGGGTGCGCCATTGACGTGGCGCACTTTTAGGCGTATAAATATCATCGTCGAAGAGTTGCGACCGAAGCCCCGCCAAGCGCGGGGTTTTTCATTTGTATCGCCGAGTAGCTGTTTCCTATATGCGTTGGGAAACGTCTTCTTTTCCGCTTTGCCGGTTGTTCGGCGCACGGGAAAGTCGCAACCTGTCACTAGGTCGACCGCCGCACGAAAACCCAGGATGCTCGCTGTGAAGCGACAGGGGCCGGCTGAAGTACCGATGCAGCAATTTCCCCTGTGAGCATCGTGGAAACGCCTATCCAGCGGCGGTGACCTTCCCTCCTTAATGTTCTTGTCCTCTTTGCCCTCGTCGGAAACGGCGGGGGCTTTTTGTTTTGGAGCCTTCATGCGCCGTATCGATCATCTGGCGGTGCATTGCAGCGCCACACAGGCCAGTAAGCCGTTTCGCGCGGCCGACATCGACCGCTGGCACAAAGAGCGCGGATTCGACTGCATCGGCTATCACTACGTCATCGGCCTGGACGGCGTGGTGGAAACGGGCCGCCCGCTGGAGCGGAAGGGCGCTCATGTCAGCGGCCACAACGTTCACACCGTTGGGATCTGCCTCATTGGCGGAATCGGCACCGACGGTAAGCCGGCGGCCACGTATTCAGAGGCTCAGTACGACGCGCTGCAGACACTCTTGCTTCAGCTGCGCACGCGCTGGCCAGCCGCGGGTATTCGCGGGCACCGGGATTTCCCCCGCGTCGCCAAAGCGTGTCCGTGTTTCGATGTACCTGCCTGGTGTGTCCAGCGCGGCATCGTGCCGGCCGTTGCGAGGTAGTCATGGAACCGACAGCTACCGGTTTTCTGGCGGGTTTGGTCGCCAAGTTTGGCGCGGCCAAAGTATGGATGGCGCTGGCCGGCTTTATGGGTGCGGCCCTCTCGCCGATCTTTATCACCGGCCTGACGCGGCCACAGATGTTCCTCGCCGTCCTCGCTGGGTTTTGCACGTCACTGTTCTGCACCGAGATGGTGGCGCATCTAATTGGCCTGGAGAACTTCAGCTACGGCGTGGCGTTCTGCCTGGGGCTGATGGCGATGAACATCATTCCTTTGGGCAAGAAGATGCTGTCCAAGCGCGTAGGAGAAGACGCATGAGCGTACCGCAGCTGTTGCTGGTGGTTTGTCATTCGGTGACCTGCCTCGCCATCGTCGGCCTGGCCATGGACAAGATGCGCCGCGTCAGGAATGAAGAAAAGCCAAGCTTGGGGCGCCTGGCTGCCTACTACCTCGTGGTCGTGGGTGCGTTCGGCTATTTGATCGAGCCGCTGGCCGGCATGTTGCCCACGTTGTCGGATGTGATGTTCGAAGCCGGGGTGGCGATGTACCTACTGGCCGAGTTCTGACATCGGTCTGTGTCGGCATGGACGGGCCAACGATGATGTTGCCCGCGAGTCCGGTAAAGACCGCGCGGCAGATCCTCGCCCTGACGCTGGCGGCCATCGTGCTCGTTATCGGCGTCGTGCTTCTGTTGGCGCTCGGGCTTCAATCCTGGCGCAGCGGCAGCTGGAAAGAAAAGGCGGTCAGCGCAACCGCCGCCGCCGGGCAAGCGCAGGCCAACGCCGGCAGTGCCAATGCCGGTGCTGAGAATGCCACCACCACGCGCAAGCAGATAGACGCCGTCGTCATCACGAACCGAGCTGCCACTCAGCAGTCGGTCCAAAGGATTGAAAAACATGCGAGTCCCGTTGCTGTTGATGCTGCTGGCGTTGAGCCCGTGGACGCTGACCTCCTGCGCGAGTTCGAAGAAGGCAATCGCGCCTACCGAGCCGCCGCGCATCGATTGCAGTTCCCGAGTGCCCGCTGAGCCTGAGCCCGACATTCCCGTGACCACGATCTGGACCCAGTGGGCCGCCTATGCCCGTGGCTGGCAAGGCGTGGCTACCGCGGAAGTGATCAAGCGAGCTGAAACCGCCGACTGCCTGGACCGCGAACGTGCGGCCGGGCGGATTCGTTAGGAGAACACCATGCCCGCGGAAAACCCTTACTCGAACTATGCGCCGAGCCCGTTCGGGCCGGCGCGCATCCAGTTCAACTTCGACCCGAGCGATACCGTCGACTTGCAGTACGTGACCACCGGGATCTACATCGGGGGAAGTGGCGACCTGCGATTCATCAGCGCGGGAACAGGCCTGCCGGCCGTCCAGCGCAATGTGGTGGCGGGCGCCTACTACCCCATCTGTGTGACACGGGTCCGGACCACAGGAACTACCGCCACGGATTTGCTGGGATACGCCTGATGCCTGCCATTGGTTGCGGCATTGGCGTCGCGTTCGGGCTGCAAGTGCCGCGATCAGGCCCTGCCGGCTTCGATCCTGCGCAACTGTTCGAGAACGGTGAGCCGGGAGCTTGGTACGACCCGAGCGATCTGTCCACGTTGTTCCAGGACGCCGCCGGCACCGTACCGGTTACAGCGTCGGGCCAGCCTGTGAGGCTGATGCGTGACAAGTCGGGCCACGGTAATGATCTGACGCTGACCAATGCCGCATTGAATGATGCCGGTGGGCTGCGGTCTATCGTGTTCAACGGATTCTCGGCGTCCGGCGTCTCGGGAAGCATCGACTTCACCGGCACCAACCAGGTCACGGTATGGGCCGGGCTACGCAAGATCAGTGACGGATCCGCAGGGACGGTTGTCGAGCTCTCCCCCGGCCCGGCCAATAGCGGCATCTTCACGCTCAGCGGACCAGGCACGGCGAACGTGGCGAACTACGCCTTCCGCAGCCAGGGCACGACCCCGCGTTTCGCCACCACGGCGGCCAACTTCCCTGCGGTGACCAGGAACGTCGTCACCGGGATCGGCGATATCGCAGGCAATTCCGTGGCCATCCGGGTGAGTCCACTCAAGGCGTGCGACTAATCACTCAACGAGAGGCAAGGACATCGTCGTGGCGGTGAATGAACCCTCAGTGGTGCCCGCCGACGCCCAGTCGGTAAACGTCATGAGAAGTTCCGTTCCGTCCTTCTCGAAAGAGACGGCGGTCGAGGTTTCGTATCGGATCACTGGAAGCTGCAGATGAACACTGGGCAGAAGTTCGTCGCTCTCATTTCCGACCAACTTAAAAATAGCAACCGAATGGTCGGAATATGTGAGCGCAGCCATCGCATTCGCGGGTGAAAAGGCGATGCCCCTCACAAACTCGTTCGGCGGCCGATGGGGATGCTTTAGCGTTATCTGGTGGCTGTGGTCGCGACTTTCCAGCACGAGATCACATCTTTGATCGCCAGAGCGAATAATGTGCCGCTCGTCGTGGCTGAGCGTATAGATGCTGTTCGCCACACTGAGACAAGCGGAGCGTTTCATGCCTCCGTTCGGGCATATTTGCGTCCCCCAGACGTACTCAGCCACAACGGCAACACCGCTTGAATCTACGGTGACCGACCTGCTGCTGTTATCCACTGGCTCGTCAGTCACTGGCTTGCCCTCATGTCGATCAAACACCACTAGGCGAGCCACGTCATCAAAGTCATAGTAGATTACAGACACGAATCGCCCATCTGCAGAGATGGACGCGCAATCATGGGGACCAAGCGCAGCGAGCGGAAGGCTACTGAGAGCGTCGTCACTGGGGCAATATACGCTCAGGGAGCTGGTATCAGCATCAAGCATCAGCAGTTGTTCGCTCCCGCGACTGAACGGCGAGTTCACCACGGCGAGTGTGCTATAGCCACTTCTCGGCAAGACATAGCCCGTCAGTCGGCTAGGTTCTCGGATTTCGCTACTCCGTGAGACGAAACAAATCCGAGGGGTGCCATCGTTATGTGTGGCTAAGAATTCAGGCTCCGAGGTGGATGAGGAATAGACAGGTCCGCGTTGGGCAAGGAGGAGCGGCCCCATCTCATGGATGTGAGGTGAGTCAAGGGTCAGGGATGGTAGGCGATCAATGGCGCTTTTCAAA
>NZ_JAVGJT010000047.1:0-555 GCF_040948865.1 Pseudoxanthomonas sp. UTMC 1351 | reverse complement strand
TTGATCAAAGGCCTTCGGCGTTATCGCATTGCGCCACGCGTGCGAGACGTTCGACAGATTGATGAGGTCGTCAAGCTGGAGATGCTGGATGATGTTGTCCGTCGCCGGTGTATATACGGCCGGAAGCAGGTTCCAATTCGGCGGGATAGCAAGGTCGTTGGGCATTTCGCCTTCTGCGAGTGCGGGGGTCGGATCCCACACTGCAGGTTGCGTCGTCTTAGCAACAGACGATATCAGCATCGATTTGCGCGGGAAAGTTCGCGGGCAATGGTGGGTGTTTAGGAGGCGGTTGAGAAATTTGAAGCGTCTGAAGCGTCCTCGAAATTTCGATCCAGTTGAAGGTAGAGTTCCCACCTGAAGGAGCTCTGCATTGAAGAAGTCGAAGTTCACCGAAGAACAGATGGTCCGGATCCTCAAAGAGGTTGAGGCCGGTGCCAAGATTGGCGAGACCTGCCGCAAGCATGGGATCAGCGAGCCGACCTATTACGTCTGGAAGTCGAAGTACGCCAACATGGAGGTATCGCAACTGCGGCACCTTCGGGACGTGGAAGCCGA
>NZ_JAVGJT010000046.1:0-16063 GCF_040948865.1 Pseudoxanthomonas sp. UTMC 1351 | reverse complement strand
TTGACAAAGTAGTGTCCGCGGCGACGGATCTTCGTCAACGGCAATTGCAGACCGTGCTTCGTCAATAGTGAGCGATGGATCCGGTAGCGCACCTGCTCCCTGGCAAATTCACCGATCAGGGCCATCTGCGGTGATCTGGGGCCCGTATCTCTATCTTCTATAAGGGCAATAGCAACTCTGTTCTCAGATGCCCGAACGCCGGAAGAGCGCAATGAAGCTTCCCGGAGAGAGGCCCGGCGACGCAAGGGTGGTGTCCCAATTGGCGGAGAAGGTATGGCGGATCGGCAAGAACTGGCTGCCACGGTCGCTGCGGCGGATCCGGTCGCCCTCATCAAACGGCGGGCGGGCGTGCAGCGCCTGCTCCAGGGCATCGAGCACAAAGTCGGTATGCATGCTGCCGGATACCTTCCAGTCGACGATCTGACGAATGTACACTTCGACCACGAAGGCCACATGCACAGGACCCTGCCAGGTTGAAAGGTAGTGAAGTACGCCACTCATTTTGGCCCCACGCAAGGCTCCAGTGTAGATCTATTGACTGGGTGGCAGCCCCTGTAAGCGCCGTTCGTACGCTGATGAAACATCCCCAACGTCGCCATCCGGCTTCTACCCCTCCAGCGACTTTGCGGATCGTTCGGCGTCATGCGTTTGTCGCGATTCACCACGCCAACTCGGGCGCGCCCGATGCGCAGGCCACGGTAGTTCCGTTCTCACGACGATAGCGAGCTTTCCCAAGTCCTGTAGGGGCCGTATCGGCCTGTGCGCATGGTTGCACTTGCCTACAATCGCCCGTCCCATATTGGGCTTGCGTTTCGTTGCCATGGTGGACTCTGGCTTGGTTCAAGTGCGCGGCATTGAGCGCGCAGTGGGGATACGACTTTTCATCGACCGGTTCCGATGGATATCTCGCGACGCTAGCCGGCAAGGGGAACCTGGGCCGCCTGCTCGAAACGCACGATCGCGCGCAGCTTGTTCTCTACCTGCAGGTAGCGCACTGCCTTGACCGCAGGGACTACCTTCCTGAGCTTGCGGAAGGTGTGTTCCATCTTCACGGCTTCATCTTTTTCCAGATCCAGCGCGTCCTCGGCGATCGCGGTGGCGGTCGCGTCATCGATCGCGCCGGCGTTGTAGGCTCTGGCGTACTTCAGGATGTTGTCAAGGCGGCGCTGGTTGAACCCGCGCAATGCTTCCTGGTACGCGTCATAGATCGGCCAGAACTTTGAGCCTTCCTGCGGTGTCAGTTCCAACTGCTCCTCGACAAATGCCCGCTTCTCCGGACCAACTTCACTTTCGAGCGCATGCATCTCCGCGAAGCTTGCCGCTTCGTCCGCGGTGTACCCAGGGCTCTTGCTTTCCTGTGACCAGGCCGGGGATGCAATGAGCGCAGCAATCAGACCCAAACGAGCTAGTGCAAACATGACGTGTCCTCGTGATTCGATGGATGGATGGCATGCGGTTGCGTTCAACCGCCGGCCTTGAACGGGTACTTCGCAAAGATCTCGGCCACGGCCGCGCGTATCGCGGCTTGGCGGTCTTCCTGCGATTTCTTGGTGACGCGACCCACCGCAACGCCTTCCCAGACCAGTTGCTTGCGCCGTGCGTCCACGATGTCGATGTTGAGGGTGCCTTCGGTGTACTGGTCGACTCGCGTCTCATAGCCGTAGCCACCCCAGCCACCGTAGTAGCCGCGGCGGTAGCCGTAATACATCGGAGGTGGCGCGGGGGTCTGGCTGACACGCGTCTGCTGCGCCAATCTGGCATTGAAGTTGATCAGAAGATCGGGCTGAGTTTCGCCATAGCGGTAGCCGCGGGCTTCCATTTCACGCTGCACGGCCGACTTCAATGTCTGCGTGACCAGCGATTCATAGCCGGCGGAGTCCGTACCCAGCGGATCAAAAAAACCGAACGTGCGGTATGCGCCGAAGTCTGCGCTGCGATCGTAGTCGGCGGTGGTGGACACCGGACTGCTTGCGCAGCTCGACAGCAGCCACCCGGCAACGACCAACAACAGTGCGCGCAGCGAACGGTGCATGGCGATCTCCTTCAGATAGCGACGGCTTCCGCCGAACGTGCAAATGCGGTTCATGTGCTGTCTCCGGATCGAACGCCGATACCGCAACCCTCAATTGAGATTGCTGTCTCGGTAGTATTTGGTGCCCTTGACCGTCAACTCAGCGGCCAGCCCTTCATCGGTGATCTGATAGACCCATACGCCTGGAAATACCGACATTGCGCCTGCGTAGGACACGCCTTTGCCTGAAGCCTGCGCTCCCAGCGTCGCTTGGCTGCCGAACTGATAGCCCTGGTTGACGAATGCATCGAAGGCGCTTTGCGTTTCGAATACCCAGACCAAGCGGAACTTCTTCACGCCAAATCCCAGGCCGGCCTGCACCTCGGCCATGCGCATGAAGATTTCCTGGCGCTTGGCGTTATTGACGGCCATGCCTTCGCCGGTGCCGCCACCGGCAACCAGGATCTTCATGCCGAAATTGCTGAAAACCGCATACCCGGCGGCGCTTCCCACCGCCTGTTTCGCCGCTGGCTGACTGGCATAGAGCTGCTGCAAAGTATTGCGCGCCATCGTGCGCACCTCGTTACGCGCCTCTTCCAAGGGTGCTGAAGGGTTCTCCCCCGGTACGGGATCGCGAACGTTGCTGGTACTGCAGCCGGCGAGGAAGGCGAAGCTGATGAAGGCAAGCGGCATGGCGATGTGCTTGACGCGTGGCATGGTTCGATTTCCTTGTTCCCCGGCGGTTATTCCGTACTACATGGCCACCCGACGTGGGCTTGATGCGGGAAGGATTGGTTGCGGATTCTGGCGGCGGCCACCGCAGCATTGAAATTGGCATTGGGGGAGAGGCCGAATGCCCTTTGGTGCATGTGCGTACCCGCACAAGCGCCGAATGACATAAATCAGGATTGCAGCGTGCGCGCAACCAACGCGACCAGCGCTTTGCCCTCGAACGGCTTCAGAAGATAGGCGGCGCACGCGCGTTCTGCCTGTGCGCGCACTGCGGGATCGTCATGGGCGGTAATGAAAATCCATGGCGGCGTGGATCCTTTTTCGGCTAGTCGCCTATGCAGTTCGAACCCGGATGCGCCGGGAAGACGAACGTCGCACACCAGGCAGCGGCTTGAATTCCAGACACGCTCGCCTTCCAACGCGTCCAGCAGTGCTTCCGCGGACTCGTAGGCGTCGACCTGGTAGCCAGAGCCGCGCAGCATGCGCTCGATTGCCTGGCGCATGCTCCTGTCGTCTTCGACCAGTACCACCTCGTGTGTCGCGCTCGCCATGCTGGGCTCAGGGTCCCGCCAGGAGGATTCGTCGGCGCTGGATCAGCACCGCTCCATCATCCGCAGCCTCCGGCGCGCGCGTAATTGCTCATTGGGGTGGCTGTGGATGCCCTTTGGGGCAGGCACGGCTCAGAGGATCAGCGAGCGGCTACCGCCAGGCGTGGGAGATCGGCTGTATCCAGCTCGAGTTGCACAGCCAGGTGCACCAGCTGAGCGACCGAATGCACATCCAATTTTTCCATCACATGTGCGCGGTGCGCTTTTACCGTCCTTTCGCACGTACTGAGTGAAGCCGCGATCTGTTTGTTCAAGCGGCCCGCAACGACTTGTTCGAAGACCGAGCGTTCGCGTGGTGTGAGCGAAGAGAAGTTGCGACGGATATGCTGCTTCATCAGCTCGCTTTCGCGTCGATTGGTATCGCGCTCGATCGCGGTGGTGACTGCGGAAATGAGCGCGTCGCGGTCGATGGGCTTGGTCAGGAAGTCCACCGCGCCGCGGCGGATCGCCAGCACGCTCATCGGAATATTCCCGAACCCGTTGATGAAGACCACGGGAAGCGCATCGGGGCGCCGCATCAGCGCCAGTTGCAGATCCAAGCCGCTGGGACCCGGCATGCGGACATCCAGAAGCAGGCAGCCCGGACTATCACCTGCCCACGTCAGCAGATAGTCACCGGGCGAGGCATATAGTCGGACCTCAAAGCCCAGCGCCGTCGGCAGCCTCTGCAGCGCGTCGCGGACGGATGCGTCGTCATCAACCACATGGATCAATCCATTCGGCGCGGTCATAGTCCTTCCCCCTCCCGCGATCGACGGCGCCCTCACATTCGACCATGCTGGTGGAACGTCTTTACTCTTGCCTAGTGCCCTTTGGTAACCTTTTTCAGATCTTCTGATCCCAATCCGACGAATGGTAGCCTTCACTTCGGGGCATCGTAGGGTGGTAGCGTTATCTTGAAGGTGGCACCGGCATCGCGATTGTTTTCCACTCCGATGCGGCCGCCATGCGCTTCTGCGATGGAGCGCGCAATCGATAGTCCAAGCCCCATCCCATGCGGTTTTGAAGTATAGAAGGAGTCGAACAAGTGACTCAGCCGTTCCGCCGGAACACCTGGTCCGGCGTCGCTGATCCAGATTTCGATTTCGCGGTGGCGGGTACTGGAGACGCCGATGACGATAGGAGCGCGCGCCGAAGATGCGCCATCGGCGGGGCTCATCGTTTCTACCGCATCCATGGCATTCAACATCAGATTGATCAAGACTTGCTCAAGATGCGCGCGATCTCCGCGCACGTAGGCATGCTGCGGCGACAACACGCTTGCGACGGGAATTCGCCGTCGCCGCGCTTCCGGCTCCAGCAAAGCGATGACATCCGCTGCGATGGCATTGGCGTCGATCTTTTCCATCTCCAGCTCGCGCTTGCGCACCAGGGTCCTGACGTGGCGAATGACATCGCTCGCCCGCAAGCCGTCACGTCGCACATCTATCAGGATCTGCCTGATCTCATCCAAAGGAGGATCGCGACGGTCAAGCAGGATCTCGCCCGCATCGACGTTGCTCAGGATCGCGCCCAAAGGCTGGTTGATCTCATGTGCAATGGATGCTGTCAGTTCGCCGACGATCGAAAGCCGTGATGCATGCGCGAGTTCCTGTTGTTGCCGCTTCGTCGCCGCCTGCCCATCGGCAACCATGCCGGCCAGCTCGTACGTCATCATTCCGGCTGCAACCAGGAACGTGGCCAAGGTCAGCGACACCATTTCCCGCACTCCCGTCTGCGGCGCAGCCAATTGGATTGTTACGGCAACCACGGCAAGTCCTATTCCTGCGGCCAGGACAAAGCTGCGGAAACGTGCGGCAGAAGACCACAGCCGTACCGCGCCACTGAGGGCCAGCCAAAATAGGAGGAAGAGTGCCGCGAAGGAAGCGACACGGTGCGTGATAGCGACAGCGGTCATGTCCGTGCCGACAGATGATCGGAGCGCATCCGTGAGCGCCGCTATCGCCAGAAGAAAAGCGACGGTGAGCGCTGCACGGCGCCGCGTCTGATTGCTTCCTGCATATTCCGCGGTGAACCATGCGGCCGCGCCAAGCCAGATCGACACCGAAACCGACAGTCCGGGCCACGCGGCTGAAAGATCGTCAGCCAACAACGCGCCGGGTGAGACTGCATGAGCGGTAGCGGCTGCGGCGGCACTGAAGCAGGTCAAGGCGAACCATAGATGCTCTCGGCCAGTCGAGCGGCGCGTCCAGATGAGTAGATGATGGGCGCCTGCTGTCGCAAAGACGGCTACCAGCAAGATCAACGCACCGATAACCATGCTCACCCGCGCTTTGAAGGAAGGGGACAGCTGTAGATTCGATAGACTGCGTTGCACAGGAAAACGGAGCCCAGCCGCTGGCGTGATCTGTCCAGCATCTCCATGTACCTGTCGTTTACCCCGACAACATTGCTCCCGCAACTTACACGCGCTAGATAGCAGATTGTTCTAGCAGAAAACGGAATCCTGCGCACAGGTCGGACAACCGCCGTTTAAGACAAACTGTAACAGCGCCTACAGAACTGCGAAGTCGATGTATGCGGTTCGTCACTGATAAGACGCGGCCCAATTCTCCATGTGTTTCCGATCTCGGTTTGCGTGGTAACCAGGTGCGGTTAACTGCCGCCCCATCATGCATAGTTGGATCGAGCGACCAGCCAATAATGCGCCTGCTGTGGATTATTCCAACGGGTAGCAGGGGAAAGTGCTGGTGGCGTGCCCCTTAGGGCAGCGAAGTATGCCCCTTGGGGCAGGTATACGAGCAATCAATATCTATCCAGAATGGACAAAACAGTCCACGGGCGTCGGGCAGCGAGTGCGTTACTCGCTACCGGTTCGCCATATCTTGGGAACGAGAAAGGCAATCTGCCAACTCTGACCATCCTCATCGATAGCAATCGGAGCTTCCATCCTCAGGCAACTCATCGGAAGGCAGTGTGGCTTTTGTCGAGCTCCCATCCGCCAATTCAAAAGTTGCCTTGTCATCCGAGAAATCGCACGAAACCACCCAATGGATGCTGGTTTCTTGCTTCGCGACCTGGCAACGATGATCGCCATCGCCATCGCCATCGCCATCGCCATCGCCATCGCCAAGGTCATTGTTGCTGTGTGTCGCTGCCGAAGCCGGCATCGATAGGAGCGCAGTTAGGCTAACCGCAGCTAATGTCATTCTGCTCATGAGCTCACCTCTTTCAAGATAAACGCTCAGTCAATCGAAGGACGCCTTGTGTTGCAATCTGAGTGCAGTGGCTGTGCAGGCGTGTCTCATAAAATCAACTGTAAACCTACTATCGCAGCAAAGCGACCTTGTATCTTGACTGGAGATGCTTTCGGTATTGATGGACGGACCAGATCGGGGCAAACAACTCCATATCTGGTGATTCTATGAAACTTATCTACTCTCTCTTTATGGTTCTGCCATTGGCGCCGATGATTGGTTGTGCAAGCGAAGAAGGACTTACCTCCGCATCGACGGATGGCCGCTGCACGACAGAGAACACATCGTGGGCCATCGGAAAGCCGACGGACGAGGCCAACGGGAGAAGATTGTTAAGAGACAGCGGTGCCAGTTTGTGGCGCATCATCATGCCAAAGCAAGCAGTGCCGGCCGATCACCATGATGATCGACTAACGGTGTATGTCGATGACAGCAATGTGATCACTTCTGTTTCCTGCAATTGATCTGTTTGCGTGCGTATAACACTTCGCACCAGCGTCGAGCGAAAGGTTCCGATCAGACCGCCGAGGGTACAAGGCTAGATGCTTCGCTCCATACGTAGGCATCAAGTTCTAGTTGCGATGGTGTCGGTCGTAGGTCGGTGCGATCATAACGTCATCGAGTGTTATGGGTGATATCAACGGGAAGCTGGAAGTGAAACGTGGCGCCGCTTTCCTGGTTGTTGGTGGCCCACAGTTTTCCACGATGCGTCCATATGATGGTTGCGCAGATCGCCAAACCCAATGCTATTCCTTCCGGCTTGCTCGTGACGAACGGCATGAATATCCGTTCGAGATCATCCGCCGGAACGCCGTGGCCCAGATCACGGACCGATACGGTGATCGACGAATCATCGAGCGATTTTGTGCTTATCCGCAGAACTCGTTCCGCTTTTATGTCCCTCATGGCATCACAACCATTGACGATCAAGTTCAGCAATACCTGTTGCAGCTGAACCCGATCGCCGTAGATGGGAGGCAGGCTTGAACACAGCTCAAGAACTACGGAAATTTTCCTATTGAGCAGATCGCTGTCGAGCAATCGCACAACCTCTCGAACGATGCTATTCAATTCCAGCCTCTGATAATCGACCTTCTCTTTACGCAACATCGCTCGCAGACGGCGGATGACCTCACTCGCGCGCTTGTCACTGTCGACGATCTGGATGAGGCTGTCCCGTACTTCGTCGATATTGGGCGGGGAGCGACCCAAGAACCGCAAAGCCGCCTGTGCATTACTTAGGATCGAGGTCAGTGGCTGGTTGAGTTCATGGGCGAGAGAGCCGGATATCTCGCCCAGAATGGCAACACGCGCAAGGTGGGCTACCTCGTCGCGCTGCAATGCAATTTCCTGCTCGGAGCGGAGGCGCTCGCTGATGTCTGCAATGGAAGCTAGTACAAACGTATCGCCGGACATCCACAGTGGCGTAAAGCCGATTTCCAGCGGTACTGGTGCGCCATCCTTGCGTCGCCCGAAAACGTCTCCCGCAACCCCCATGAGCCCGGCACTGTGGCTCTCCACGACGCGCATTCGGACACTGCTTGCATAGATGCCTTTGGGAAGCAGCATGTCGATGGAGTGGCCCAGCAGCTCTTCTCGGTTGTAACCAAACACCTTCTCGGCCTGCAGATTCGCAAGAGTGATGTTCCCGTTCGCGTCGGCCATGATCATCGCCGTCCGCGCGCCATCCACCACCAGCCGAAACCGTTCTTCGGCTTGACGTTGTTCGGTGACGTCGTAGATGACGCCGTGCAGACATTTCGCGACGCCATCCTGCTCGTACTTCACTTCGCCCTTGGCCTTGAGCCAGCGCAGCCCCCCGTTTGGACGCAGCAGGCGGAACTCGCTGAAGAAGACGCCCGTGCCATTGACAGCCGTTTCCCGCGCCTTGCGCACTACCTCGAGGTCGTCAGGATGGATATGGGTGATGACATGCTCTCTGCCAATATGTTTGTTCGCGGAAGAGAAGCCTGGCAAGCCGCTACTTTGACTGGTGAACCAGAAGTCGTCACTTTCTACATCCCAATTCCACAGGCCAAGTCCAGCGGCTTCCGCGGCGAGAGTCATTTGACGTTCGCTGTCGCGCAAATCGGATTCGCTTTTTCAGGCTGCGCGCAAGCTGCGCGGACCGAAGCACCTCGCCTCCCAGCTCGTAGCTCATGACCAGCACGATGCCGAAAAAGGACACATTGATCGTCATGGGGCCGGGAATCCATCCCAACACCACGACGGCCGCCCAGGTGGAGCTGAAAGCCACGAAGCCCGCGATGCTCCCGCACACCAGCAGCGCCCTTCGGCGTTCGTGAATATCGTGGCGACGCCAGACGATAACCATGGAACGAAGCGGGAACAGGATCAGGACCAGATTGCTCAACTGACCCATGATCATCCATGGGTTGGGTTCGCCGACAGGCGTGGCGACGCTCTCGTGCCCCAGGATCTCGATATGTTCAAGCGCAGTGATCCGCTCAAAATTAAGGTTGACGCCGGTGATGAAGTTGGGAACAAGACTGCCCACGCGCAGAGCGCACGCTGTCAGGCCCAACCAAGAGTTGCCCAGGCGGAATCTCACCAGGACGAAACCCACCAGGGAAACGACCAGAACAGCCACTGCAGGATGCGCCCACCGAATTACGGAGGCATATTGGTCAGGCGTCTTTGCCTGCATCGCAACAGTTCGCAAAAAGCTACAACGACTATCGAAAGGGCGGCGACACTGAATATGAGATGCGCTACCTCATTCCGTTGACGTGCCCAGATCGTAAAATGGATAAGCCCCAACATCAGGCTCGCGGCGCCCATCATCGGCCATAGCAGGTCGACTCCACTCATATGGCAACCGATACGCCGTTGGAGATTCGGCCAGAGTCTAACTGAGCCAGGCCGTGACGCGCGCGCGCTACAGGACATCCACAACGCGACTGGAACCCCCAATCACTTCACCGCCTGATGGTCGATGACCCAGTTGATCGCATCGAGCAACGCCTGATCGTCGACCGGTTTGCGAAGGAACATCCGTGCGCCCAAGCGACGCGTCCATGACCGGATTTCTTCATCGTCGCGCGCGGATACTGCGATCACCGGCAAATGGATACTCCCCTCATTGAGGCGGGCCTGCACCTGCGGTCCGGTCATGTTCGGCATGGCGATATCGAGCAGGAGACAGGCTCGGGGCGACTCGCAGACTTCCGCCAGAAACTCTTCGGCGCAGTCGTAAGGCCGTGGCTCCAACCCCGCTGCCCTCATCAATCGTGCGAAAGCCTGCCTGACGTCGCGGTCGTCGTCCACGATGTATACGATCGCAGTTTGCGCTGCCCAACCCACCATCGCAGTCCTCCGCCAGCAATCAGCAACACCTGCGATTTGCACGCACAGTGCCTATCCGCGTGAAGCACCGGACATAAGTCGGCGGCGCAATTCCCGCTACGGACAGTAGAGTGTAGAGAAGGCCATGGGTATGGGACCTTGATCCCATAGCGCCGAGAGTGGGCGTGCCTTAGCCCCGGGCAGCGGGCCCGCCGCCTACAGCTGTCCGCACAGACGCACGAGCTGGGCGACCGAACGCACCTGCATTTTGGCCATGGCCCTTCCCCTGTAAACCTTGACGGTCTTCAGGGAGATACAGAGGGTATCGGCAATCTGCTTGTTCAGACGCCCGAGGATGACCTGATCGAGTACCTCGCGCTCCCGGGGGGGAGAGCGTGCTGAGGCGGGACGCAACGCTGTTCTTGGCGTCGCGGCGCTGGCAATCCTGCCGATGCCGCTCCACCGCGGCAGCGATGGCCTGCAACAGGACATCGTCGTCGACGGGCTTTTCGAGCACATCGAGCGCGCCCCATTTCATTGCCTGGACGGTGGTGGCGATGTCGCAGCGCCCTGTCAAATAGATGATGGGAAATGCGCTGTCGGTTTCACGTATGCGGTCGTGGAGTTGCGGGCCGGTCATGCCCGGCATGCTGACATCCAGCACCACGCAACCAACGCCGGTGAGGGGAAGCTGCGCAATGAATTCCTCGGCGGAAGCGAAAACCTCCGCCTTCCAGCCGGCCGCACGCAGGAGCCGAGAGATCCCTTCGCGGACTTCCGATTCGTCATCGACCAACAGTACCGTTGCATCGCCACCATCCATATGCAATCTCCCCGTCTAACGAGATCAGATCCATGCATCTGAAGAGCCAAGCCCAAGCCCGCCACACCACGTGTTTTATACGTATAGTACGTTGGTGATTTCAGAACAAAGGAGCTTTCGCGGCAGGCCGGTAGCAGCCGACACAGGCCCAGAACTCTCATCTCCCAGAGAAAGCAAGCAAGCCCAAAAAAGCGCTGGAAAGAGCGGGGCGCGGTATCAGGAAGCCACCGACAAGCGACGCGCATCCGCGCCGATTACCAAACTTTGCACGCGAGAAGCGGATCGGGAAGTGGCACCTAAGTCCCATTGATACGGATCGCTGACCACTCGCATGATGCAGAAGATCGGCAGGCTTCCTGCTGCGTCCAGCCGCCGGCGGCGACGCTGCCGGATATGCAGGGCGAGTGATTGTGGAATGCAGGATCCATCGCTTATCAGGCATGAGACTACATGGATCCGGCTGGCGTCCAGGTGCGGGAGAAACGTCAAGGAAGCAGGGCATGAAACATCGCCGCTATACGATCCGGCCCATACCTGGCCAGCCATTCCATGTGGGACGCGCGCCAGACGGACGGCAATTCATTCTGGGTCCAATGTCTTCGGAGGTGCTTGCCTATGTGTTCGACCCGGATGGCCATCTGATTTCTCGCGAACACAGAAAGTGGCGGGGGGCGGAGATGAGCCAGAACAGTACGGGAATGTACTGGCTGTTCGAGCCTGGCACACGCACAAAAGTCCGGGCAAAGATGGCTGACTGGAAGCGCGAAGTCGGCCTGGTAGAGGAGTCGATTGTGATCGATGGTTTCTTCGATGCCGAGTTCAACGTCGGCATCGAGGATGTGCCCAGGTGTCTGGAGATTGCGATCGGCGATGAAAGCGACTTTGAGAGACGCCAACGAGACAAGGAGAGAATCGACTGGATCCAAGCGGGAAGCTTCATCTTCTGGTGGGAACTCGATTACTGGATGGCAAGGGACGCACGGTGAGGTAATTCCTGGTCAAGACGACTATCGGCATTATTGGGTTTTTCTTGGGCAGAAGGTCAGGCCAGAAGCGTTCACCGATTCGGTAGGAGCACAGCGAAGATCGCGGTCGCTGAAGCGGAATTCCGCCGGAAAGCCTGAGCAAGCGGGGCAGGGGACGGCCGGGCGGGTCGAGCTATATGGCGCGTTCTCAAAACTTCCCCAATATCGGCAGTGGCGGGTCCCTCTAGCATCCGATTGTGATGGATGTAGCGATTTGTATGTTCGATCGGATCGGCGTAGAAGGGGAGGCGCTGCATCTACCGTCCTAGGGGGCATGGTGATGAAAGCAGTACAGGGAGAGTTTTCCGCTCGCGCCAAATGCGGCTCTTGGTCGCCGTGTTGGAGTGACGCTTCGTTGTATGCCCCCGGCGCCTTCTGAACGCCTCGTTTTCCCGCTCTCGCAGCGCTTCGCCCACAGCTCGGCCATGTCCTGGCGCGCAGGTTCGCGCGCAGTACCGTTTTCTCTGAATTGAAGCGTTACGCGGTCCCGGACCGCGCACGCTGCTGTTGTCGTTGCGCAAGTTTCCGCCGGCGTCGTGCCGCCCATCGATTGTCGCGTCCGCTACACGGATGTCATCAGGAGCAAAATCATGAACCTCATTTTCCGCATCCTTTGATCCCAGGCCTTGCGCGCCTGGGTAGTGGCTTCGGAGTTGGCCACACCGGGTGGCAAGAATGGCCGAACAGTCGACCGTCGAGTCATCACTGTCGACGTGGCGCAGGTTCAAGACGCGCTCGAAGATTCGCCGCCGGCTGAGTCCTGGCCCCTACGCCTGCGCATTCTGGTGGCGCTGATGACGGTATGCCTGCCGGTACCGGCCGCGGACCGCTGGTGGGACGCCAACAACACTGCTGTCGGCCTGGGCGGCACCGGCATCTGGAATACGACCGATCCATTCTCGAGTCCGAACAGCGACGATGTCAGCGGCCCTTACAGCGCCTGGAACAACGCCGCGCTGGATGACGCTTTCTTCGGCGGCACCGCCGGCACGATGACGTTGGGTGCGCCGGTCACTGTGCACAACATGAGCTTCCTCACCAACGGCTACGTGCTCAATGGCAGCACGCTGACCTTGGGCGGAGTCGCACCGACCATCACTACCGATCTCGGTGTGATCACCACCATTAACTCGGTCATCGCCGGCAATGCGGGCCTCACCAAGGCCGGCACCGGCTGGCTGTTCCTGACCGGCGCCAATACCTTTATTGGCAATATCAACGTCAATGACCGGCATAGAGGCGCTCATCAAGAGGAATAAGGCTTCGCTTTTCGAACGCATGGCGGCCGGCGCCGGTCAGAGCGGTCACGCCCAACGGTTTGCGCCGATGACGGGAGAGAGGTCATGAGCACGTACGAATCTGAGCAGGACAAAGGACTTATCGAATGGTGGGTAACGCTTCGACGTGATGTAATCTCCTGTTTCGCAAGGTGCATCTATGCCGCTCATGTCTTCCGCTGATGCCAAAGATCATACCATATTCGTGCCAACTCAGACCGCCATGCAATCAGATGCAGGCGCACCGACCACCACATCGGCTCGAAACTTAGAATCAGTTCGAAACTACGTTGATTCGACATCGACTGATCGTGTAAGTATTTTGGCGGAGCTCATGCGGTTAGGCAGGCCGACCCCAGTCACTCCTGCCTACGATGCGCCGGGTATGCATGAGGTGTTGAGTACCGTGGGCGAGGGCGGCGAGCACAACGGCTATTTGCTGGTGCGACCGTCCGATCAGTCCGGAGCTTTCGTCTACGGAGTACGCGTCAATGCACGGGAAATGGTGGAGACTGGGGACAAGTTCCACATCAGTATCGAGGCCAGCCAGCTCGAAGTGGCCTTTGCCGAGCTATCCGTCCTCCTGTTCTCCGACGACTGTCCGTTCGATCAATGGAAATTGGCTGACCCGAGCGTCACCGGCGACCAAGGTCGAGTGGGTGCGGGAGCGCAAATCACCCTGTATGCAGATCAAGTTTTGACGTCTGTCGATGCAACCGTGGCATCCCAGGCGGCGCAGATAAAAGATTTTATCTCGCAAATCGAAGGGCGCTTGAGCAATGCGGGCGTGCGGGCAGGGATCGTACCCGAAAGTGACGTGCGGTACCTCAAATGGAGCTATTGTAGCTATCGCAACGACCGGCATTCAGATCGCGATGGGGTGCAGGCGAGTCTCAACCTCTTTGAGCCTTTATTCCAACTGATGGGCGATAGCAACATCGTGAAATGATCAGCAGCGAACTCCAAAGGGACGCCATAACGTGAACTGTCGAATGCATTGCGAGCAATGCGGGCCCTCGTCGCCGGAGCTGATCTGCGCCGTCCGATCTTAACGGCGTGACTGTAGACTCCGGTACTAGCAACACGGCCCGAGTTTCAACCGGTCTTGTAGCGCGTGCTAGCCCGGTAGCGACCACGCCAAGTCACTCCGCTATGCGGGAAATCTTGCTCAATTAGGGTTGTAGCGGTGTTGCGTTGAAGCCTACCTTTCCCTGTAAAACCACTCTCGGGACGAGGCATACCCTTAAGGCGTTTCCGTGATAGCTGACGGGGTAGCCGGTCCCGTTGCCTCGATTTCATAGCGAACGAGGCGATTACCGCTCGCGGGTAGGGTAGCCATCGAAGGAGCGGGTCCGTGGCTACTGACGTTGGCCCGCTGGAGACAGCCGGATTTGTGCGTACCGGCCTGCGTACCTCGTCTTGCGTACTAAGTCGGTTGCCAGCCGCGAGAGGCCATTTCGTGGCAACCAGGGTGGCAACCTGTCGCTGGCAACCAGTCCCAACCTTACAATTCTCTAATAAAATCGGCAGAGGGGCAATTTCTCGCTCTCGGGCATCGGGCGTGGCCATGGCCGGTGCAAACTTCCAACGAAAGTCGCTTCCAAAGGGGCGGGAAGTTGGTCTTCGGTGTCGCGTCGCGATCGTTGCCGCAGTCGGTCACGACGCAAAGGGCAGTCATCAGCTTGTCTTTGAAGCAGCTGGCAGCCTTGTGCCTGGTCACGAAAAAGCTTCGCGCTACTTTCTTTCCTGCTTGCCCTTGTCTACCACCAGTCTCACCACGAACTTGCGGGCGTTGGCGTTGCTGCCGGTAGCCGGCACGCTCAGCACAGCCTTCAACCCCACGCCATAGCCGATTTCTTCTCGCTGAGGGCCATCCTTCCAAGAATACTGAGCGGGCATCGGAACTACAGAGCGGAAGATCGGTCCGCGATTTTGGTTGAAAGCCTGGATGTAGTCGTCTCCGAAGAATTTGCTTTCTGTTTAAACCGCATAGATGGGCAGGGTGCTAGGTAGGAGCTGGACGCAGCCACCCCTCACTTGCATTGGAGTGATCAGGCTGTGATAGGTCGTACACCGCCTGTTCTGCGATGCCGCAAATGGACGGAATGCTGTCGCTGCGCCCTAGATCACAGTGATTTGCGCCGACTAAGATCAGCCCTTTCGGTTTTGTGGCGCTACCGACCTCGTGGAAGCACGCGCCCATGCCAAGATTGCGCTCGATCAGCTTGTCCGCAGAGCTTCTAGCCGTTGGGATAGCGTTGTCTATCAGATGGACCCGGACGCCATGCTCCTTCGCATAAGCAATAAATTGCGGCAGCGGCATTGAGTTAGCTAGCGCTCCCGTTATAGCAGCGCAAGCGTCAGAGAAGTCCTGAAAGATTGCATCCGATCTCACCTGAGAAGCGTCAAGGCCATTCAGATACTCACTGAATCTTTGATTTGGATCACCGCCAAACGTATCCGATGACAAGTCCGGAAACTCCAAGTACAAGTCGCTCACACACCCATGGTCGATTAACATCATCGCAAACTCTCTGGCAGCTGCCTGGTCGTGATGCTCACCGACAACGATGGTGCCGCTAGCCAACTGCCTCTCCGCGTCCCCTAGCAGGCGAATCTCCTGCTGATCATGAAGCGACAATTTGGCAGTTGTTTCGGTCGCATCCTGGACAACGGCATGAGCGGGGATAGTAGTCGTGGCAATTGACGTCGACACTGATCTGATTGGCATTGGGAGACTCAAAGCTTGGATTGCACAAACTGCAGGAAGGGCGATGTGGAATCTAGTATTGGGTTCAGTCGGGAACCGGTCCACGCGTCCAACGCCATGCCAGAATAGGAATTGTCGCTTGTGTACCCGCGACGCGTCGGCCACCTTTCGCACGAGCTTGTCCGCGAGACTTGCCATCGTATCGCCCTCATAGTGCTGGCGGCATCCACAGTGGTGACCTTGGTGTAGCCACCGGCGCGAGCTACTGAGTGAACGACCTACGCGGGTTTTGGGCGATTCCGCACGGCGTTAGGGAAAATCCACGGCAACATCAGGAGCGTTCCTCAGCACCACAACGGTGTGCTGACGTGCTT
>NZ_JAVGJT010000045.1:0-16504 GCF_040948865.1 Pseudoxanthomonas sp. UTMC 1351 | reverse complement strand
GCGCCGCCGTCAGCGTCGTCTTGCCGTGGTCCACGTGACCAATCGTGCCCACGTTCACGTGCGGCTTGGTGCGTTCGAATTTACCCTTTGCCATGAGTTGATCCTTCGTTATGTTCTGTACTTATGGAGTGGTCGATCAAGACTTCTTGATCACTGCTTCGGCGATATTCGCGGGTGCTTCTGCGTAATGGTCGAATTCCATCGAGAAGGTAGCGCGACCCTGCGACATCGAACGCAGCGTGGTGGCGTAGCCGAACATCTCGCCCAGCGGCACCATTGCGCTGATCACCTTGCCGGACGGGCTGTCTTCCTGACCCTGCAAGATGCCGCGACGACGACTCACGTCGCCCATCACGTCGCCCAGGTATTCCTCCGGGGTGACGATCTCGATCTTCATCATCGGCTCCAGCAGCACCGGACTGGCCTTACTGAAGGCTTCCTTGAAAGCCATTGAGCCGGCCACTTTGAACGCCATTTCGTTGGAGTCGACGTCGTGGAACGAACCATCGACCGCCTTGATGGCCACGTCCACTACCGGGAAGCCGGCGATTACGCCGTTCTTCAGGGCTTCTTCGATGCCCTTGCCCGCCGCGGTGACGTATTCCTTGGGAACCACGCCACCAACGATCGCGCTTTCATAGCTGAAACCCGCACCGCGTTCGGCCGGCGACATTTCGATGACGATGTGGCCGTACTGGCCGCGACCGCCCGACTGGCGCACGAACTTGCCTTCCTGCTTGACCGCCTTGCGGATGGTTTCGCGGTAGGCCACCTGCGGCTTGCCGACGTTGGCTTCCACGTTGAATTCGCGCTTCATGCGGTCAACGATGATTTCCAAGTGCAGCTCGCCCATGCCGGCGATGATGGTCTGGCCGGACTCTTCGTCGGTACGCACGCGGAACGAGGGATCTTCCTGCGCCAGACGGCCCAGGGCCATGCCCATCTTTTCCTGGTCGGATTTGGTCTTCGGCTCCACCGCCATCGAGATGACGGGTTCCGGGAACACCATGCGCTCCAACGTGATGATGTGGTCCTGCGCGCACAGGGTGTCGCCGGTGGTGACGTCCTTCAGACCCACCGCCGCGGCGATATCACCCGCGCGCACTTCCTTGATCTCTTCGCGATTGTTGGAGTGCATCTGCAGGATGCGGCCCACGCGCTCTTTCTTCGACTTGACCGGGTTGTACACCGCGTCGCCGGAGTTGAGCACGCCCGAATAGACACGGAAGAACGTCAGCGAACCGACGAACGGATCCGTCATGATCTTGAACGCCAAGGCCGAGAACGGCTCATTGTCGCCTGCCTTGCGGGTATCTTCCTTGTCGTTCTCGTCCAGGCCCTGTACCGGCGGACGATCAGTCGGCGACGGCAGCAACTGGATCACGCCGTCCAGCATGGCCTGCACGCCCTTGTTCTTGAACGCGGTGCCGCAGTAAACGGGGATCACTTCCACTTTCAGAGTGCGCTCGCGCAAGCCGGCGATGATTTCGACTTCCGACAGCTCGCCTTCGTTGAGGTACTTGTCCATCAACGTTTCGTTGGCTTCGGCCGCAGCCTCGACCATGAACGCGCGCGCTTCCGCCGCCTTGTCAGCCAGCTCAGCCGGGATCTCGCGATACTCGAACACAGTACCCTGCGAGGCGGTATCCCAATGGATCGCCTTCATCTTGAGCAGATCGATCACGCCTTCGAAACCATCTTCGGCACCGATCGGCACCTGCATCGGCACCGCGTAAGCGCCCAGGCGGCTCTTCAGCTGCTCAACGACCTTGTCGAAGTTGGCACCGGTACGGTCCATCTTGTTGACGAAGGCCAAGCGCGGTACGGAGTACTTGTTGGCTTGACGCCACACTGTTTCGGACTGCGGCTGCACGCCGCCCACGGCGCACAGCACGAACACCGCACCATCGAGCACGCGCAATGAGCGCTCCACTTCGATAGTGAAGTCAACGTGCCCGGGGGTGTCGATGATGTTGAAGCGATGCTGCGGCAGCGACTTGTCCATGCCGCTCCAGAACGCGGTGGTCGCGGCGGAGGTGATGGTGATGCCACGCTCCTGCTCCTGCTCCATCCAGTCCATCGTAGCGGCACCATCGTGCACTTCGCCGATCTTATGGCTGACGCCGGTATAGAACAGGATGCGCTCGGACGTAGTGGTCTTGCCGGCGTCGATGTGAGCCATGATGCCGAAGTTGCGGTAACGCTCGATAGGAGTGGTGCGAGCCACGACAGTCTCTCTTTTCAGTTTGGAAAGCTCCGCGCGGTTACGCACGGACTTGCGAAGGAATCGCGATTTTCACATGGCCGAATGCCGCCCTGCGGCGGCCTTCGGGTTCATCGTGCGGCGATTGTTGCCGCAGGGGCACCTAGATGGTGCCAAAGGCCCCTAAAAGCAAGGGGCCAGGCAATTACCAGCGATAATGCGCGAACGCTTTGTTCGCTTCCGCCATGCGGTGGGTTTCTTCACGCTTCTTGATGGCGCCGCCGCGGTTTTCCGAAGCGTCCAGCAATTCGGCCGCCAGCTTGCGCGGCATGGAATTCTCGCCACGCTTGCGCGCGGATTCGATCAACCAACGCATCGCCAATGCCAGGCGACGCGTGGTACGCACTTCGACTGGCACCTGATAGGTGGCACCGCCGACGCGGCGCGACTTCACTTCGACCGTCGGCGAGACGTTGTCCAACGCCTTTTCGACCAGTTCCAAAGCGTTGGGATTCTTTTCGCCGATAACATCCATGGCGCCGTACACGATCTTCTCGGCGACGGACTTCTTGCCGCTGAGCATGACCATGTTGATGAAACGGGCGATGGTCTGGCTGCCGTGCTTGGGATCCGGCAGGACTTCACGCTGGGGGGTTGAGCCTTTACGCGACATGTTCTATTCCTTAAGCCTTCGGACGCTTGGCGCCGTACTTGGAGCGACCCTGGCGACGCTTGGCGACGCCGGAGGCGTCCAGCGAGCCGCGGACAGTGTGGTAGCGCACGCCTGGCAGATCCTTGACGCGGCCGCCGCGCACCAGCACCACGGAGTGCTCCTGCAGGTTGTGGCCTTCACCGCCGATGTAGCTGATGATCTCTTCCTGGTTGGTCAAGCGCACCTTGGCCACTTTACGCAGCGCCGAGTTCGGCTTCTTAGGCGTAGTGGTGTAGACGCGCGTGCAGACGCCACGGCGCTGCGGACACTTGTCCAACGCCGGGGACTGACTCTTGTAAGTAGGTGCCTGCCGCGGCTTGCGGACCAGCTGATTGACGGTTGCCATAGTGGATTCTTTGGTGAAGGCCGAGGCCTTGTTGCGTGAAAACGAAGGCAGGCCGAAACCGGCCCGCCAAGACGGAGAAGTATAGCTGGCATCCAGGATCACCGTCAATGTGACGGCGCCCGGAGCCAGTTATCGATTGCGATCCCGCCCTTCCTGGGCCGAAAACGAGGCGCTCCTTGCGCCTCATTTCGTGGTCTGGGGCGGCCTTGCGGGCCGCCGGTCTTGCATGGTTTAGCTGGCGCCGGACTCCTCGCCTGCCGGTTCGGCCACCGGTGCTTCGGGGCCACTGCCGGCCAACGCGTCGACTTCCGCTTCGGTCAATCCCGAAGCGTTGCGGCGACGCTGGTTGTGGTACGCCAAGCCGGTACCGGCCGGGATCAGACGGCCCACGATGACGTTCTCCTTCAGGCCGCGCAGGTTGTCCTTGGTGCCGCGGACGGCTGCCTCGGTCAACACGCGAGTGGTTTCCTGGAAGGACGCGGCCGAGATGAACGACTCGGTCGCCAACGAGGCCTTGGTGATACCCAGCAACACCGGGTCGTACTTGGCCGGCAGTTCGTTGCGCGCCAGCACCTTGGCGTTCTCTTCGATGACGCGCTGCTTTTCAGCCTGCTCGCCTGCCAGGAACTTGGTGTTGCCCGGATCAGTGATCTCGACCTTGCGCAGCATCTGGCGAGTGATTACCTCGATGTGCTTGTCGTTGATCTTCACGCCCTGCAGGCGGTAAACGTCCTGGATTTCCTTGACCAAGTAGGCCGCCAACGGCTCCACGCCCAGCAGGCGCAGAATGTCCTGCGGCGACGGCTCGCCGTCCACCACGGTTTCGCCCTTGGCCACGTGCTCACCTTCGAACACGATGATCTGGCGGAACTTGGGAATCAGCTCCTCGTGCTCGCTGCCATCGGTGTCCTTGATGATCAGGCGCTGCTTGCCCTTGGTGTCCTTGCCGAAGCTGATGATGCCCGAGCGCTCGGCCAGGATCGCCGGATCCTTCGGCTTGCGGGCTTCGAACAAGTCGGCGACGCGCGGCAGACCACCGGTGATGTCGCGGGTCTTGGAGGCTTCCTGCGGCACCTTGGTGACCACGTCGCCCACGCCGACGGGCGCGCCGTCTTGCAGGTTGACGATGGAGCGCGGCGGCAGCAGATACTGCGCCGGCAGATCGGTGCCCGGAATGTTGAGGTCCTTGCCGTTCTTATCCACGATGCGAACGATCGGACGCAGGTCCTTGCCCTGCGAACCGCGGCGCTTGGGATCGGTGATCTCGCGCGACGCCAGGCCGGTCAGTTCGTCCGTCTTCTCCATGACAGTGATGCCGTCCACGAAGTCGACGAAGCGCACGAAACCGGCCACTTCCGACACGATCGGGTGGTTATGCGGGTCCCAGTTGGCCACGGTCTGGCCGGCGGTGATCTGGTCGCCGTCCTTGACGTTGATCGTGGCGCCATAAGGCAGCTTGTAGCGCTCGCGCTCGCGACCATGGCCGTCCAGCACCGACAGTTCGCCCGAACGCGACACCGCGACCAGATGGCCGTTGGCATGCTCGACGAACTTCAGGTTGTTGAACTTGATGGAGCCGGTGGTCTTGACGGTGATGTTGTCGACCGCCGCCGCACGCGAAGCTGCGCCACCGATGTGGAACGTACGCATGGTCAGCTGGGTGCCCGGCTCGCCGATCGACTGCGCGGCGATGACGCCGACCGCTTCGCCGATGTTGACGATATGTCCACGGGCCAAATCGCGGCCGTAGCAGTAGGAGCACACACCGAAGTCGGAACGGCAGGTGATGGTGGAACGCACCTTCAGCGCCTGGACTCCGGCGTCCTCCAGCTTCTGTACCCATGCTTCGTCCAACACCGTGTTGCGAGTGACGATCGGATCTTCGTCGTTACCCGGCAGGAACACGTCCTCGGCCACGATCCGGCCCAGCACGCGCTCGCGCAACGGCTCGACCACATCGCCGCCTTCAACGATCGGCGTCATGGTCAGACCTTCGCTGGTGCCGCAATCGACCTCGGTGATCACGACGTCCTGCGCCACGTCGACCAAGCGACGGGTCAGGTAACCGGAGTTCGCCGTCTTCAACGCGGTATCGGCCAGACCCTTACGGGCACCGTGGGTGGAGTTGAAGTACTCCTGCACGTTGAGGCCTTCACGGAAGTTGGCCTTGATGGGCGTCTCGATGATCGAGCCGTCCGGGCGGGCCATCAGGCCGCGCATACCCGCCAACTGGCGGATCTGAGCCTGCGAACCACGGGCGCCGGAGTCGGCCATGATGTACAGCGAGTTCATCGACTTCTGATCGATGGTTTCGCCTGCGGCGTTCTGCACCTTGTCGGTACCGATGGTTTCCATCATCGCCTTGGCGATGCGCTCGTTGGTGCGCGACCAGATGTCGACCACTTTGTTGTAGCGCTCGCCAGCGGTGACCAGGCCGGACTGGTACTGCTCCTGGATTTCCAGCACTTCCTGCTCGGCTTCGCCCAGGATGCCCTTCTTTTCATTGGGGATCAGCATGTCGTCGATACCGATCGACACGCCCGCGCGGGTGGCGTAGGCGAAGCCGGTGTACATCAGCTTGTCGGCGAACACCACAGTGTCCTTCAGACCCAGCATGCGGTAGCTGGAGTTGATCAGGCGGCTGATGGCCTTCTTGTTCAACTCGGTGTTTGCCAGCGCGAACGGCAGGCCTTCCGGCAGGATTTCCGCCAACAGCGCACGGCCGATGGTGGTCTCCACGATGCTGGTCTGCTTGCGCTTGCTGCCATCTTCGTCGGTCACGGTTTCGGTGATGCGCACCTTGACCTTGGCGTGCAGCTCGACCGCGCGGTTGTCATAGGCGCGCTTGACTTCGGCGACGTTGGCGAACGCCATGCCTTCGCCCTTCTTGTTCACCAGGGCGCGGGTCATGTAGTACAGGCCCAGCACCACGTCCTGCGACGGCACGATGATCGGCTCGCCGTTGGCCGGCGACAGGATGTTGTTGGAGGACATCATCAGGGCGCGCGCTTCCAGCTGAGCTTCCAGCGAGAGCGGCACGTGCACGGCCATCTGGTCACCGTCGAAGTCGGCGTTGAACGCGGTACAGACCAGCGGATGCAGCTGAATGGCCTTACCTTCGATCAGCACCGGCTCGAACGCCTGGATACCCAGGCGGTGCAGGGTCGGCGCACGGTTCAGCAGTACCGGGTGCTCGCGGATGACCTCTTCCAGGATGTCCCAGACTTCGGCTTCTTCGCGTTCGACCAGCTTCTTGGCGGCCTTGATGGTGGTGGCCAAGCCACGGCGCTGCAGCTTGGCGAACACGAACGGCTTGAACAGCTCCAGCGCCATCTTCTTCGGTAGGCCGCATTCGTGCAGGCGCAGGGTCGGACCGACCACGATGACCGAACGGCCGGAGTAGTCAACGCGCTTGCCCAGCAGGTTCTGGCGGAAGCGGCCCTGCTTGCCCTTGATCATGTCGGCCAGCGACTTCAGCGGACGCTTGTTGGTGCCGGTGATGGCACGGCCGCGACGGCCGTTGTCCATCAGGGCATCCACCGATTCCTGCAGCATGCGCTTTTCGTTGCGCACGATGATGTCCGGAGCATTGAGCTCCAGCAGGCGGCGCAAGCGGTTGTTGCGGTTGATGACGCGGCGGTACAGATCGTTCAGATCGGAAGTCGCGAAGCGGCCGCCATCCAGCGGCACCAGCGGACGCAGATCCGGCGGCAGCACCGGCAGCACGGTCATGACCATCCACTCCGGACGATTGCCGGATTCCAGGAAGGCTTCGACCAGCTTGATGCGCTTGGTCAGGCGCTTGAGCTTGGTTTCAGAATTGGTGCTGGCGATCTCTTCGCGCAGGTGCACCATTTCGGCCTGCAGGTCGATGGTGCGCAGCAGGTCATAGACCGCCTCGGCGCCCATGGCCGCGTCGAAGTCATCGCCATGTTCCTGACGCGCCTGCATGTACTGTTCTTCAGTCAGCAACTGGCGACGCTCAAGCGCGGTCAGGCCCGGCTCGGTCACGACGTAGGCTTCGAAGTACAGCACGCGCTCGATGTCGCGCAGGGTCATATCCAGCATCAGGCCGATGCGCGAAGGCAGCGACTTCAAGAACCAGATGTGGGCGACGGGCGAAGCCAGGTCGATATGGCCCATGCGCTCGCGACGCACCTTGGCCAGGGTGACTTCGGTACCGCACTTTTCGCAGACCACGCCACGGTGCTTCATGCGCTTGTACTTGCCGCATAGGCACTCGTAGTCCTTGATCGGTCCGAAGATGGCGGCACAGAACAGGCCGTCACGCTCGGGCTTGAAGGTACGGTAATTGATGGTTTCCGGCTTCTTCACTTCGCCGAAGGACCACGAACGGATCAGGTCGGGCGAGGCCAATGCGATCTTGATCGCATCGAAGTCCAGCGTAGGACGCTGCTGGTTGAAGAGGTTGAGCAGATCTTTCATTTGTATTCTCCAATCGGAGGAAATTTGTCGAGGCTAGGGAGCAAGAGCGGGTATCGAAAGCGGGAACGGGGAACGGGGAATGAAGGCATCCAGCACTCTGTCATTCCCTGTTCCCTGATCCCTGTTCCCCGCCTCAGTCTTCTTCCAGTTCCATGTTGATGGCCAGGGAGCGGATTTCCTTCACCAACACGTTGAAGGATTCCGGCATGCCCGCGACCATCTCGTGTTCGCCGTCGACAATGTTCTTGTACATCTGGTTGCGGCCCTGCACGTCGTCCGACTTGACGGTCAGCATTTCCTGCAGGGTGTGCGCGGCGCCGTAAGCTTCCAACGCCCAGACTTCCATTTCGCCGAAGCGCTGGCCACCGAACTGCGCCTTGCCGCCCAGCGGCTGCTGGGTGACGAGCGAGTACGGACCGGTCGAACGCGCGTGCATCTTGTCGTCCACCAAGTGGTTCAACTTCAGCATGTGCATGTAGCCGACCGTGGTCTGGCGATCGAACGCCTCGCCGGTACGGCCGTCGTACAACTGGGTCTGACCGCTGATCGGCAGGTCGGCGAGCTCGAGCATGTGCTTGATCTCCGACTCGGCTGCGCCGTCGAACACCGGGGTGGCCATCGGCACGCCGTCGGTCAGGTTCTGCGCCAGCGCGATCAACTCATCGTCGCTGAACTGTCCCAGGTCGACGCGTTCTTCACCCAGCTTCAGATCGTGGTTGTAGATCTGGTGCAGGAACTTGCGCAGATCGGCGACCTTGGCCTGAGCCTCGAGCATGTTCTGGATCTTGCGACCCAGGCCCTTGGCGGCCCAGCCCAGATGGACTTCCAGCACCTGGCCGATGTTCATACGCGACGGCACGCCCAGCGGATTCAGGACGATGTCGACGGTTTCGCCATTGGCCATGTACGGCATGTCTTCGACCGGCACGATGGTGGACACCACGCCCTTGTTGCCGTGGCGACCGGCCATCTTGTCGCCCGGTTGGATGCGACGCTTCACGGCCAGGTAGACCTTGACCATCTTCAGCACGCCCGGTGCGAGGTCGTCGCCGGCGGTGATCTTGCCGCGCTTGTCCTGGAAGCGACGTTCGAATTCCTTCTCGTGCGCCTGGATCTGCTTCTGTGCGCGCTCGATGGCGTCGGAGGCGTCGTCGTCCTTCATGCGAATGGCGAACCAGTCGGACTTCTTCAGACCATCCAGGTAGGCGTCGTTGATCACGTCGCCCTTCTTCAGGTTCGGACCACCGTTGGCCACCTTGCCCTGCAGCTGCGAACGCAGACGGGCATAGATGGCGCCTTCCAGGATGCGGAACTGGTCGTCGAAGTCCTTCTTGACGCGCTTGATCTCGTTTTCTTCGATCTGGCGCGCACGCTTGTCCTTCTCGATGCCGTCGCGGGTGAAGACCTGCACGTCGATGACGGTGCCGTCCATGCCCGGCGGCACGCGCAGCGAGCTGTCCTTAACGTCGGACGCCTTCTCGCCGAAGATCGCACGCAGCAACTTCTCTTCCGGGGTCAGCTGGCTTTCGCCCTTCGGCGTGACCTTGCCCACCATGATGTCACCGGCGCGCACTTCCGCACCGATGTACACCACACCGGATTCGTCCAGGCGGTTCAATGCCTGCTCGGACACGTTGGGGATGTCGGCGGAAATTTCCTCCGGTCCCAGCTTGGTATCGCGCGCAACGCAGGTCAGCTCTTCGATGTGGATCGTCGTATAGCGATCTTCTTCCACCACACGCTCGGAGAGCAGGATGGAGTCTTCGAAGTTGTAGCCGTTCCACGGCATGAACGCGATCAGCATGTTCTGGCCCAGGGCCAGTTCACCGATATCGGTGGACGGACCATCGGCCAGCACGTCGCCGCGAGCGACCACGTCGCCCACGTTGACCAGCGGGGTCTGATTGATACAGGTGTTCTGGTTGGAACGCGTGTACTTGATCAGCGAGTAGATATCCACGCCGGCATCGTGCTCGCCGGAGATCTCTTCTTCGTTGACCTTGACCACGATGCGGCCGGCGTCGATCTGTTCGATCAAACCACCACGGCGTGCGTTCACGGTCACACCGGAGTCACGCGCCACGGCGCGTTCGATACCGGTACCCACCAGCGGCTTTTGCGCACGCAGCGTCGGCACGGCCTGGCGTTGCATGTTGGCGCCCATCAATGCGCGGTTGGCGTCATCGTGCTCCAGGAACGGTACCAACGCGGCCGCGATGGACACGGTCTGCATTGGCGAGACGTCCATGTAGTCCACTTCGGCCGGCGGCTTCAGCAGCGATTCGCCCTGTTGACGGCACGGCACGAACTGCTCGGTCAGCTTGCCCTTGGCATCATGCAGAGCATTGGCCTGGGCGATGACGAACTCGTTCTCCTCGATCGCCGACAGGTATTCGATTTCGTCGCTTACGACGCCGTCGTAGACCTTGCGGTACGGGGTTTCCAGGAAGCCATAGCCATTGGTGCGCGCGTACACGGCCAGCGAGTTGATTAGGCCGATGTTCGGGCCTTCCGGCGTCTCGATGGTGCAGACGCGGCCGTAATGGGTCGGGTGCACGTCGCGCACTTCGAAGCCGGCGCGTTCGCGGGTCAGGCCGCCCGGGCCCAACGCCGAGACGCGACGCTTGTGCGTCACTTCCGACAGCGGATTGTTCTGATCCATGAACTGCGACAGCTGGCTGGATCCGAAGAACTCCTTGATTGCCGCGGCGACAGGCTTGGCGTTGATCAGCTCCTGCGGAGTCAGACCTTCGCTTTCGGCCATCGACAGGCGCTCCTTCACAGCACGCTCAACGCGCACCAGGCCAACGCGGAACACGTTCTCGGCCATTTCGCCGACCGAACGCACGCGACGGTTGCCCAGGTGATCGATGTCGTCCACGGTGCCACGGCCGTTGCGAATCTCGGTCAGTACCTTGATGACTTCCAGGATGTCCGAGGTGTCGGCCAGCTCGGCGACCATGCGCTTGGCTTCTTCGTCGTTGCGCGCGCCGAAATACTTCTTGTCGTACAGCACCGGCTCGCCGGTGACTTCCTTGCGGCCCACGCGACGGTTGAACTTCATGCGGCCGACATTGGACAGGTCGTAGCGCTCGAAGGTGAAGAACAGGTTGTGGAACAGGTTCTGCGCGGCATCCTTGGTCGGCGGCTCGCCCGGACGCATCATGCGGTAGATTTCGACCAGCGCTTCCAACTGGGTCTTGGTCGGGTCGATGCGCAGGGTATTGGACAAGTACGGACCACGATCAAGATCGTTGACCCACAGCGTGCCCACGGCGTCCACGCCGGCCTTGCGGAACTTGGCCAGCTGTTCGTCGGTGATTTCGTCGTTAGCCGTAGCCAGCAGTTCACCCGTGTTGCCGTCGATTACGTCGTGCGACAGGATGCGGCCCACCAGGTATTCGTCCGGCACGGCGAGTGCGGCGATACCTGACTGCTCCAGCTGCTTCACATGGCGCGCAGTGATGCGCTTGCCCGCTTCGACAATGACCTTGTCGCCATCGGCCAGGTCGAAGTTGAGGGTTTCACCGCGCAGACGCTCGGCGACCAACTCCAGCTGCACGCCTTCGGGCAGGATGTGGAAGGTGTTGATGTCGAAGAACTCGTTCAACATCTCTTCGTTGCTGTAGCCCAGGGCACGCAGCAGGATGGTCACCGGCAGCTTGCGGCGACGGTCGATGCGCGTGAACAGGGCGTCCTTCGGGTCGAACTCGAAGTCCAGCCAGGAACCGCGGTAAGGAATGATGCGGGCGCTGTACAGCAGCTTGCCCGAGCTGTGCGTCTTGCCGCGGTCGTGGTCAAAGAACACGCCCGGCGAACGGTGCAGCTGGGAAACGATGACGCGCTCGGTGCCATTGACGATGAAGGTGCCGTTCTCGGTCATCAGCGGGATTTCGCCCAGATAGACCTCTTGCTCCTTCACGTACTTGATGGCCTTGGTGGACGACTCGCGGTCGTAGATCACCAGGCGCACGGTGACGCGCAGCGGAGCACCGTAGCTGAGGCCGCGGTTCCGGCATTCGCGCTCGTCGAATACTGGCTCGCCCAGCTTGTAGCCGACGTATTCCAGCGCGGCGTTGCCGCTGTAGCTGGAGATAGGGAACACGGACTTCAGCGCGGCATGCAGACCATGGTCGGCGCGCTTGGAAGGTTCGATGTTCTCCTGCAGGAACTCGCGGTACGAGTCGACCTGGATGGCCAGCAGGAACGGGACCTCAAGGATCTGGCGCTGCTTGCCGAAATCCTTACGGATGCGCTTTTTTTCGGTGAACGAATATGTCGTCATATTGACTAATCGCCTTTGGCATCTGGGACCGCTCTCGCGGCCCTGGGGGAACAATAAATCGTCAGTTGAAAGTCGCTGGTATTGCCGGCACCAGCACGCCTTCTCCCGCTACTTGCAACTGACAACTCGTCTTTTTGTAACCAGGTGAATCGCAAAGCCGCGCTTCGCGCTGTGAAGAGTGAATAGGAACAACGGCTCCGCTTTACGCTTTACAGGTGGTTTGCAGCCAGCTTCGCAGCCTCGGAACGAGGCGACTTCACCGCGTTTCAACAACGACCGAAGGCCAGGGGCTTTCGCCCCCGGCCTCGGTGTGTCGCCAATGTCGGCCGGCGACGGATATTGCTTACTTCACTTCGACAGACGCACCGGCAGCTTCGAGGTCCTTCTTGAACTTCTCGGAGTCTTCCTTCGAGACGGCTTCCTTGACGACCTGCGGGGCACCTTCAACCAGGTCCTTGGCTTCTTTCAGGCCCAGGCCGGTGATGGCGCGAACGGCCTTGATGACTTCAACCTTCTTCTCGCCAGCGGCCTTCAGCACGACGGTGAATTCGGTCTGCTCTTCAACCGGGGCGGCGGCGGCGGCCGGACCAGCGGCAGCCACCGGGGCAGCGGCGGAAACGCCGAACTTTTCTTCGATGGCCTTGACCAGCTCCATCACTTCCATCAGGGTCTTGCCGGCAACGGCGTCGACGATCTGTTCGTTGGTAAGGGACATTGTGATTACCTTTGAAAATTTTCTGGGATTGGGTTCAGTGAACCGTTCGGATATCGAGACTTAGGCGACTTCGGCCGGGGCTTCGGCGGCGACTTCCTCGCCTCCACCCTGCTTGTCGGCCACAGCCTTGACCGCGCGGGCGAACATGGTTGCCGGTTCTGCCAAGACGCGGGCCAACATGGCCAGTGCTTGGTCGCGGGTCGGCAGCGAAGCCAACACATCGACATGGCTGGCCGGATACAGCTGACCACCCACCGAGACGACTTTCGCCTGCAGCTTGTCGTTACCCTTGGCGAATTCCTTGATCAGACGACCGGCAGCGCCGGGTTCTTCCGTCGAAAACGCATACAGCAGCGGACCGACCAACGCGTCCTGGACGCATTCGTATTCGGTACCGGCCACGGCACGCGATGCCAGTGTGTTCTTGACGACTCGCAAGTACACACCGGTTTCACGCGCCTTCTTACGCATCGCGGTCAGCTGAGCGACCGTGATGCCGGCGTATTCGGCGGCAATCAAGGAGTGGGCCTTGGCGGCAACGTCTGCCAGCTCGGCGACAACTTCTTGCTTCTGGGACAGATTTAGAGCCATACACTCCTCCAAATGAACTCCGCTCACGGCTCCTGCCGCTTACGGTCCTGGGCGGTGCCCATCCTGGGCTCCGGGGACGCCGGATGGCATCCCGGTGGTGGCCTTTCTGACTGGCTGCCCCAGATGGGTCGAACCAGAAAAACTTCAGAAGGCGGCACCATCTACGCCGGCTCGCCCCTTGCGGGACTGGATTAAGCGATCTCGCTTTTATCGGCGGCGATTCCCTGCCAATGCGAGCTTCCATGCCCGTCGCCGATATGCGCTGACCGCGCCTGCGGTCTTTGACGGCTATCGCATCGGGCCGAAGCCTTTTGCGATTGCCCTCAAATTCTTGCTAGCGGTGGTCGCAAGACCGCCACCTTTTAAACGTCATCCCGGCGGCTTTCAACAGCCGAATGGCTGGTCAGGCCGGGAACCAGCGACTTCAAGCACTACTGCAAAAGGCGCTGGACCCCCGCCTGCGCGGGGGTGACGAATCGGCAAAGCCGCGCGCCTAGCGCGCGGGCCGATTTGTCACTTCAGATTCAGCGACGACTGGTCTACCGCGACGCCAGGACCCATGGTCGAACTGACCGAGATCTTCTGCAGGTACTGACCCTTGGCGGTGGAAGGCTTGGCCTTCACCAGGTCGGCCAGCAGGGCCTGCAAGTTGTTCTTCAACGCTTCGTCATCGAAGCTGGCCTTACCGATGGTGCAGTGGATGATGCCGGCCTTGTCGGTGCGGTAGCGCACCTGACCAGACTTGGCGTTCTTCACGGCTTCGGCAGGATTGGCGGAGACGGTGCCGACCTTCGGGTTCGGCATCAGGCCGCGCGGGCCCAGCACCGTACCCAGCTTACCGACCACGCGCATCGCGTCCGGCGTGGCGATGACCACGTCGTAGTTGATGTCGCCAGCCAGCATCTTTTCGGCCAGGTCGTCCATGCCGACGGCTTCAGCGCCTGCAGCAGCGGCTTCATCAGCCTTGGCGCCAGCTGGGGCAAACACCGCCACGCGGACCGACTTGCCGGTACCGGCGGGCAACACGGTGGAACCGCGCACCTGCTGGTCGGACTTCTTGGCATCCACGCCCAAGCGCACGGCGACATCGACGGACTCGACGAACTTCGCTTTCTGGGTGCTCTTGACGATCTTCAGCGCTTCTTCGATCGAATACGCCTTGCCTGGGGTTACTGCAGCCAAAATGGCTTTCTGTCGTTTTGTCTGTGCCATGGTATTAACCCTCCACCGTCAGGCCCATGCTGCGGGCAGATCCCGCGATCGTGCGCACCGCAGCGTCCAGATCGGCCGCCGTCAGATCGGGCTCTTTCGCCTTGGCGATGTCCTCGAGCTGCTTGCGGGTGACCTTGCCCACCTTTTCGGTGTTCGGGCGCTTGGAGCCGGACTGGATACCCACCGCCTTCTTCAACAAGATGGTCGCCGGAGGCGTCTTGGTGATGAAGGTGAAGGTACGGTCCGAATAAGCGGTAATGACGACAGGAATCGGCAGACCCGGTTCCAGTTTCTGTGTGGCGGCATTGAACGCCTTGCAGAACTCCATGATGTTCAGGCCACGCTGACCCAGCGCAGGACCGACTGGCGGCGAGGGGTTGGCCTGACCGGCCTTCACCTGCAGCTTGATGTAACCGACAACTTTCTTTGCCATTTGAGTACTCTCCGGGTGCTAGCGCCTGAACATCAGGCTCCCCATCGGACCGGGAAAATCACGCGTCCCGGCATCGCGTTTTCTGAACGCGCCAATGGCCACCCGAAGGCGGCCATGGTCCCTGCCCGGCATCGCCGTAGGGAGCCGCGCAGTATAACAGTGTTTTACAGGCTCGGCTGAATAGCCGTTACCGCCGAGGGATCAAGCCTTCTCGACCTGCCCGAATTCCAGCTCCACTGGAGTGGATCGACCGAAGATGAGCACGGCCACACGCAGGCGACTTTTCTCGTAGTTGACCTCTTCGACTACACCATTGAAGTCGTTGAACGGACCATCGACAACGCGAACCATCTCACCCGGCTCGAACAACACCTTGGGCTTGGGCTTCTCGACACCTTCCTGCACGCGGTTGAGGATGGCGGCTGCCTCCTCGTCGCGGATCGGCAGCGGGCGGTCGGCAGTGCCGCCGATAAAGCCCAGCACCTTGGACGTGTCTTTCACCAAGTGCCAGCTCTCGTTGTCCATGCGCGGAATGCCCGCTTCGTCATGGGTTTCGATCTGCACCAGCACGTAGCCGGGGAAGAACTTGCGCTCGGAACGGCGCTTCTGGCCGGAGCGCATCTCCACCACTTCCTCGGTCGGAACAAGCACGTCGCCGAAGCGATCTTCCATGCCGTCACGGACGATGCGATCGCGCAGGGCCTGCGCCACCGATTTTTCAAAGCCCGAATAGGCGTGAACGACATACCAACGCTTCACTGCGACATTCTCCTCAGCGGCCAAAGTTCAGGAACCACTCGATCAACGCCTGGATGGCGAAATCGAAGCCGGCCAACAACAGACTCAGCAGGATCACTACGACGACGACGACCCAAGTGGTGCGCATGGCTTCTTCGCGCGTAGGCCATACGACCTTGCGCATCTCGAAACGCGACTCGGCCAGGAATTCCCTGGTATCGCGCCCCTTCGATGTGGTCAAAAATACGACCGCGCCCAATACCAGCCCGGCTGCGACTGCGAGCGAACGCAGCGGCGTAGCCCATTGGCCGTTAAACCACCACCACGCCACCAGACCGGTCGCTACTAGCGCCAACGCCAGAACATACTTGGCGATGTCACCCGCGGAAGTGCCGGCTTTGGATTGTTCGACCTTGCTGTTCAAGTCACCGTCGCTCTTTGGTTCTTTAAGTCCGACCTTGAAGCCGGACTTCTGCGGAAATGCCCGCAAATGGCACGCCAGGAGGGACTCGAACCCCCAACCTGCGGTTTTGGAGACCGCTGCTCTGCCAATTGAGCTACTGGCGTATAGGCTTGGTACTCCGCCGCCCTTTGGGGCTCCTTAGACGGCGAAGGCGGACCGAGGTTCCGGCCCGCCATTTCGTGCTTTATCAGACCGCTGGATCCCCGCCTACGCGGGGATGACGATTTGACAAAGCCCTGCGCGCGGCAGCGCGCAGGGGTCAAATCGTCACTTGATGATCTTGGCTACCACGCCGGCGCCGACGGTACGGCCGCCTTCGCGGATCGCGAAACGCAGACCTTCGTCCATCGCCACCGGGTT
>NZ_JAVGJT010000044.1:0-12797 GCF_040948865.1 Pseudoxanthomonas sp. UTMC 1351 | reverse complement strand
CTGGGCGCTCCGCGCCAACAGGCCACCGGCTCCGCCGGGGCTCCCGCGTGCCCGGCTCACGCCGCATGTTTCCGCAGGTCAGGCGGGACGGTTTGCCGCTAAAGCGGCAAACCGGAAAAGGCTCAAAGCGGCAAACCGCTTTAGACCTTTCCCGGCAGAACTGCGATCTGCTCGTGACGCTAAACCGCTTTGACGGCTCCGCCGCAAACCGATTCAGAGCCACGACGTCGGGTCATCGAAGGAGACGATCCGCATGATGCCCGACAGCCCCGGGCCGTACCCGTCCAACACTGCATCGCTCAGCAGCTCCTCGGCGGTGACGACGTCGCCATCCTCGAGCAGCTCGGCGATCTCCCGGGACGTCGAGCTGGGGATGCCTACGCTCCCGATGTTGCGCCGCTCGGTGGTGCCGGCGTTCGGGCCGGACTTGATCAGCACCGTGACGTTGCCGGCGTTCATGCCGGCGACTCGGCTCATCCGGGCGGCCTGGAGACCGCGAGCTCCACCCAAGGAGCGCTGCACCTTCTGGCGGGCGCCCTTCTCCTTGCTGGCGCTGGGGCTTTGAGCTCCGCGCGCCCACCGGCGGACCGTCTGCGGCTTCACGCCGGCCTTGGTTGCGGTGGCTCGGATCGACTCGGCCCGGGCGTGCTTGGCCGCGTTGCTGATCTGTGTTGCCGTCGCGCCGGCGGCCTGAGCTGCCGCGGCCGCGGCTTCGGCGGCCTGGTCGGCGGCCCACTTCGCCATGTCAGCCAGGCCCATTCCCGCCGAGAGGCTGCGCAGCACTGCCAGCGGGGACGCGCCCTTGCCGGCTCCGCGGCCGCCGGCGCCGCCGCTTCCGCTCCCACCGGATCCGGGCTTGCCCTTACGGGGCTGGTTCGACTTCGTCCTCATGCCGACACCTCCTCAGCCTGTCCGGCCTCGTATGCGGCTCGCCAGCTCTCCGCGGTTGACCGGAGCCCGCGGAAGGAAGGATCGGCCGGCAGAGCGGCGCCTACGAGCTTCCAGCGGCCCGGCTGGACGTCATCGAGGTACGGCTCGCGCTCGCCCTTGGCGGTCACGCGGTGCCACTCGGCCAGGTCGACGCCGGCGCTCAGCTCGATAAAGGCGGCGTCGGCGTACTTGGCACGGACCACAGCCCCCGCCGGCAGGCGATCGAGCGCGCGCAGCATGTTCGCCTCGGCCTGCGCTCGCAGCAGCGCCGCCCAGTCGGGACGGTGCCACTCCGGCGGCGTCAGACCCTGTGTGGACGCGAGATAGCCGCCCAGCGCCTTGGTGTACAAGGTTTTGACCATCCGCAGCGCCCAGACGCCCGCCGGCGTCTCGTCGGCCTTCAACTCCTTGGACCAGTCGCGGAAGTGGCCGGCCAGGTTCGACAGCGCCCGGCGGTGCTCAGGCCAAACCAGCGCCTCGACGACGTCGAGCTGCACGCCCTTGTCGCGCTCGAGGTAGACCGCCAGCGGCGTCGGGATCCACATATCGGCCGGCAGCTCCAGGCCGTGCGGCGCGCCGTCGACGTCGGCGCCCAGGCGCACCCAGCCGGGCAGCTTGAACACGTTTGCCGGCAGCTCGTCGCCCGGCTCGTAGTGCAGCGGGTCGCCCTCGCCCAGCTCCACCGAGCTCGACGACGCGACGTACTGCGCGTTGACGTCGGCGGCCTGGATCCTCGAGTCGGCGGCAGGGTCGCCCGGGGTGACGATCCAGCTACGCGCCTTCCAGAAAGCGTCAGTGCGGCGCAGCTCCTCGAACAGGCCCAGGTCGCTGACCTTGGGCGCCTTCGCTCCCGGCCACTTGGTGTGACCCGACAGCAGCGCCGAGATCGTGCCGTGCGGACCGTGGTAGCGACAGCCGGTCACCTCGTGGAAGCGGCGCACGACGTCGGCGGCCTGCTCCTCGGTCAGCTCGGCCAGGTCGTCAGCGCCCAGCGCGCGGGACCACTTCACGGCCTCGGCGATCTCCTCGGCCTCGATCTCCAGCGCCTCACCACGGGCACGACGGCGCGACGATCCCGCCGGCGTACGCGCCGGGGCCGGCCGCGGTGCCGGGGCAGCGGGTGCGGGGGTCGACTCCTCGGCCGGCGCCGGCGTCTCCGCCTCGTAAGTCAGCTCCTCCTGTGCAGGCTCGCCCGCGGAAGGAAGGGCAGCGGCCGGCGGCTCACACGCGCCCAGGTGCAACGGCACGCCATCCAGCGAGGCCGACGCCAGCTCACCACACCCAGCGCACGGCGCGAGCTCGTCGAGCTTGGCCACCACTCCACCAGGCGCGGCCGGCGAGGAACCGTCATCGGTCGGACCCTCGCCAGGTCCAGCGCTGCCAGGTCCAGCCGGGCCAGACCCGGGACCTTCGTCCGTGTCGTCGGGCGTCTCCTCACCCTCGCCCCACACGGCCGACAGCGGCAGATCCCACACGCGCTCGAGGCGACCAGCGATGCGCCGGCGGGCCTGGCGCTGGATCTTGCCCGACTCGGTGCCGGTCGCGAGGCCGACGCCGGCGTTGTCCAGCACCTCAGAGATGCCGGCGACCGTGAGGCCCAGCTCGAGGCCGGCCTGCGTCGCGAACTTCTCCGCCAGCGGCGCCGCGACCTTGGGCAGCAGCAGCAGCCGCGTCTCGCCGGTTCGCGGGTGCGTGCGTACGTAGCCGACGCGGACACCGGAGGGGAGGAACACGTCCTCACCCATGCCGGGGCGCCAGCCGCACGCGGTCGGGGTCAGGCCGGCGGGAACCTCGCCGTCATCGGTGGCGATGTGAGCCTCTTGTGCGGTCATCGCCTCGCCGATCAGGCGCAGGAACAGCTTGCCCATGTCGCGCTCGTCGTCGGCGTCGGTGTCGGCCTGCGCGGCATCGACACACGCCGGCCACACCTGCGAGGCCAGGAAGGTCTCGGCCTCGGCCTCGGTCCAGACGCCGCCGTCGACCAGGACGCGAACCGCGAACGTCCAACCGACATAGACGTTGGAGACGTGATCGGCGGTGCGGGTCATGAACCCTTCCCGCTTGAGCGCGCGCTCTGCCGCCGCCTTCACCGAGCGCACCTCCTCGGCCAGCTCGGCCTCATCGCGGCCGGCGACCCACTGAATCAGCGCGGCCAGGAATGCCGATCGAGCATCCGCGGCGGCCGGCGCCTGGAGCCGCTGGACGGCCGGCAGGTTGATCTCGGCCCACTGCGAGGGGACGTTGAGCATCCTCGAGCGCGCCGACCACACCGACGGCAGCAGCTCGGCCGTCACCAGCGGAATCCCGCGGGGCTCGGGACCCTCGAGCATCTTGGACTCGCGCGAGAGCTTGTTACGCCCAGAGCGGTTGAACGCAGCTCGGATGAAGGTTCCCATCCGCTTGGCCGCTTGCGCCGGGCCGTTGTCCGGGGCGAAATCGTCGTAGATCACCACGATGTCAGCCGACCGGTTCAGGTACTGGATGCCGAACTTCTCGCTCGATCCGTGGGTCGGGTCCATCTGGATGGTGTGGGTCATCTCGCGGTGCAGCCGGCTACCGCCGAAGTGCTGCGCCGCCACGATCGCGAGCGCCGACTTTCCCGACATCGGGTTACCGACGAACGCGGGCACGAACTGGCTCCGTACGCCCAGCACAGCACGGTAGGCGGCGCCGGCCAGGACCAGGCCGACGCGCGGCGCGAGCTCCGGATCGGTCACCAGGCCCACCGAGTGCTCCGCGGCGGCCTTGAGCTCGGCCGGCGTGGTCGGGGGCGCAGGCAGGTGGTAGTGAGCCATCGGGCCGATGAAGGACGTCGGGACCGGTACCAGGCCCTTGGCGGTGATCGCGCCGCCGGCGTGGATGAACGCCCGGCCGATGCCCGGGAGATCTCGCCAGCCGGTGGCCTCGTGCTCGGCCAGGCGCTCGCACCGCAGCGACGTCGCCTTGACGGCCTGCGTCACCTTGGCTCGACCCTCACGGGTCGCGGCGTACTCCACATCGGGCCACAGCGCCTCGAGCCAGTCGCCAGACCTCCACTCCTTCGCCGTGACCGTCAGGAACAGCTCCTCATCCGTCGAGGGGTGACGCGCCACCAGCTCGACCCGCTCGAGGCGAGCCTGCGCGGCCTTGTCGGCCTTCTCCTCACCGATCAGGCCGCCCAGGACCTGCGCGACCATCTCGACGTCGCAGCCCAGCACCTGCCACAGATCCTCGGCCCACTCGCCGGCCTCATCCCGCTTCCACCGGACCTCGTAGAGCCGACGGCCGCGGACCTCGAAGACAGGCACGCCGCGCGCGTCGTCAGCGGCCTTCGGCGAGCGACGGGGGAAGTCGATCACGGTGCCCGGGGTGTCACCCTCGGCGGCGGTGTCAGTGACAGCGGACCTGACACCGAACAGGGCCGGGGTGACATTGCCGCCGGTGGCAGTGTCAGTGTCAGCCGCGGCGGCGGTGTCAGTGTCAGCCGTTCCGACGGTGTCAGTGACAGCCTCGCCGGCGGTGTCAGTGACAGCCTCGCCGGCGGTGTCAGTCGCCTCGAGCTCCGCCAGGCGCTCCTCGAGCTCGGCGCGTGTCACTGACACGAACTCGGCCAGGGTGCGGCCGGCGGTCAGGTGGTCGGTCGCGTCATTGCCCTCGGCCGGCTCCAGGAGCTCCACCGAGGCCGACACCCCAACCTGAGCGTCATAGACGTGCAGACCGTGGGCGTAGCCGGCGCGGTCGCGGTCGACGATGATTTTGACGTGCTTGTCGCGCAGCGTCTCGATGAACTGGGGCAGCCAGACGGCCTTTGCGCGGCCGTTGGTGTTGGCGGCGCCGAACGGTGCCGACGTAGCCGCCGCGGAGCCCACAGCGGCCCCTGAGAGCGCCTGAGCGACCGAATCGGCGTCCTTCTCCCCCTCGTCGACGTAGACCGTCTCAGCGGCCAGCACCTCCGGCAGGCGGTAGAGCACCCGGCGCGCCGGCGCGGGCATTCCCTTCCGCGGGCGGCCGTTCTTGTCGAAGGAGCGCGCGCTGTACTTCGCGACGCCGCCGCGCCACCGGCGGATGTCGTAGAGGATCGTTCCCTCGGCGTCGGTGTAGGGGTAGGTCGCCACCAGCTCGAGGCGAGCTCCGCCACCGGCACCACTGACAGCAGCGCCTGACACCGGCGATGTCATGTCACCCCGCCGCGCGGTGTCGGTGTCATTGGCAGTGTCAGTGACAGTCCGGGTGACACCCCGGCTGACACTGCCACTGACACCGGACCTGACAGCCGGCCTGACACCTGACACCGGACGTGACGTCCGCTTCGACCTGTCACCCCGGCCGCGCGGCGGGGTGTCAAAGAGGTCTGACATTCTCAGCCCGAGCGCCGCCACGATGTCAGCCGTCTCGCACGGCGACGAGAGCTGACATGACAGCATCGTTCGGCCGCCCTTGGGGCCGTCAGAGCGCCAGGTCACTGACAGGCTCGGGTCGTGGTCATCGTGCGCCGGGCACAGGCAATAGGTCTGCGATCGGCCCGGCTGACCGACCATCGCGCCGGCCTCGATCAGTGCGTCAATGACAGTGGCGTACGACGAGCCGTCTGCCACAACGTCTTCAATGTCAGCGTGTGACACTGCTACCCTCAAATCCGTAGGAGTGACCGGGAAGCGCCACCGCAAAGTTCGCGCAACCCGCCGTCTTGAACCCCCGGAGCCGCGGCCAACGGCGCCGGGGGTCACTCTTTGTCAGGCCATCTACGCGGCCTTCCCCGTTGCCGGCGCCACCAGCAGGCGCGCCAGAGCTGCCATGCCCTCCGCCGCTGCGACGGCCGCGGCCGGGTCCTTCTTCATTTCCTCGACCAACTGCGGGTCGAGCACACCAATGCGCATCGCGTCGACCAGAGCGAGCGCCACCGACTCCGGCAACTGCACCGCCGCGCCGCGACCGGCACGCTCCGCCAGGAGCTCCGCCGGCAGCAGCTTGGATGCCAGCAGACGCACGCTCGCCTTCGAGCGGCCGGCGGCCTTCGCTACGTCGGTCAGCGACCAGGTCGCACCCGGAGTTTTGTGCGTAGTCATAGCCGAAAACGTAGGGCTCCGCGCTCACAACCAGCGCGGAGACACGCCGTCGAGCCGCGGTCGGAGTTACATTCATGCGCTTTCCTCCCGGGCAGCCTTGGGCCGGTTCCGCTCCCAGCGGCGCAGGTCCGCCGGCGCGTACAGGTTCGCCGCGCCCTTCTTCGTGACCGCGGCCGGAAACTCCGGGTCGCGGCCCGCGCTGGCCCGGCGGAGCACCGCCAGCGAGCACGACACGATCCGCTTGTCGGCGGCCTCGCGCAGCGAGATCGGCGACTCGATCAGGGTCAGATCACCCTTTGACTTCGAACCGGTTTCGGCCTTTGACTCCGAAGCGGTTTGAAGTGAAACCGCCTGTGACGCACCCTGCGACACTGCGACGGTCTCACCCTGTTTCCCCAGGTCAGAGGCCAAAGTGACACCCTCTGCGACATGCGACACGACAGGCCCCGCGGAAGGAAGGGCAATGGGCTCGGCGAGCTCCTGGCCGGCCGTTTCAGCGGCCTCGACGGGGGTCACAACCTCGCCGATCGCCTGACCCTCCGGGCGGAAGAACAGCGCCCGCGGGCGCGCCTTGGCGGCGGCCTCGCCGGCGGGGATGGTCTCCTTCATCGACTCGGCGCGAGCCTTCTTGGCCGCGGCTTCGATCGCCTCCTCGTCGGCGCCGGCCTCGCGGGCAGCAGCCGCGGCGGCCTCGGCGGCCTGGTTGGCGGCCTCCTTGTCGGCGAATACCGACCAGGCCAGCTCGCGCATGTCAGAGCGCGAGAGCTTCGGCCCCTGAAACTCGGTGACCGACGATCCCATCGCCATGAAGAACCGGCCGGCGCGGTTGGTCTCGCGCGGGGTCACACCAGGCGCGAGGAAGTTCCACGTCTGCGGCGTGGTGCCCTTACCCATGATTCGGCCGACGTAGTTCTCTCGAGCGTTGGCGCCGCCCATCGTGGTGGCGTCGGCTCGCTGCGCCGCGCTCAAGACGTGCAGGCGAGGCTCGCGGCCCATGTAGGCCACCTCTCGCAGCGTGGCCAGGCTCGGGCACTTCTTGGGCAGCTCCTCGGCGGTCTCGGCCTTCACGCGCTCGCGGTGCAGGTCCCACCAGGGCGCCATACGCTCCATCAGCGCGTTTCGCTCCTCGACGATGATCAGAATGCGGGGGTAGTCGTCGATGGCGTGCTCGTCGTCGTCGGTGGCGCGCTGGCGGTGGTCCATCTCGCCGTCGACGAGCATCAGACCCTCGTGCATCTCCTCCATTGACCGGCAGTAGAGGACGTTGGGGTGACCGTTGGCCCAGCGGTGCGAACCGCGCTTGGGGTCCAAAATCACCACACGGCCGCCGCGGGCCAGGACCTGAATCGCCAGCAGACCAATCAGCACCGACTTACCGCCACCGGTGCCCACCGAGAGCGCGATGTGCGGGGACTCGGCGTCCAGGTCGACCAGGACGACCTTTCGGCCGCGGCCCAGGCCCAGCACGAACTCCGGGCCGGCTACCTCCTCGATCGCGGCGGCCAGGTCCTCGAGGGAGACGTTCTGCGGAACCTGCGGGCGCCAGCGGTACTCCACCGACGGCGAGGAACCCACCAGCTCGTAGCGCGAGCGCATCTCCGAGGCCGGCAGCGCGAGCTTGGTGTAAACCGCGGTGTCGATCTCGGTGCGACCCTTGGCGTCGCCCTCCTCGTCGGCCTGGACGTCGTCGACGAAGTCATCGGGCAGCGCAACCTTGATCACGGCGCCCTCGCGCTTGAAGTGGCGCGGGATCGTCAACCAGGCGTTCGGCTTCTCCGGGTCGAAACCCAGCATCGGACCGAGGACCAGCGCCAGCGGCCGCACGTAGCGGGCCATGTGCTCGCGACGCTGCCACCGGATGATCCAGGACGCCACCAGGGCGCCCAGGCCGACGCCGGCGGTCAGCACCGCGGACGTGCCCGTGATGACGGGGTGGGTGGTCCAGGCCCACCACACGCCGATCAGCGCGGCGGGCACCAGGACGCGAATCGCGCCGCGCTTCCAGCCGGCCAGCAGGTCCCAGCGCAGCGGCTCGCCGCCGGTGAAGTAGGCCGAGAACGAGCGCCGGTCGGACTCTGAGAGCCAGCCGGTGCCGTCGTGGGTGAACGTGGCGTTGGTGAGCCGCTGACCGGTCAGGGGCAGGCCGAACACGTACCTCAGCGGTACCGAGATCAGCCAACCCAGGAACGAGCTGCGCTCCCGCTTGGTCGTGTTCGTCTTCATGGGTCACTTACCTCCCGCGTTGGCGACGGACACAAGGACCGTCGCGATAGCTCCTGCAATGACCGCGATCGAGACCAGCGCGAACCCGACGATGTTGAAGCTCAGGAACGCGGTGATCTCGACCAGGGCAAGGACGCCGAAACCGAACGCCGCCCACTTGGCCTTCTTCTTGCCGGCCTTGAACGCCTTTTTCGCGTTCTCCCAGGCGCGGCCGGCCAGGCTCTGGCCCTTCTTGGTCTTCTTCCCGCGGCCGGCCTTGGCCTTGCCCTTGCCGCGGGCCTTCTTCATCGCCTCGCCGATCCGGCTGTGCTCGGTGACACGGATCCGCTGACCGTTGACGGTGCGGGTGTGGCTGCGAACGGTGCTCATGCCGCACCGCCCCACGTACGCCGCTCAGCGGCGATCAGAGCGGCCGGCAGGTGCAGCGCCTCCTCATGGGTCAGGGACAGCGCGCGCAGCGCCACAGCGCCGCCAGGAGTCACCACCGTGAACCGGCCCGGGCGCCCCGTCCGCCCCCTCAGCGGACGGGACACACCCGGGGCGATCGCGTGCCACGCGGACTCGGAAAGACGCTCGCTCACGATCCGCGTGGCGTACGCGGGGCGGTTCGCGTTGAGCACCGGGGCGCGGTACGAGCTGGTGACCAGGTGGATTCGCATCTTCGGGTCGGCGGCCTCGAGCTTGAACAGTGCCTTGACCGCCGGCGACTCCTTGGAGCTCCACGGCATCCGAGCCTCAGCCCAGAACTTCCGCAGGATCTCGACGATGGTGTTGCGCTCCTCGACGACCAGGACCAGGCGGCGCACCGCTCGCAGGGCACCGGAGGGCAGCTCCTCGCGCTCCTCCAGGAGCTGCGCGACGCGCACGAGCTGGTGGTGGATGTCGTCCGCGCCGACGGCCGCGGTCACGTCGGGGTGAACCTCGGCCCAGCGGTACGTCCGCTTGCCCGGGTCCAGGACGACGACCTCGGCGCCGTGGGCGAGGTGCTGGCCGATCATCGAGCGGATCAGCACCGACTTGCCCGAGCCAGCGCCGCCGGCGACCAGGACGTGCGAGGCGTCCAGGTCGATCGACTCAACCTCGCCACGATTGCCCAGGCCGAGGACGGCCGTGGAAGCGCGCGCGGCTGCGATCGCCTCGTGGACGTGCTCGAGCTCCACCGGCGCCGGCCGGGTCGAGCTGGTCGACGCGTTGCGGTGGTTGCGGTTCCAGATCTTCATCTCATTCACTCCGTCTCGCTGGTGATCTCGCAGGTGATCTCGCTGGTGATCTCGTTGTTGAAGGCGACGACGCCCAGGGCGATCGGCAGCAGACCGTTGGCGCGGCGCGCCGGCGGCCAAACCTCGGTGCGGGTCGCGTGACCCTCCAGCGCCGCAGCGCGGCGGGCGGCCTCGAGCTCGAGCATCTGGGCCAGAGCCGGGAACCGGTCCTCGGTCACCACCGGCTCCGCCGGCGCGAACCCATCCCGCGGAAGGAAGGGCAGGATCTTGGCCTCGACGACCTCGCCGGCCTTGGTCTCGGCGACAGGGATAGTCGCCACCTCGGGCGCGGCGGCCTTCACGTGCGCCCGGTCGACGCCGTGCGCGGCTACCGCGAGCCGCACAGTTCCGGCGGCCATCCCGGCGGCCGCGGCCACACACATGCCCTGCGCGACGTGGCCCCACAGGCCCACGGGCTGGGTCATCCAATCGATCAGCTCGAACATCACTTGCCTCCCTTGCGGGTCAGCGACCGGATGCACCCACGGCACACCTCGTCGCGCTTCACTACTGACAGCCGCTGCGGCGCCATCAGGTGCCAGCGGCTCAGGCGCCGGCCACAGGCCGTACGCGCGTAGGAGCCGAGACCAGCCCGGCCCATGTCGATGTGCCAGAAGTCGCCGCCGGCGACCCTGACCATCTGCGGGTCAAGAACCGTCATCACGCCGCGACACCGAGGAACCGGCCGTAGGTGGTCTGCTGGGCAGCGGCCTCCAGCTCGCGGATGTCCTGGCCGAGCTGGTCGGCCTCAACGTGGATCTCACCGAGCCGATCGCGGAAGACCTCGAGGCCGGCCGGGGTGGCCCCGCCGTCCTTGATCAGCGAATCGGCGACGGCGGCCAGCTGGTCCGCCAGGGCCGAGATCAGCTCGGCCGTCTCGACTGCCTCAGTGTGCGTGTGCTGCGTGTTCATCTCTGCCTCCCGAAAGTTTGGATCCTCGGATCTTTGTATCCGAAGTTGAGACGACGATAGCACGAACTTCGTATCCGAAGTTGTACGATCTCTGCCATGACCCGCACACACGCACGCGTCCCGCGCTACATCGAGATCGCAGACGATCTGCGAATCGCCATCGAGAACGGCGAGCTCGCACCCGGCGACCCGATCCCATCCATGGCAGAGCTCGAGCGGCGTTACGGCGTCTCTGAGGCCGTCGTCCGCGCCGCGGTGCGGTCACTCAAGGCGCAAGCTCTCATCAGCACGTCACAGGGCCGGCGGCCCACTGTCCGCCGGCGCGTGGTCGAGGTGGCCGCCTCGAATCTCCTTTGGGTCGAGGGCAAGAAACTCACCCGCGGCACCGAGGAGGAGCGCCTGCAGATTGGCTCACTCGAATCCCTCACCGGTCGCTCGATCCACGAGGACGACAGCGAGCTGGACCCCCGTTTCACTCAGACCACAGCCGACGAAGCTACGCCCGGGTTCGACCCCGGAACCCCGGTCCTCCACCGTGAGTACCGCACCCTCGACCGCACCACGGGAGTCCTTCTCCTGTGGTCGGAGTCGTGGCTGCCCCTCGACTTGGCACGCAAGAATCCCGCGTTGCTCGACGAGGAGACCGAGCCATGGGCCGGCGGGACCCTGCACCAGCTCTGGACCGTCGACGTCGAGATCGTCCGCCGGGACGACACCATCACCGCCCGGCCGGCCACCACTGTCGAGGCCCAGCGATGGGACACCGAGCCCGGGTCACCCTTGCTCATCGTCTCCTTCGTCGCGTACGACACCGACGACAACGTGGCCGTCTCCGGCCGCGCCATCTACCCCGCCGACCGATCGTCACTCGAATACACAACGCAGATCCCGACCTTCGCCGACATCGACCGCCAGGCCGCGCCGAAGGAAGGGTGAACCATGCCTGTCATCTCGCTCATCACTCCCGTGCACGCTCCAGCCGCCCAGTACCTCGAGGCCGCCCACAACTCGCTCACCGCGCAGGTTCTGCCGGCAGGGTGGAGCTGGGAGTGGGTTATCCAACAGGACGGCGACGACTACGAGCTGGACAACGTGCCCGTCGACGAGCGCATCCGTTTTGCCGCCGGCCGACGAGGCGGACCTGGCGTCGCGCGCACCCTCGCGCTCTCCCGAGTGACCGGATCACTCGTGAAGGTGCTCGACGCCGACGACCAGCTGGCGCCGGGCGCGCTCGCCCGCGACATCGACGTACTGACCACAAACCCGGGCATTGGGTGGACCACAAGCCGCGTGCTCGACCTACTGCCCACCGGCGAGACAGTCGGTTTCGACGCCGACCCGCCGGCCGGGCGCCTGGAGCTGGGATCAGTTCACAGCCATTGGCTCGCCCACGATTGGCGCGCCCAGGTTCACCCCGCCACCCTCTGCATCCGCTACGAGCTACTCCTGGCGCTGGGCGGATGGATGGCCCTGCCGGCCTCCGAAGACACTGGCCTACTACTCGCCGCTAATGCCATCTGGCCCGGTTGGTTCATCCCGGAAACAGGTTTGCTCTACCGCAAGTGGGAAGGGCAGATCACCGCCCATCTCTCCCACGCCAGCGACAGTGAGCGCGACGCCCGGATGCACGTCATCCACGAGCGCGTCCTCGCACTCCAACATCTCCTACGCCCAGGGGTTTAGATCTAAACCCTTATAGACGTTTGACTGCAAAGGCCATAGACTGGCCAGCATGGCTTTGATCATCGCGTACGCCAGCGGCCCCAAAGGCGGCACCGGCAAGAGCACCGACGCCATTCACTCGGCGCGGGTTTTCGCCGATGTCGGCCTCAAGGTGCTCGTGGTCGACGCCGACGACGCGCACACCATCGTTGATGTTGTCGCCCGCGGCGATGACGCTCACTTCCCCTTCGACGTCGCCGACGCCGTCGGGCAGATCGACAAGCTGGGCGAGCTGCGCAAGGGCTCGCGCTATGACGTCGTGATCGTCGACCTGCCCGGCGCCAAGGCCGGCGCGTTCCTCGCGATGCTCGCCGGCACCGACGGGCGGCCCGTCGCCGATCTCGTCGTGCTCCCCTGCCGGCCGCGGTTCATCGAGGTACAGCCGATCGTCCGCGCGATCGATCACGAGGTAGTGCCGGCAGGCATCCCCTACCTACTCGTGCTCGGGATCGTGCACACCAACAGCGTCCACCTCGCCGAAGCTCGACGCGACGAGCTGCGCGGCCGCGAGCTGCACGGCAAGCCCGCACCGATCGCCGTAGCCGACACGATCATCCGCGACTTCATCGTCTACGACGAGGCGAACGAGGCCGGCCGCACCGTCTTCGACATGCCCGGCCGCCGGTCCTACGCCCGGGTCGCCGAGACCGAACAGCGCGCGCTCGCGCGTGAGGTTCTGTCGCTCCTCAACCACCCGGCCGCCCAC
>NZ_JAVGJT010000043.1:0-27307 GCF_040948865.1 Pseudoxanthomonas sp. UTMC 1351 | reverse complement strand
TCGAACCGCCAGGGAAAGAGCTCGCGGCGGGACGCCGCTCCTACAAAAGCAAATGCCCATGACCGTAGGAGCGCCGTCTCGGCGCGAGCTCTTGCGCTATCGAACCGCCGGGGGAAAAGCTCGCGGCGGGACGCCGCTCCTACAAAAGCGAACGCCCATCACCGTAGGAGCGCCGTCTCGGCGCGAGCTCTTGCTCTGTCGAACCGCCAGGGAAAAGCTCGCGGCGGGACGCCGCTCCTACAAAAGCAAATGCCCATGACCGTAGGAGCGCCGTCTCGGCGCGAGCTCTTGCTCTATCGAACCACCAGGGAAAAAGCTCGCGGCGGGACGCCGCTCCTACAAAAGCAAACGCCCATGACCTGTAGGAGCGACGTCAGTCGCGATGAAGCTTTACAGGCAAAGCCCCATCGCGACTGACGTCACTCCTACAATCCGGCCTCGTCCCGCACACGTTCCACGCGCGTGCGATACGCACTGACGTTATTGCCCGAGATGCTCGCGTCCCGGGTGCCGTTGTTCTCGCCGATTTTCTGGTCCGAGCCCGTCACCGGCTGCGCCTCAATGACCGTTTCGCGTTCGAAGGCGTGCGATTTGTCGGTGTTTCGGTAGTACCGGTACAAGGCCCAGTACAGCGCAGCTGCGCCGGCCGGGCCGATTGCCAGCAGCCATAGCCCACTGTCGTCGCTCATGACGTGCTCACCATGATCCAGAGTGCGATGCCTTCGAGGAACGTGCCCACCGTGAGCGCGGTAGTGATCAGCTTCCACTGCTGCACCGGCACGCTGCCCATAGTTTCGCCGGTGCGGCCGTTCACCGCGATGTAGTGCAGCATGCCGCCGTTGGCGCCCGGCTGGTGGTAGGAATAAAGCCAGACCGGCAGGTACATCGATACCCAGCGCGTGCCGTGCACGCTGAGGCGTTCGCGTTCCCAGCGCACGCCGCGGTCGTAGCGGCTCACCGACCTTTCGACCTGGGCGCGACCGACCGACAGCAACTGGTCTTCAAGGCGCGGCCGCAGGCGTTCGACGTCTGTGTTGCGCTTTTCCGAAGTGAAGCCCGACAGGTAGGACGCGTTCCACTTCACCGCGTTCTTGGTGTCGAAGGGCAGGATGGTATTGATGATGTTGTTGGTGTTGGTTCTCGTATCCAGGTTGCCGCGTTCGGTGGAGGACTCCAGCGGCAGATCGTCCACCGTGAAGTCCACCTGGCGTTCCACCTGGTAAACGTCGGCGTCGTAGTAGGTCTTCTTCTTGTCGCCGGTACCGCGCGTGTATTCGCGCGTTTGTATCTCGCCCTCGCCGGCGACCTCCACACTGACGTTGCCGTCGACGATCATGTAGGGCAGATACACGCCGACCACGTTCTCTGGCGTGAACTGTTCCTTGAATTCCTTCAGCGCGAACAGTCGGCGCTTGTCCACGAACTGGCGGATGCGCGCGACCGCGTCTTCTTTCTTGATATGGAAGGGCAGCACCGCATCAGGCACTGCGCCGTTGGCCACCTGCTCGTTGACGCCAAGCACGTGCCGGCACCAGTGGCAGCGCGCCGTCATCGCATTGTCGGTGTTGACCGTCACCTCGGCGCCGCAGCCGGTGCACTTGAAGCTCATCAGGCTGGCGGCGTCGGCGGCGATGTCGCGCGCACCGGAGGCGATGACCGTGCCCTTGAGTTGGGCGATTCCCTCGCCGAACCCGAATTCCTCCTCGACCCGCACGCCGTGCCATTCGTTGCGGCAGTACAGGCAGACCAGAAGATCGCTGCCAGGCTTGTGCCGGATATCGGTCGCACCGCATTTCGGGCAGCGGTTGAGGCCGTCCTTCAGCTCGGTGGCGGCCGTATCGATGGCGACTGGGTCGGGCGCCAGCAATTCCTCGCGGATCGCTTCGGGCAGCGTGGCCGTGTCGATCGGCACGCTGCCCGGCAGGGGTGGCACGTCCTGCGGCGATCCCGGGCCGCTGACCGGCGGCAACTGCGGCGGCAACGGAGGAGGACGATTGGCGCTCGACATATGCGTTGCGTGGTTCCCGGTTTACAGGCCCAACGCCTTGGCCTTGAGCGCGTCGTAGTCGTCCTGCGTGATCAGGCCAAGATCGAGCATCTCCTTGGCTTTCTTCAGCTTGGCGACCGGATCGTCAGCGGCCGGTGCCGCCGGCGTGGCCGGCTGCTGGATGTTGCCGATGCCGCCGAGCATGCCCGAGGCCATGCCCACGCCGACCAGTCCTGCGGCGCCACCGTTTTCTCCCGCCGACTGGATGCCCTGCGCGACGCTCGCCTGCAGGTTGGAGTTGCCACGCGAACCGGCGAGCGCATCAGCGCGCTGCACGGTCTTCAGCAGCTCTCGTGTGTTGGGGTCGTATTCGATCGATACGATGGCGGTTTTGACGATGGCCAGGCCGCGGTCGGATTTCCACTGGTAGCCGTTCTCCACGGCATCGGACAGGCTCTTGGCGAAACCCAGCGAATCCTGTTGCAGCTTGGTGATGCGATTGCCCTTGGCGGGATCGTTGGAGTACAGGCTGAAGGCCGGGGCCAGCGAACCGACGACTTCGTTGAAGAGCTGGCCGGCGGCGGCGTTTTCCATATCGGTGAAGTCGAAGACCTTGCCCGGCTGCAGGTAGCTGGCGGGCACGAAGTTCTTCACGAACAGGATGGGATCGACGATCTTCAGCGTGTAGGAGCCGCGAGTGACCGCGCCGACCTGGGTGTTGAGGAAGCCGTCGTCCCAGTAGATTTCCGACTGCGTGCCGAAGCGGTTTTCAGGCAGTTCCTTCAGCGAAACGAAGAAGGCCGCCTGCTGCGAACCGGGCTGGCCGCCGAACTTGAAACGTTCCCAGCTCTGCTTGATGAGCGGGCTGACCAATCCATCGCCCGCGAAGACCGACTGCGAGTTGAGGTCGTCCGACCGCCATTCGTAGCCGCCCGGCTCCGCGGCGAAGCCGGTGATCTTGCCGTCCTGGAACAGCAGCAGCCCGTAGCCCTCGGGCACCACGATCTTGGAGCCGTTGGTGATGATGTTGGAGGAGCCCTGCGTGTTGGAGCCGCGCCCGGCGTTGGTGCCGCGCGGCACCGCGGCGAACAGCGCCGCCGTCGGCGGCAGGCCGTCCGGCACCGTGTAGAAGTCCTTCCACTGATCGCCGAGCATGCCACCGACCGCGCCCGTCACCGCTTGAACAAGACCCATGACATCTCTCCGTGATTAGTGGCCGGGCGACGTACCCGCCATAGCGGACGTACTATACCCGGGCACGCCGGCTCCGATGCCTTCTTTGTAGCAAACCACAGTTCATGCACCCGACGCGGCTTCGCGGTCGGCTTGGACCAGACACTAAGGAAAGAAGAGCATGAACAAAATCGTGGCATTGATGCTGATGGCGCTGGCCTTGTGCGTTGCCCCGGCCCAGGCCGGTACCGAAAAGATTTCGGTCCACGGCACCTCGCTGGAAGGCAATCTGGAAGGCAACAGCGCCGACCGCGATGTCTTCGTTGTCCTGCCGCCGAGCTACGCGAAAGAACCGAACCGACGCTACCCGGTGGTCTATTTTCTCCATGGCTTTGGCGACACCGCGCAAATCTACCTGGACTATCTAAAGGCACCTGACGCGACTCGCACCGCCTTCGCCGCCGGCGCGCAAGAGATGATCCTGGTGCTCCCAGACGGCTACACGCGGTTGGGTGGCTCGATGTTTTCGAACTCGCCTACGGTCGGCGATTTCGAAACCTTCGTGGCGCGCGATCTGGTCGCGCACATTGACCGCCATTACCGCACCCTCGCCCGCCGCGAGAGCCGCGGCCTCTCGGGCCATTCGATGGGCGGCTACGGCACGCTGAGGATCGGGATGAAATTCCCGCACGTCTTTTCCAGCCTCTACGCGATGAGCAGCTGCTGCCTGATCCCGCGCACCATCCCCCTTGGGCAGGCGAAGGCGATCGATAGCGTCACGCTGCAACAGGCGCTCAAACCCGAGTTCGATAAGCGCTTCGACCTCGCCGCGGCCGCCGCCTGGTCGCCCGCGCCGAACAAACCGCCTTTATTCCTGGACAGCGGTGCTGAGGGCGACGCCCTGGACCCGCTGGTCCTCGCCAAATGGGCCGCAAACGCACCGCAGGCGATGCTGCCGCAATACCTCCCGGCGCTACGATCGATGACCGCCATTTCGCTCGATGTGGGCAACGAGGATTTCATCCTCGCCGATAGCAACGCGATGCATACCGAACTGAATCGCTACGGCATCACACATCACTTTGAGGTGTATGAGGGCGACCACGGCAATCGCGTCCCGGAACGGTTCCAGGCAAAGGTTCTGCCGTTCTTTGCCAGGCATCTTGCGGGTCAAACGCGCTGAGCCAACTCATCCGCCCAGCGAACAGGGTCAGCTCGCGGGATACGGTTCGGCTGGCATGGCTCGCGATGGGCGGACCGGCTGCGCCGTTGAGAAGCTCTTCAACAGCCGAAGGCTGGTCAAGCCGCCTCGCTCGGAAAGCCAAGGCTAGCTTCAGACTAAAGAAGTGCACTCCGCCTCTGTTTCCCGGGCTCAAGAACCCGGATCGGCGGGCGGATCCTTGCTTCGGGTGCGGGATACCGCGGTGACGATGCCGATGCCCAGCAGCACGACCGTACCCACCGCGATCCATTGCGTAGCCAGACCGGCCAGATGCGCGCCATACGCCAAACCACCGATCAACACCGCAATACCTAAGAGATAGATCGCTAACGACGACATATGCGTGCCTCCTGTCTGTGGACGGCACGATTCTAGGCGGCGCCCTTGGTAGCTGGTGTGAGGCTGGGCTACTCGCGGACAACACAGCCAGCCTGGCTTCATGCTGCATGGCGGCAATGGCGTGCCACGGGGCTACGGCTTGCAGTAAGCAACGCCAACCAGCGGGCAGAAAGCCTTCATCACGGGGAATCCGGATAAGCTTGCGCGCAAACCCAGCCTACGGCCCTTTTGGGATCTAATCGTAGTTAGGGGGTCATAGAGACGCCATTGCAAACCCGCTTTGTTGGTCGAATTCCAGCAGCTTGTCGAAGCAACGGGTTGGAACGCAATTGTGGGCCTAATTACCTTCTTCCCCTTTCGTCGACGCTGCTCCCGATTGTTCCTTCTTATCGTAAAACTCTTTCAACACAAAGAAAGACTTTTTCTTTATGCCGCTACTCGAATAAATTCCCTTGCGATTGTAATCATCCTGAATGCCATCGAGCTGGCGGCGCGGGGAGCGGAAGTCGGCAAGAATCCAGGGTGAGGTGCCCACAAAGCCGTCGATTCTATCGATCATGCCCAAGCTCTTCCTGTAGAGGTTCTCCTGGAACTCTTCGGTGAAAATCGTGTTTACATCGCCGTGATAACCCTGCTTCGCGCCGCCGCCGAACTCGCTCACGAATACCGGTTTGTCGTAGTTGATTTCCCAGGTCACCTTGTCGGCTTTTTCCGGCAGACCGTCGTACCAGCCGATGTATTGGTTGAAGCTCACCATGTCCACCAGATCCGCCAGCGGATCCTCTACGACCGCGATATTGGGATTGTCGCTACGGTAATGCTTTTCCATAGCCGCGCTTAGCAAGCGCGTGCTATCCAACTCACGCGCTTTTCTTGCGAGGCGCGCGAGGAACTGATTGCGAGCTTCCGATATCGGCGTTTCGTTGGCGAGCGACCATATGATGACTGCTGCACGGTTCTTATCGCGCTCGATCATCTCGGCTAGTTGCGCTTCTGCATTCTGATACGTGGCTTCGTTCTTCCAGTTGATCGTCCAGTAGACGGGAATTTCCGACCAAACCAGTAAACCCATTCGGTCCGCGAGACGCACCATATCTTCATTGTGCGGATAGTGGGCGAGGCGCACAAAATTTGCGTTCAACTCTTTTGCCCAGCCTAACAACGTCTCAGCTTCTTTGGCGCTGCTGACACGGCCACCGCCATCGGCGGAATATTCTTCGTGTACCGAGATGCCGCGCAAGAAAATCGGCTTGCCATTCAGCAATAATTGTTTGCCTTGGGTGGTAATCGTGCGCAGACCAATATCGTCGATTAGCTTATCGCCGCCACTGCTGATTTGGACGGAATAGAGTTTGGGATTTTCCGGCGACCAGAGCTCTGCGTCAGGCACTGCAAATGAGAAGGTGGCATCTCCGTTTTCATCGACAGTGAGGGTTTGCTGTACTTCTAATTCTGGCAAACGCAGCTGGATTTTCTCTCCGCCTTTAGCTCCATCCAATAGCACCGAACCGGTCACGGTTTTCTGTTCCCATGACCCGAGTGCAATGGTGTAATCCCGTATGAAGGTGCGCGGCGTATTAAAGAGCTTCACATCGCGCGTGATTCCGCCGTAGTTCCACCAATCGGTATTGAGAGTGGGGACTTCATCAGCGTGGCGTTTGTTGTCCACTTTAATAATCAAGGAATTGTCTTTGGATTTCAGCTTCCCGGTCACTTCATAGTGAAATGGGGTAAAACCGCCTACATGCATACCGAGCTTTTTACCGTTCAGATAAACATCCGCACGGTAGTTGACGGCACCGAAGTAGATGAACTGGCGATCCGATTGTTTCGCAGCTGGCGCATCGAATTTTCTCCGGTACCAAACGCTGCCCTCGTAGTAATAAAGTTTTTCCTTCTGCGTATTCCAATCACCGGGGACCTGCAGGGTGTCGGCCTTATCGAAATCGTATTCGATCAGATCGGATGGTGTTCTGGGTTTTGAATCGGTAAAGAACGCATTGAACGACGGAGTCTCCTGCTGATCGAACGGTTCCCAGCGATAGTTGTAATAACCGTTTTCGTAAGGATCGACGATGATTCTCCATTCGCCGTTGAGCGATGTAGCGTTCCGTGTGTGTGCTTGCAGCGGTAATTCCGCCGCGAGTGCGAATTGCGAAGTTCCCAAGCAGAGCACGAGCAGGCTGGAGATGGAATGCCTGAACAGAAATAATAGTTTCATTCGATAGCTCTCTTGTGGTCGGAGATTATTGCGGCTTTTAACTTTCGCTCATCTGTTGCGGGCTGATTTCCAGGCTGATTGACCAGATCTGCGTATCCCGCTTGCTGGTCTGCGAATACGGGAAGTGTTGGGATTCTAGTCTAGTTTTACCGGGCCCAGATCCCGCCATGCACAACATGGCAACAAGTATTTGTGGCGTCCCGGCACGCTATGGGTGGCACGATTCAAGTCAGCGCTGGTCGATCATGATCGCTACCTGCTGACCTGCTATCGCTACATCGAGCTAATCCGGTCCTGGCAGGGATGGTGGTTCATCCGAGGGACTACCGATGGTCGAGCCATCACTGCAATGCCCAAGGCATCGACGAAGCACGCATCACGCCGCACCCGTGCTATCTCGACTTGGGCCTCTGCCCGACAGAACGTCAGCAGATCTACCGCTTCCTGTTCCAATACGCTCCGCCCTCTGAAGACACCGAGGCCCTACGGGCGCACACGCACCAACAGCGCGCCGTTGGCAGCGACCGCTTTCGCGCACAGGTCGAGACTCTAACCCAGCGCGCCGCCACCCTCAGACCGCGTGGCCGCCCGTGTGCGGGAGATAAATGAACCTGACCCCTTTTTTGCTAGAACAAGAAGCGGTTGGAGAATGCCTTTGCCCCTGCGAAACACCCTCAGCTCTCCTCGGTCTTCAAAACCATGCCGTGTGCCGCAGGATCGAAGAACTCCGGGAAAATTGTGTCATTGTCGTACTCAACGCCATCGAGAACGGCGCCATCGAGTATGGCAGAAGTCAAATCAGCGCCAGCAACAGATCCGCTGTTTCCAAATGCATCTTGTGTGAACTTGGCATTTGAAAAATTGACATGCCTTAGAACGGCGTTCTGGAGATTCGCGCCGCTCAAGTCGGCATCGGAGAAATTGCTGAAAGAGAGGTCGGCCTCTGAAAGCAATGGCTTGTACATTTTGCAGCCTGAGAAGTCCATCGCAGGCAGCTTCGCGCACGGGGCGAAAAGTGTCTCCAACGTTAGCCCTTTGAATCCAGTTGATGCGTCATCGACATGCAGCACAAAGATACGTTCGCCGTATGCATTTAATATTTCGAGCTTTTGCTTCTTCATTTTAAGTGGATGCCGCTAGATAGCCGATAAGCATGATTAAAAGAATTGTTCCTATGCCTGCGGCCGGAGCAGTCTGCGGGTTTTTCGCGGGATCTTCTGCATTGGCTGGAGAGGAAACTGGCACCGGGCACGCGGGACCCGGTCCGCGACAATGACGATCGTAGTCATCTTCCAGCTTGCGCGCTTGACTATCCAGTATGTTGATGAGCGTCATGTGCCCCATTCGATCTGCTCGCAAAGGTCCTGGCGCGGTATTGGGGAGATTGCCCGAGTTCCTATCAAATTCAGAGAACCTTTTGCCAATCTCGTCACGCTTTTGTTTTATCTGACGAAGTATTTCCGCACATCGTTGAGGATCCCATGGCATCGGAAACTTATCACTTAATGGACTTCCAAATAGGCCAAAGTGATCGGTGAATAAGTTTGGGCTGCTCTCGGCGTACCGATAGGTTGAGATGTCACTGGCAAGGCTAATCGGATCGCTTTGGGCATATCTCCCCGTAGCTGAGTCGTAGTCCCGAAAATAATTCTGGTTCAGCCCACTCACCGCATCAAACCGCTGCCCTGGAAACCGCATATCAAACACGAACGCGTTCGCGTCCCCATCCGGATTCTGATCCGGTGCGGTGTTACCGAAGGCGTCACCCTTCACGTCCCAGGTCCACACCGGCACGTCGCGTGCCACTTCGATGACGACACGCGGAGTCCCTAGGTGGTCGGGTTGGATGTAGTGCAATTGGTTGCCGTTGGCGAGCAGACCCACCGGCAGGTCGTCCATCCAGAGGGCTTGCTGGAGTGGTGTGCCAGCGTCGTCGTAGTCGCCCAACCAGTGGCCGGCTTCATCGTAAAGCGTATAGGTGTTGCTGGTGCCGAGGTGCTTGCGGACTTGTTCGCCACGGCCGTTGTAGGCGTAGTTCATCGCCACCACGCCGGCTTGTTTGACCTGGCTCATACGGTTGGCGTCGTTGTAGACGAACTCCTTGGCGGCGCCGATGTTGAGGGTGTTGCCTACTTCGTCGTAACCGCGGATCACGCCGCCGACGTCGGTGAGGCGGTGGTTGTTGGTGAGGTAGCCATAGGCGCTGGTGCCGGCGGCGGTGGTGTGGGCGGTGCGGTTGCCGGTTTTGTCGTAGGTGTAGGTGTCGATGGGGGTCTGGGTGGGGCCGTCGCGGGTTTCGGTCAGGCGGCCGAGTGGGTCGTAGACGAAGGAGAGCGGCGGGGGTGAGCCGCTGGTCAGCTGAGTCAGGTTGCCGACGGCGTCGAAGCCGAAGTTCAGCGATAGGCCACCGGTGCCGGGGTCTTGGACCGCCAGCGGGCGGTAGTCTTGGTCCAGCGAGCGCAGCATCTGCCGGCCGTTGCCGTAGCTCCAACTCGCAACGGGGCCAAACGGGTGATAGCTGGCTTGGTACAGCAGCACATCGCGTGGTTGGCCGGTGCGGGTGACGCCGACTTCCGTGGTTCGGCCTTGCGCGTCGCGGACGTAGTCCACGGTGGTGCCGTCCGGGTAGATCATGGCCTGTAGCTGGCCGGCCAGGGTGTAGGCGTAACGCAGCACAAAGGTGACGCCGTTGGTGGTCTGCACCTTGCGGGCCAGGTTGCCGAAGCGGTCGTAGCAGTACTGGGTGGCGCCGCTACCGTCAGTCATGGTGCTGAGCCGACCGATGGCGAAGCCTTCGCCCGCTGCGCACACCGTTGGCACGATGTCGTAGGTGTAGGCGATATTCAACGCGGCATCCGGGTACACGATGCTCGTCAGCCGGTTGAGGGCGTCGTAGTCGTACTGCGTGATGACGCCGCGCGCATCGGTCTGGGTCTTGCGGTTGCCGGCGCTGTCGTAGGTGTAGGTGGTGGTGCCAGTGTCCGGGCTTTGCAGCTGAGTCAGATCGCCCAGGCCGTTGTAGGTGTAGCGGGTGTCCAGACCTTTGGGGTCGGTGACCTGGGTCAGGTTATCCAGGGCGTCGTATTGGAACTGGGTCTCGGCGGCGATGCCACCCACATCCTGCAGCGTCCGGGCCAGTCGATTCAGCGGGTCGTAGTCGTTGTCGGTGACCCGGCCCAGGGCATCGGTGATGGTGTTTGGGTTGCCATTGGCATCGTAGGTGAAATCAGTGGGGTTGGCTTGCGCGTCCGCCTGTGTGGCCAACTGGCCCAGCTGGTTGTAGACGCGCGACAGTGTGCGCTTGAGGTTGCCGCCAGCGTCCTTGGTGTCTTCCTTGATGCGATTGCCGGCGTTGTCCAGCACGTAGTGGATCTGGTTGCCGGCGTTGTCGGCGATATCGGTCAGCCGATGCGCCGCGTCATAGGTGTACGCCGTGAACGCGCCGTCCGGCTGGGTCACCTTCTTCACCAGCCCCGTCGGCCAATACTCGATGCGGGTGATCTGGTCGTCGGCTTCCGAAGTACCAACCGTGCCGCGGGTCTTGCGTGCGGTCAGCCAGCCACGCGGGTGGTACTCGAAATCGGTGATGATGCCGTTGGGGTCCTTGACCGACAGCACGCGGCCGGCGCCGTCGTAACGCAAGGTCTCGGTAACCTGGCCCAGCGCGTTGGTGACTTTCCAGAGGTCGCCTTTGCGGTGCGGACACGTGGTGGGAGATGTGGCGCAGGTGGCGTCGTCGGCCGGGTAGTAGGTGTAGGTGGTGGTGTCTACCGTGCCGTCTAGCGGACCATCCACTGAAGTGGTCAGGCCGACCAGGGGACAGGTGCCAGCGGTAACGTCGGCTTGTTCGCAGTAGGTGCTGGTGACAGTGCGAGCTACGTTCGTGGCAGGATCAATCTGTGTCGAGGTCAGCGCTTGGCCGCGGGTGTTGTAGGTCCAGGTGGATTTGCTGACCAAGGTATTGGTGGCGTTGTAGGTGCGGCGTTCGGATGGGACTCGGAAATCCGCGTGCCAATCGATCTGAGCAGTCCTCTTTCTGCCCGTGGTGTCGTTGCTGGCTTCGGTCTTCTGAACCACCAGGCCACGAACGTCGTAGTCGTTATCCGTGGTGATTCCGGAAAATTCGACACTCAGATCCGGATAGCCATTCTGGTCATAGGTTCGGGACTGTAACGACTGCCCATCACATCCTGGGCAGAGCTTGTTGGAAGCAGCAAGCTTGGCTCTTCCCGCCTGCCTCACAGCGATGTGCGTAACGCTTTCACCCAGGGGGTAAGTCGCGGTGACGCCGGAGGTACTGTAGGAAAACTGGATCTTCTCGATACTCCCAGAGGGATCACCCTTAACGGTGCTCTGCACTTGTCCACTGGAGTTATAAGTCCAAGTGACATGTGCCCCGTTCGTCTCATCGACTTTTCCTGTCAAGGCATAGGGACGCGCACTGTCTTCGTACTTGTACCGGATGGAATCAAACTGAGGCGTTCCATCAGACGTCCCGGTCTGATATTGCACCGCCTCAAGACGGCCGTCAGTGTCGAATCCATACTGAATCTTTGAACCGTCGGGGAGCGTTAAGCCCGACAGCCTGTCGGCGGTATACGTCAAGGCAATCGAACGTCCGTGCCTGTCGGTCACCGCTGAAGGCTTGTCCGAGACATAGGTGACGATTAGTTCATCGCCATTCAACTCTGAAACAGAAGACAGCTTGCCGTCCAGATCAAAGCGCTCGACAGAATTTTGGGATGTTCTGACCTCCCACCCGGTTTGAGTCGAGCCACTCATGAGCGGCGCGAGACTGTACTTCACGTCGGTGTCGCCGACCCAGATACCGCTCGAATTTCGGGTGTAAAGATATAGATCGCCGTTCGGACGGCTAACGAGGGCGGTGGTTACGCCGGAAACCTCATAGACATCTACACGCCGGTCGAGCCAAGTCCTCCAACGAGGCCCGATAGCTGCCCCCCGCGGTTGGATGGGTTGCTGGCTAGAGTAGTAGCGATTCCATTCCAGCCCGCCAGATGCAGCGCGATAGTCGACGGCAGTTTCCAGCTTCCCGCCAGTAAGAAAATTGACCGGATTCCCGGCCAGTATGGGCCCGGTTACCGTGCAATCACCACAGTCGTTGTTCTTCCCTGGGTCCAAAGGTTCTGGTGATCCCGGCAGCACAGCAGCGGGTAACGAAAAGTATGCATAAGTCCAGCCTTTCCACTCCCAGGATGCACCGCTGTCGTCCGACTCCAGTGTCTTCACGAGAAATCGGCCTGTCCGCGGATTGCTTTCACCAAACTCGCAGGTTCCTGGGTGAACCTTGCTCAGAAAATAGTTCGCCGGATACATCTGCTGGATACGAAAATCGCTGTACGCCTTTGTCAATCGCTGGCATTCAGCAAATGCTTGTGCCCTGCTGCAGTTCCAGTAGGTGCCACCGAATACCGTGCAGAGGTTCTCCGGATATCCCTGTGCGGACGCCATGGAAAAGCGGGTGTACGGCGCATAGAAAACCAAAGTCACTATCGCGACCGTTATAAACTTCTTGAACATGTTGCCCCTTAGTTCTACTTCTTCTGTCCTCGCCGCCAGTCTTCCGTTGAGCGGTCCCGGGAAGATACTGCTCTACGTCTCGCTCCAAGCCTCGGTCATTGGTCTATGGAAGAACTTGAGATAGACATGATTGAGCAGTGAAGGCTTCCCCTGGCTAAGAGAGGCTATGAAGTAAACACGTTTACCGCAAGCGGACTGACGACGCAGAGCTGCAATGGCTGTATCACCGATTTCAGACCGCCGTAGGCAAGATGCATTACCCAAGGCTACGCGATACCTTCGCCGCCACGTCGGGATGCTGCTGGTAGTACCGCGCGTTCTCCGCCAGCGCCATCCAGCGCTGGCGCTCCTGCGCCAGCGTTGCTACTTGGGTCGCGCTGGCGACGAGGTCATCAGGTGGATGCCTCCCGCAATCTTCCATCCAATACAACATCAGCCACAGCAACTGGTTGGCCCGCTCACGGCACAGCCGCGCCTGATGCGAAGCATGGCGGTGCAGCGAATCCAGTTGCTCAGTGCCAAGGCGCGTCAATCCCGCATCGGCCAATGCGGCTCCTTGGCCACCTTGCAATAGCGAGATCATCTGCTCCAGCGAAGTGCGGGAGTCCGCCTCAATGGCTTTTGTATCCGTTCGTCTGTGTTCCTTGTCTGCCAGCATCCTTTTCTCCTTTTATGTTCCGTTGACTCGTGACTTCGCATGGCGGACCTGCCAGTAGTCGACCTTCATCATGGGAAGTCCCGCCGGTTTGCGCCTACCCGGCATAGACCACAACGTCAGGCGATTGGGCATCCGTCACGGGAACTGTATCTACTTTTCAGATATTTGAAAACCAGATATAGGGTGGGTGCGGTCTTCATTCGTGCCGCCGCAATGTCCGCCAAGTCGATCCACAAGGCCGAGTACCAGCCGCTGCTCCAACTACTGCTTGATATCCGGACTAAAGCCGGCCTGACGCAGACTGAGCTATCCGCATTGCTCGGGCGTCCACAGTCCTACGTCAGCGATGTCGAGCGTGGCACCCGGAGGTTGGACCTGCTGCAGTTACGCGAGTACTGCCTGGCCTGCGGTCAGGATCTGGTCGGATTCGTAAGAAGGTTTGAGAAGGCGATCACCCATAGGTGAACCCAGCGGCTTGCTATCGTGTAATCGAGCTGCAAACCGCGTGTCATCTTCGACTTATAGGTGAACCTCACCATGAAGCCCGCCCTCCTCGTCCTTTGCCTGCTCAGCCCTGGCGCGCTGGCGTGCGACACGTCGCACCTGTCGTTGTCGGGTGCGCTCACGGTGAACACCTGCTCTTCCACGCAGGGTTCGCCCGATTGCGTTCACTCCGGCAAAGCGCTGTACGAGTACATGGAAGCAGTGCCGGACATCGATTCAATTTTGACGATCGGCCTTCAGGCGAGTCCTTGGCGCATGTACGACGGTCAGATGCGCATCCTCACCGTCGACGACGTAGCAGATGTCATACGGCCCCAGCTCGGCAAGCTGGAGCGTGTCGAGTTCATCGCTTCTTGGATGGGCGTATCACCGGAACCGGGGGTTCCGTCATTGGCCGACCGCGTGTCGAAGGCTCTCGGCGGCTTCCCTGTGCGGGGCGAGGACGGCTTTCTATGGCTGGCGCAGGACGGCGCACGCCGCACTACACGCCAAGCATTCACCGTGCGCGAAGGCGCGGGGTCGTACTCCCTGCCGAAGGGCGACGAAGTGTTCGTGCCGCTGGTAGCCGGCTGGCCTGCCTTCGTAGAGGAGCAGATTCCGGAGGACGACGCCGAAATGTTGATGCGCGCTGCCGCCGGCTGGGACGTCTTCTTCCTGTGCCCGGATAAGGCGCTCGCCGGATTCGAACACGCCGCAAAGAAAGGCAGCGCCATCGCCGCCTACAACGCCGCTCTCATGCGCCTGGAGCGCAACGCCGACGGTGACCGCACCCTTGCACTAGCGCTGCTCGAACGCGGTGTGGCGCTAGGCGACGCCAAGTCGCGCGTAAGGCTCAATGCAGAACGCGCGCGTAAGGACAAGTGAAGGTCGAACCGACCCCGAACCGGAGTCCGAGACCTGGGGCAGATCGCACTTTTCCTACAGGTTCTCGCGGCAAGCGCAGATCGCCGCCGAACGCGTCTGTACGCGATTTCGTCTGTTGCGAACAGAGGAAAGTGCAATCTGACCCCTGTTTTCCTACAGGCGTTCCGCCAACTCACCACCCTCGAAAGCAGTCAGCCGCTACTTGCATGTAAGTGGACCTGACTCCGTTCCCGTCTGTTCAACCGCATCAGGTCGCTCGTGTTTGACTCCGGAGGCATTCGACCGCCACCTCAAGCAACTCCTCGCTGGGCTGCATCGACCCCCACTCCCTCCAGAAGTCACGGGTGGCGCTGTCAGGCTTCACTTGTGGCTGATCGAGCCTAATTCTGGTTGGCAAAAGAACCGCATCGCCAAGAAGCAAGGCTTCGCCTGTATCCAGCAGCGGCAGCATGGCCGTGAGCCCAACTAGAGAGTCCGGCATCAATCGCTTGATGACGTTCTGGTCGCTGTCATTCGTTAATCTCAATGCCAAGAAATTATTGCACTGCGAAAGAATTGTCCGACTTACGTCAGAAGGCCTTTGGCTTACCACGAGCAGTGAGAAACCATACTTTCTACCCTGGGGGCGCACTTCAGCAGGGCTGCCTCCAACCCCTCAGCCATAATGCTGGGATGGATTTTCTCCCATAGCTTGCTGTCCTCTTCGGACAGTATTGCGGGAATGTGCGTGACAAGATGGTTGCCTAATGCCTCCATGCCCGGAACACCTTCGGCGCAGGACAGCCCTGAGCCGACGATAAGAACAAGACCATCGCCAAGATGGCCCTGTAGTCGCTTCTTTAGATCAGCAAGTTCCACGCCCCCCCCAATAGTGCCGCGGCGCAATTTCGCCGTAAGACTACATCGGTTTCCTACTCCAGATTCGCACCTGAAAAAGAAGGGCGTCCACTGGACGCCCTTCTGAGATACACAATCCACCCAGCACTATTCAAACCCCAACCGGATTAACCTTCTCCACATCAATCTTGTACTGCTTAATCGCTCTCGCCACATCCTTACCCGTCATCTTGCCTTCCTTAGCCAACGCCGCAATCGCGGCATGCGCAATGTAGTACCTATCCACTTCGAAGAAGCGGCGCAGGTTGGCGCGGGTATCCGAGCGGCCGAAGCCGTCGGTGCCCAGTACGGTGTAGCTCATTGGGATGAAGGCGCGGATCTGGTCGGCGAAGCCGCGGACGTAGTCGGTTGCGGCGATGGCGGGGCCGCTGCGGCCTTCGAGGTTTTCGGTGACGAATGCTTTGCGCGGGGTCTTGGCTTCGGGGTTGAGGCGGTTCCAGCGTTCGGCGTCGAAACCGTCGCGGCGGAGTTCGTTGAAGCTGGGGCAGGACCAGATGTCGGCGCTGACGCCGAAGTCCTTGTCCAGCAGTTCGGCGGCGAACATGGCTTCGCGCAGGATGGTGCCGCTGCCGAGCAGTTGCACGCGCAGTTCGCCCTTCTTGGGCTTGCCGGCGTCCTTCAGCAGGTACATGCCCTTGATGATGCTTTCGGCCGCGCCTTCCGGCATGTCCGGCTGGGCGTAGTTTTCGTTCATCAGGGTGATGTAGTAGTACTCATCCACCTGCTCTTCCATCATCCGCTTGACGCCGTGTTGCAGGATGACGGTGACTTCGAAACCGAAGGTGGGGTCGTAGCTGCGGCAGTTGGGAATGGCGCCGGCCAGCAGGTGGCTGTGGCCGTCTTCGTGCTGCAGGCCTTCGCCGTTGAGCGTGGTGCGGCCGGCGGTGCCGCCCAGCAGGAAGCCGCGGGTACGCATGTCCGCCGCCTGCCACGCCAGGTCGCCGACGCGCTGGAAGCCGAACATGGAGTAGTAGATGTAGAACGGCAGCATGGGCACGTTGCTGACCGAGTAGCTGGTGCCGGCGGCCATCCACGAGGCGATGGCGCCTGGTTCGCTGATGCCCTGCTGCAGCACCTGCCCGCCCTGGTCTTCGCGGTAGTACATCAGCTGGTCGGCGTCGACCGGCTTGTACTTCTGGCCGAACGGCGCATAGATGCCGATCTGGCGGAACATGCCTTCCATGCCGAAGGTGCGCGCTTCGTCGGCCACGATGGGGACGATGCGCGGACCGATCTGCTTGTCGCGCAGGGTGATGTTGAGCGCCTGCACGAACGCCATGGTGGTGGAGATTTCGCGGTCGCCGGTGGACTTGAGCAGACGGTCGTAACTTTCCAGCTTGGGCGCTTCCAGCGACAGGTCGGCCTTGCGGCGGCGCTGCGGCAGGTAGCCGCCCAGTGCGGCGCGGCGTTCCTTGAGGTACTGCACTTCCGGCGAGTCTTCGCCGGGGTGGTAGAACGGAATCTGTGCGTCGTCTTCCAGCTGCTTGTCGCTGACCGGGATATTGAAGCGGTCGCGGAAGGTCTTGATGGCTTCGTTGTCCAGCTTCTTGGTCTGGTGGGTGGGGTTGAGCGATTCGCCCGCCGAACCCATGCCGTAGCCCTTGACCGTCTTGGCCAGGATCACCGTGGGCATGCCCTGGGTGTTCACGGCTTCGTGGTAGGCGGCGTAGACCTTGTGCGGGTCGTGGCCGCCGCGGTTGAGGCGCCAGATGTCGTCGTCGGACAGGCTGGCCACCATGGCGGCGGTTTCCGGGTACTTATTGAAGAAGTTGGCGCGCGTGTAAGCGCCGCCGAACGCCTTGCAGTTCTGGTATTCGCCGTCAACCGTTTCCATCATCAGCTTCTTCAGCACGCCGTTGGTGTCGCGCGCCAGAAGCGGATCCCAGTAGCTGCCCCACAGCAGTTTGATGACGTTCCAGCCGCCGCCGCGGAACACGCCTTCCAGTTCCTGGATGATCTTGCCGTTGCCGCGTACCGGGCCGTCCAGGCGCTGCAGGTTGCAGTTGACGACGAAGATCAGGTTGTCCAACCCTTCGCGGCCGGCCAGGGCGATGGCGCCCAGGGTTTCCGGCTCGTCGGATTCGCCGTCGCCGATGAAGCACCACACCTTGCGGTCGGACTTCTCGATCAGGCCGCGGTGCTCCAGGTACTTCATGAATTGCGCCTGGTAGATCGCCGCCAGCGGGCCCAGGCCCATCGACACGGTGGGCGTCTGCCAGTAGTCCGGCATCAACCAGGGATGCGGATAGGAAGAAATGCCCTGGCCGTCGACTTCCATGCGGAAGTTGTCCAGCTGTGCTTCGTTGATGCGGCCTTCCAGGAACGAGCGCGCGTAGATGCCGGGCGAGCTATGGCCCTGGATGAACAGCAGGTCGCCGGGGTGTTGGTCGCTGGGCGCGCGCCAGAAGTGGTTGAAACCGACGTCGTAAAGCGTGGCACCGGAGGCGAAGCTGGCGATGTGTCCGCCCAGGTCGCCGGGCTTGCGGTTGGCGCGCACGACGGTCGCCATGGCGTTCCAGCGGATGATCGAACGGATACGCCATTCCAGCGCCGGATCGCCGGGCGATTTGGCCTCGTTCTGGGGGGCGATGGTGTTGACGTATTCAGTGGTGGGCGAGAACGGCAGGTAGGCGCCAGCGCGGCGCGTCAGTTCCACCATGCCTTCCAGCAGCTGGTGGGCGCGCAGGGCGCCTTCGTTGTCGATCACCGCCTGGATAGAATCGATCCACTCCCGGGTTTCGGTCGGGTCCGGATCGTTCTGCAGCATCTCGTTCAGCCAGTTCATTACCACTCCCGTAGCACCACGCCTGCGCGCGGCTGTTATCGTTTTAGTGAGTTCTAAAGTGTAACGCACCGCCACGCCCGGACACGCCCGGCCAGGGCTGATTTCGGGGCTACGCGTGCGTATGGAAGGCGTTTTTTCGCTGTCCCAGGACAAGCCACCACACCAAAGTGAGACCTTTGACGCTTTGCAGCAAAGCACACGTCATATCATCGGCGGCGGGAAGATCGGGGGATCGGAATGTCGGGAAGACAACAACCAACGCAAGCACCGCCGCATGTCGATAAAGACACGCAAGGCAGGTTTGGCAACGGCGTGCAGTGGGGACGAAGCCTGCGCACGCGCATCGCGTTGTGGGCGGGCTTGGTCAATGTGGTGCTGTTGTTGCTGCTGGCATTGACGGCGGCTTGGTTTGGCCGGCGCGCCATCGAAGAAGACGCGCGCCACGACACCCGCGCCAGCACGCAAGAAGCCGCGTCGCGGTTGGACGACGCGATGCGCGTGGTGACCATCACCACGCAGGGTGTGTCGAACCTGGTGGCCAGTTCGAACCTGGATGCCGAAGAACTGACCATCACGCTGCGTGCGATGGTGAAAGCCACGCCCGGTTGCGCGGGCGGGTTGTTGATCCTGGAACCGCGGCAACGCGACGATGCGATGTTCGCCCGGTATGTCGCCGCGAATGGCCGCGACCGCGATCTCGCCGCTGACGGCTATGCCTTTCGCAACCAAGGCTGGTACCAGCGCACCGTGGCGGCACCCGCCGGTTGGTGGTCCGAGCCCTATCTCAACGAAACCGCCGGCGGCGTGTGGATGGTCACCTACAACATGCCGTTGCGCGACCCGGGCCGCGGTGCGGTCACGCGCGGCATGGTCAGCCTGGATCTGCCGTTGAGCAACCTGACCGAAATGGTCGAATCAATGGCGAACATGCCGGGCTGGCGGGTGTCGCTGGTGGCGCCAGCGGGCACGCTGGCCATGAATCCGGAAGTGGAAGTCGAACAGCTGGAAACATTGGACGATTACATCCGCCGCGTTGGCCGCCACGATTTCGCACCCGCCGCCGAAGCCGTACGCTCACGCCAGCGCGTGCAGTTTGTACATACCGATCTGAAAAGCGCAGAGAAGCGCTACACGGTGGTGGAACCGGTGGGCGACAGCGGTTGGATGCTGTTGGTCGCGCAGTCTTATGGGTTGATCGTCGCGCGGCTCAACCATGCGCTTTATCTGCTGATCGCGGTGGGCGCACTGTTGGCATTGATCTGCATGCTGGTGGTGCGCAAGCTGGCCCGCCGCATCAGCCGGCCGATGGAACGCTTGTCGGATTCCGCCGCGCACTTGGCGCAGGGCCATTACGAAACGCCGGTGCCGCATACCGGCGGCAGCGACGAAGTCGGGCAGATGGCGCGCACGCTGGAACACGCGCGCGTTTCCATCCGCCAGCAGTTGCACGAAATCGAAGAGATGGGTGCGGCGCGGCAGAAGATCGAGAGCGAGCTGTCGATCGCGCGCGACATCCAGCTGGCCATGCTGCCGCCCGGTTGCGTGATCGATCGCCAAGGCATCCATCTGGAAGCGCAGGCGCAGCTGGAACCGGCCAAGGCGGTGGGCGGCGATTTCTACAGTTTCCTGGAGACCGGCGATGGCCGGCTGTGGTTCGTCATTGGCGATGTGTCGGACAAGGGCGTGCCAGCGGCATTGTTCATGGCACGCACCATGACCGTGCTGGAAGTCGCCGCGCGCGCAACGCAATCACTGGAACTCGTACTGGCGGAAGCATCGCGCCGACTGGTGGAAGGCAACGACACCTGCATGTTCGCCACCGTGCTGTGCGGCACCATCGACACGCAAAGCGGCGACTGCATCATGGCCAGCGCCGGCCACGACGCGCCGTTGCTGTTGCTGCCCGATGGCAGCACTGAGTGGGTGCCGGTGGAACCTGGGCCGCCGCTGGGGTTCGAGATCAGCCTGGACTTCCCGCTTTGGCGCGGAACATTGCCCGACGGCGCCACGCTGGTGGCCTACACCGATGGCGTCACCGAAGCATTCAACCAGGACAACGAGGCCTATGGCGTCGAGCGGCTGCGGGCTGCACTGCAGCCGCAATACAGCGCGCGCGAGCAGTGCCAGCGGCTGATCGCGCAGGTACATGCATTTACCAACCCCGCCCCGCAATCGGACGACATCACGGTGCTGGCGATCCAGTTGCGCCGCGTCGCGGCGGTGCCGGCCACGTCCCCCTATGACATATCCCCTCAGGAGTTAGCGCATGCAGATGCGATTGATGATCCCGCGTGAGTACGCCCGTGTCGACGACCTCAATGCCTCGCTGGAAGCCGTACTGGAGAACAATGGCGTCAGCCGCGGCTTGCGCGACGACGTGCGGTTGATCGTGGAGGAACTGGCCTGCAACGCCATCGAACATGGCGACCTGAGCGACATCGAAGCCGAGCAGCACGAATTGCGCGTGGACATCTCAATTCGCGATAGTCTGCTTGCGCTAGAGTTCCGCGAAAGCGGTGCGCCGTTCAACCCGCTGTCGCTGCCCTCGCCGGAATTGGATGCCGACATCCTGGACCGCCCGACCGGCGGCCTGGGTGTGCACCTGATCCGACAAGTGGCAGAAGAAATGCACTATGAGCGAGTGAACGGTTGTAATGTTTTGTCCGTCAGCTTGCGTATCCCCACATTGGAGAAACAAACATGAGTCTGGATATCCAGATCCAGCCACCAGGAAAAGGCAGCCAGCGCATCAACCTCAGCGGCCGCCTGGATACGCACACCTACGAAGACCTGGACCTGGCCCTGGTGCCGATACTGACACCGCAGCTGCATTCGCTGGTGCTGGATTTGTCCGGCCTGGAGTACATCAGCAGCGCCGGCATCCGTTCCATCTTCAAGGCGCGCAAGTATCTGGCGGCCGGTGGCGGCAAGGTGCTGGTGGTCAATCCGCAGCCGCAGATCCAGAAGGTCTTCGACGTGGTGAAGGCGGTGCCGATGAACGAGATTTTCTCTTCCACCGCCGAAGCCGATGCCTATCTGGACGCGATGCAGCGTAAAGTGCTGGAAGGCCAGGACGACGATTGACGCCTCGCCCGCCACGCCACACCAGGGAGAGTGCCGATGAAGCGGGCTGTCGAAAAACTCGTTATCGAGGTGTACCCGCCCGTCAACGGCAATCAGTACATCACCCTGGCCGGACGACTGGACACGCATAGCCATGCGGCGTTGGAAGAGCGGTTGGCGCCGTTGTTGGCCGGCAAGCCGAATGCGGTGGTGCTGGACCTGGCGCATCTGGAGTACATCAGCAGTGCCGGCGTGCGTTGCATCCTGAAAGCCCGCAAGTCGCTGGCCCCGCACGAAGGCAAGCTGCTGATCGTCCACCCACAGACGCAGATCCAGAAAGTGATCGAGTTGGCGCAGGCCGTACCGATGGACGACATCTTCGAATCCACCGCCGATGCGGATGCGTACCTGGATGCGATGCAGCGGCGGATATTGGATGGTGATCCGGAGCAGGCCCCGCCGGCGGTTTTGTAGCGGGCCGTTGCCTTTGCCTTTACAAGAGCGGCCTTCTTTTGTAGGAGCGGCCTTTGCTCTTGTAGGAGCGGCGTCTCGCCGCGAGCTCTTCGCTTTTATCGCGATCTGATGGAAAGAGCTCGCGGCGGGACGCCGCTCCTACGAAGGCAGGGTTTTTCCCTGTGGGTTCGCGAGGTGCTTCGTGATTTCATGAGCATGCTGGGCATCCGCAGAGCTCGCGCCGGGACGGCGCTCCTACAAGGTAGGAAGTTTCGTTATAGGAGCGACCCGCGGACATTGTTGTAGAAGCGGCCTTTTGCTCTTGTAGGAGCGGCGTCTCGCCGCCAGCTCTTCGCTTTTATCGCGATCTGATGGAAAGAGCTCGCGGCGGGACGCCGCTCCTACAAAGGCAGGGTTTTTCCCATGTGGGTTCGCGAGGTGCTTCATGATCTCAGCGCATGCTGGATATCCGCAGAGCTCGCGGCGGGACGCCGCTCCTACGAAGGCAGGGTTTTTCCCTGTGGGTTCGCGAGCTGGTTCATCCAAGTCGCCATAGCAAAGCGGCGCCGTGCATAGCGGGATCACTGATCGAATGCCACCCCGTTTCCGCGCGTCCCGCTAACCGCTGTTGCCAACCCGGGCGCTCGGGATCGCTTAGGTGCAGGTCGTACCAGCCGCCGGCGGAACCGAATGACCATTCGATGGTGCGTTCGTCGCCTGCGGTCAGCATGAGCGGCTCTTCCGGCATCTCGCTGGGGTAAACGTCGGCGCGTAGTTGCAATCGGCACGGTGCGGCACCGGGATTGCGCAGGTGCAGGCGCAGGCGGTCCTCGCTGGCGGCTTCGACCTCGGCGTCGATCCAACCTTGATCGATCAGGCCGCTGTAGTTCCGGTGGAATCCGTTCGGTCCCAACAACCACAGATCGTAGGCGCCTTCTTTCGCTGGCCGCCACCTGTCCTGCAGGCGTTCGCCGGCGCCTACGGTATAGCGGCGCGGAATGCGGTCCAATCGGTGGCGGTCGTAGACGTGCAGCACCGCGGCCGTGGTGCCCTGGTTGGCGAATGCCAGCGACACTTCGCGTTTGTTCGCGTCGATGGCGCCACTCACGCGCCACCGGTACGGTAGCGCGCGTGACCGCCGTACACCGGCTTCTTGCACGGGAACTTCGATGTCCGCGGGACCCGCCGGCGTGGTGCGGCCAGGCAAGGCCGCTGCGCGTGCCGCGACGGCGGCGGTGGCGGGAAGCCGCCCAAGCATGTCGCCAGGATCGGCGCGAGTGAAATCAAAGGCCGAGGTCAGGTCGCCGCAGACCGCGCGCCGCCACGATGAGATATTCGGTTCGGCCACACCAAACCGCTTTTCCAGGAAGCGCAGCACCGAGGTGTGATCGAACACTTCCGAATCCACCCAGCCGCCGGTGCTCCACGGCGAGACCACATACAGCGGTACGCGCGGTCCCAATCCGTACGGACGTTCGCGCAATGCGGGCAGGTCGTGCTTTTCGTTACCGGGACTGGCGTGCAGATGGTATTCGCCGTCGGTGGACACGGTGGAAGCGCCCGCCCAACCGTTCGGCGCGTCGTCATCGCGAGAAGGCGGCGCCGGTGGCGGCACATGATCGAAGAAGCCGTCGTTCTCATCGAACATCAACAGCAGCGCGGTGCGGCCCCACACGCGCGGATCGGCGGTGAGTGCATCCAGTACTTGCGCGGTGTACGCCGCGCCCTGCGCCGGACTGGAGGGATCCGGATGTTCGCTGGCCGCCGCTGGCGCGATAAGGAAGGACACCGCCGGCAGTTTGCCTTCGCGCACATCGCGGCGCAGCCGGTCCAGCCCGCAAGTGCTGACGCCGCGTTCGCGCAAGGCCTGATCGTGGCCAGGTGCCGACCGGTAGGCGCGGCGGAACACCTCGAAACCGGCCAACGGATTGTCGGTGAAGTTGTCGGCCATATCCTGGTAGATCTGCCATGACACACCAGCGCGTTGCAGGCGCTCCACATATGTGGTCCAGGCGTACGAAGCCGGATGGCCGCCTAGTTCGGGAAAGTTGTCGTGCGAGTTGGCCACCGCCGGCCCGCCACCGTGCGCATGCGGATCGATGCCGCCAGTCCACAGGAACAGGCGGTTGGGATTGGTGCCCGCCTGCATCGAGGCGTGGTAGGCATCGCATACGGTGAAGGCTTCGGCCAGGGCGAACTGGAACGGAATGTCCGCGCGCTGGTAATAGCCCATCGAATGATCGCGCTTGCTGGCCGGCCAATCCGCCATGCGTCCGTGATCCCAGGCGGTCTGCGCGTCCGGCCAGGTGTGCGGCGTGCCTTCGACGCGCATATGGCCGAAGTGCTTGGCGGTATCCAGCGCGAACGGGGCCATCGTCCGGCGGCTAGCCCGATCGAGATCAGGCGTAATGGAATCCGCGCGCGGCTGCACCCAGACATTGCGCGGTGGGGTGCCGGGCAGGTCGGGCGCTGGAATGGGAAAGCGATCGCCGAAACCACGCACCCCGGCCAGCGTGCCGAAGTAGTGATCGAAGGAGCGGTTCTCCTGCATCAACACCACGACGTGCGCGACGTCCTGCAAGGTGCCGCTGCGGATATCGGGCGCGATGGAAAGCGCGCGGGCGATGCTGGATGGCAGTATCGCCCCGGCGCCTGCGGCAACGCCCGCCCCCAGCAGCCGGCGGCGTACGTGATCGGTCATTGGGACTCCTGCGCCCGGCATTGCCGGGCGCGATTGAGACTAGGATAAGGTCTGCACAATTGTCGCCATGACCCAATGGCACTTCCTTGAGATTTTCCGGAATTGGGTGGGCCCCGGCCCACCCACGCCATGCCGGGATTCACATCGGTATCGGCGGGCTCAATTGAACTATCGGCGATAGTGAACTACCAGCGATAGGGATGGCGATGGTGGGCCGGGGCCCACCCTATGGAGCTCGAGTTAGAAATCCACCGTCAGCGCGACGCTCACTGCGCGCGGCGCACCGATGAAGGCCGAGCCGCCGCCATCCACGCCCGACAGGTAGCGCTTGTCGGTGAGGTTGTTGACCGTCAGGTCCACCGCCATGCCGCGCAGCCGTGGCGAGATATCCGCCAGGTCCACGCCGACATGTGCGTTGAACAGCGTTACCGCATCGATCTTCTCGCTGTTGGAAGCATCCAGGTAACGCTCGCCCAGATAGCGGCCCGAGACGCCGAAGTTCCAGGCTTCGCCCTGCCAGTCGGCCGACACTACCAAGGTGTGCTTGGGTATGCCGAGCACCTGCGCGCCTTCGACGATCTCCAGTGCTTCGTCGCGTTCGGCGTTGCCGCTGCCCAGGTAGGTGGACTTGTTGTAGGTATAGGCGCCGGACAACCGCCAGCCGTTGTCCCAGCCATAACCCAGCGCCGTTTCCAGACCGCGGCTGTGCACGCCGCCGAAGTTCTCGTAGACACCGTCGGTTTCGCCCAGGTAGTCGATGCCGTCGACGAAGCTGGCCGGTACGTAGACGATGCGATTGTCGAAGCGGATGTCGTACACAGTCACGCTGGCGGTCAGCGGCCAGCGGTTGACCCGCAAGCCCAGCTCGATGTTGTCCGCCGTTTCCGGCTGGACCCGGCTGAGAACCACAGGATCGGTTTCGCCAAGCACCCCGGAAGGAATGGCCGCGAAGTTTTGCGAGAAACCGGCGAACGCTTCCATGCCCTTGACCGGTGTGGTCCAGGTGAGGCCCGCGGAGAACAACGGGTCGGATTCCGAATCCGAACGCACGTGCTGCTGGTTGTTGATGCGCTCATCGCGGCGCTGGTCGACGAAGAACTGCTTGACGCCCAGGCGCGCGGCAAAGGCACCGAAACGGGCCACGTCTTCGACGTAGTACATGGTTTCGTCCAGCTCGTAAGCGTCCTTGAACTGCACCCAGTACGGACGGTGGTCGTAGTTCATGCCGACGCGCGTATCGAGCAGGCGGTGCCAGTCGCGGGTGACGCTGCGGCGCGCGCGCTCCAACCACAGGCCGCCGCGGATGGTGTTGTCCACCGCGCCGAAATCCTGCCGCCATTCCACGTCGGCGGTCACGCCGGTGCGGCGGTTGTCGTAGTGGCTGTGGCGGTACGACTGCACCGCCAGCGAACCCGCCGGATAGCAGCTTGGGTCGTATTCGGCCGGAATACCGCCGGTTCCGGTGCAGCCGGCGATCATGGTCGCAGCTGCGCCGTTGGCATCGACGAAGTAGAACCTGCCCAGGTTGGGCCCGCCGTAGTTGGTGGGGCCACCGGTGAATTCGGATTCGGGATTGCCGGCGCCGTCAGCATTGACGTTGGCCAGGTAAGGCGGAATCCAGTCACCGCGTCCTTTCATGCGATGGCCGTAGGCGGTAACGGTGGATTTGAAATTGCCGCCGTCGAAGTGGCCGCGCAGGTAGCCGAAGGTGTTCTCGCGCAGCGCACGCGAGCCGGAACGGTATTGCTGGTCCAGATAGGGAATGCCCGTCCATGTGCCGATCAGGCTGTCGTGTTCCGGATCGATGGCGTACTGCTCCAGCGACACGCTGGAATATTCGGATTCGTCGGCGTCGTCCCACGACAGGTAGCCGCTCAATTGCCAGCTGCCGAGATCGGTGACGAACTTGCCGGCCAGGTGGTCGCGCGTGGTTTTGCCGGAGCCGTCGATCCAATCGCGGTTCTCGGCGCTGGAGGCGCTGATCCATGCGCGCGTGTTACCCATGAGTTCGCCGCTGTCGTAGCGCACGTAGTACTTGCGCGCCTGGTGCTCGCCCGCGCCGACGACGAAACGCAGGCGTTGCTCGTCCAAAGGATCGTCGGTGACGTAGTTGAGCGTGCCGCCCAACGCTTCGTTGGAACGCGAAGCGATATCGGCGGTGCCTTGGCTGACTTCCACCGTCTGCAGGTTGAGGATGTCCAAGTAGCGGTTGGCGCGTGATCCGCCGCCGTAGCCCGATCCTCCGTTGGGCAACCCGTCGATAGTGGTGCCGATCTGCTGCGTGTCGCGGTTGCTGACGAAGCCGCGCATGCTGATCTGCGTGCCCCAATCGGAAGAACCGTAGGTATCGGCCTCGGTGACCAGCACGCCTGGCAGTTCGTTCAGTACGTCGTTGACGCTGGTCATCACCGACTGGCGATCCAGCATTTCGCGCGTCACCGAGCTCTTGGCGTAAGTGGTGGCCTGGCCAATGACGTCCACCTGCGACAGTGTGAACACGGCGCCATCGCCTGTAGCGTCTGGCGCCGCGGAGGGGCTATCGGGGGTGGACGCGTCCTGCGCCTGGGCGGTCATGACATGCAACAGCACGAGCGCCAGCAAGCTACGCTTGGGCGCGAAGAATCGCAAAGGGGAAGACATGGAGAGGAAGAGCCTTTCGGATGTTGTGGGGATAGGGCACCCGATATGTTTTCAGCCCTTCATGGCAATCGCGTGACTCGCGACCGCCAAGCATCCGGGTAGGAGCGGTCTCCGGCCGGTAGGAGCGGCGTCCCGCCGCGAGCTCTTTCCGTCAGATCGCGATAGAAGCGAAAAGCTCTTCAACAGCGAAGCTGGTCAAAGCTCGCGCCGGGACGGCGCTCCTACAGAAGCGGGGATATTTCCTTTTAGGAGCGGATCC
>NZ_JAVGJT010000042.1:0-29571 GCF_040948865.1 Pseudoxanthomonas sp. UTMC 1351 | reverse complement strand
GCACGCGTGACCAGGAGCGCGCCGCAGCGCGCCGAGCTGGCGAACAGCCAGACCAATTGCTCTGACAGGAAGAGCTCGCGGCGGGACGCCGCTCCGCGCCCCGATAGCTTTTCGGCACGCGTGATCAGGAGCGCGCCGCAGCGCGCCGAGCTGGCGAATAGCCAGACCAATTGCTCTGACAGGAAGAGCTCGCGGCGGGACGCCGCTCCTACAAGAGCTCCGGCGGCTCTTACATGGCCCCCGCGGCCAGCGCCGGTATTCGGCAAACACACGCCCACCCATAACCCGCCTCCCGCCTACCCACCCAGCCCGCACCTACCCATTGCAAGGCCCCGCAGAGCGGCCGTAGCTGGGTATGTTGCAGAGGAAGCGTTACGAAGTTGGAAAACGCGATGCCTCTGCGGCGCGGCGGTCCATCGTTCAGTAGCAGCGGCGAAGGAATGCGCGTGGCATCACGCCGAATCCGAATGCGCCGTACGACTTGGGGCGCGCATCCGGACACCGTCTGCAGGCGGTGCGGCTGATCCGCGTTCGGTAAGCGCCGGTAAACATCGGCGTCGCGCGTACCTGAAAGAAGAAACAGGAATTTCGAGTGCACCTGACCGGAAGGGCAAGTGTTCCCGGGAACAGCGCGCACTCATTTTACGGCTGCCAAGTACGCGCGCCGATGGAGGCAAGGCTCGCCCACCACAACCTTTTTTAGCACTCAGTGAGGAAGCCATGGGGAACAGCATCAAACGCGGTGTACTGGCCAGTTTCATTATCGAAAGTCTGCGGGAACTCGACGGCGCCACGCCGATGCGTGCGGCTTATCTGTCGTTGTTACTGGGCGCAACCGGCTATGCCCAGGTGGCCAATGCGCAGAACATCGGCATGGCGTCAGCCGATGCCGATGCCACCACCCTGGATGCCGTCAGCGTGGTGGGCGCGGGTTCCACCCGTACCACCGCCAGCGTGGCCAAATCCGAGATCGAAGCGCAGGCGCCGGGTGTGGCGCCGCAGATGCTGCTCGCCAGTCTGCCGGGTGTGAATGTGCAAACCACCGATCCATTCGGGCTGTATGAGTTTGGCGATTCCATGCGCATCCGCGGCTTCAGTTCCAACCAAGTGGGCGTAACGCTTGACGGCATTCCGATCGAGACCGCCGACGTGCGAGAAGGCGGTCCCATCAGCCGGTACGTGTCCACCGAAAACCTCGCCGACGTGACCTTGTCGCCAGGCTCTGGCGACGTAACCCAGCCGTCCTATCACGCCTTGGGCGGCGCGATCCGCTACAGCACGCTGGCCCCGGTGGGCGGCGACGAATGGAGCGGCCGGGCGACCATGACCATGGGCTCCTACGATCTGGTGCGCACGTTTGTGCGCGTGGACACCCCTCAGTGGTGGGAGAACGGGCCGGCGGCTTACTTCTCTGCCTCGCGCATCCGCAGTGGTGTCTGGGACCTGGACCCGGCCACGCAGGAAAGCGATCACTTCGAAGCCAAGATTCGCCAGGACTGGGACGCCGGTACCCTGACCTTGGGTTGGATATGGAACAGCCGCGAGGACCACGACATCCAGGCCTATACGGTGAACGGTGGACTGGATTGGGATATCACCGAATTCATCACCGGCGATCCGGCGTTCGATTCCAACAACTACACCGTATGGAAGAACGCGCGCCGCGATTCGTTGCTGAGCCTGACCGGCGACTTCATGCTGAGCTCATCGCTGGGGCTTAAATTCGTTGCTTACAACGAGGAAAAGAACGGCTGGGGTATAGGCGCCACCGGACCGGGCGGTATCCGCACGCAGTACAACAATGCGATTGCCGGAACACAGGGCCGCACCGACATCGTGATCCTGGACCCCACCGCGGTGTTCGACGCGGACGGCAACTTGGTCAGCATCGGGAACATGGCGCGCCGCTTGGAGGACATGGGCGGAACCCGGCGCGGACTGACCACCAGTCTCAGTTGGGAAACCGACATCAACAAACTTGAGGTCGGTGCCTGGTACGAAACCTACGAGTTCTTCCAGACGCGGCCGCTGTACAACGTGGACCCCAGCAGCGGCGAGATCCTGCAGGGCGAACTGCCTATCGTCATCTATTACGACCGCCACTTCGACAGCACCGTCACGCAATTGTTCGTGATGGACACGCTGAAACTGATGGATGAGAGGCTGACCTTGCAAGCGGGTGTCAAAGGCTTGCGCGTGGAGCGCGAATTCACCGGCATCGCCAATCTCGATGACTTCAACCGCAGTGCGACCCGCACAACGGAAAAGACCGACAGCGACTGGCTCCAGCCACAGGCCGGCGTCAGCTACCAGATAGGCGCTTCTACCCAGATGTTCGCCAACTACGCCGAGAACTTCAGCTCGGTACCGCGCCTGGCGATGGTGGCGGGTGGCGGAACATGGGAGACACTGCAACCGGAGACGTCGAAGAACATCGACTTGGGCGTGCGCAGCGAGCACCAGAGCTGGAGCGGTTATGTGGCTCTGTACCGCATCGCCTACAAGGACCGCATCATCACGTTGTCGGACCCGGACCCGCAGGTGGTGGATTCCACCGTCTACCAGAACGTCGGTGATGTGGAGACCTATGGTGCCGAAGCATCGGCGCTGTGGCACCCGACTGTGAACTGGCGCTTGGGCGGTAACGTCAGCCTCAACCGCTCCGAGTTCCAGGACAACTACATCAACACCGCCGGCGAACTGGTGGAAGTCGAAGGCAACGACGTGCCCGATCAGCCGCGTGTTTCGATCGGCCTGAGCGGCGGTTACGAAGGCGAGCACTTCTTCGCCAATCTCGACGGCAAGTACACCGGCAAACGTTACGGCGACACCCGTAACAACGAGCGCACGGACACCACGTTCATCGCCAACGGCAGCGTTGGCTATCAGGGCGGCGACGACGGCTTCCTGGCGGGCGGGCGAGTGCAACTGTCGGTCTACAACCTGTTCGACGCGGAAGACGCGATCGGTGCTGTATTCCCGAACGAAGCGGGCGGGGCCTACAACCTGGTCGCGCCGCGATCGGTCTACCTCAGCTTGTCCTACATGTTCTAAGGCATGGCGCGGTGGCGCGTCATGACAGACGCGCCACCGCATACGCGCGGCCCGCAGTTGATGCATGCCGTCGTTCAACATCAGGCAGAGGAATATCGATGCAGGTGGGCAAGCAGGGTGCGATGACGCGACGCCGTCTGTTGCAGAAGATAGGACTGACGGCGGGCGGCGCGATGATGTACCAGGCGATGAGCAGCCTGGGATTGGCGGCCGAATCCGGTTACCAAGGACCATTGCGTCTGGAAGGCGACCCGAAGGGCGCATCGGTGCTGGTGCTGGGTGCGGGCCTGGCGGGCATGACCGCCGCCTACGAACTTCGCCGCGCGGGCTATCGAGTCAAATTGTTGGAATACAACACCCGGCCCGGCGGACGCAACTGGACGTTGCGCGGTGGTGATCGCTACACAGAGCTCGGCGGCTTCGAGCAGACCTGTCGTTTCGACGACGGGCTGTACCTTAATCCCGGACCATGGCGGATTCCACATCACCACCATGCAGTGCTGTCGTACTGCAAAAAATTCGGCGTGCCGCTGGAATCGTTCGTGCAGGTCAACTACAACGCCTGGCTGCACAGCCAGCAGGCATTCGGCGGAAAGCCGCGGCGCTTTCGCGATGTCGATGCCGACTACAAGGGGCATGTCGCTGAACTGCTGGCCAAGTCCACGCAGCAGCGCGCGCTGGATCGCTTGGTCAGCCAGGAGGACCAGGAGGTCCTGCTGGAATCGCTGCGGCATTGGGGCGCCCTGGACAAGAACTTTGCTTATGCGAAAGGTGAAGTCAGTGCCTTGCGCCGCGGTTTCGGCAAGGAACCCGGCGGCGGCCTGTCCGGCAAGCCGGAATACTCCGAACCGGCGCAAGTCGGCGATGTACTCAACTCAAAACTGTGGGCAGCGTTGGCAGCCGGCAATAACTACGAGATGCAGACGCCGATGTTCCAGCCCGTCGGCGGCATGGACCAGATCGGAAAAGCGTTCGCGCGCCAGCTGGGCGACACGATTCAGTACAACGCAAAGGTGACCCGTATCGATCAGAACAGCGGCGGCGTCACCGTCGCTTATCAGGACACCGCAGCAGGCGGCGCGGAACGTGTCGAAACCGCGGACTGGTGCATCTGCACGATTCCGCTTTCGGTGCTGAGTCGCATCCCAATAACCGTAGGACCGGCGATGACCGAAGCGATCGGGCAGGTGCCTTATGCCGGCTCGGTGAAAGTCGGCTTGCAGTTCAAGCGCCGCTTCTGGGAAGAGGATGAAGCCATCTATGGCGGCATCAGCTACACCGACTCGCCGATCACGCTGATCAGTTATCCCAGCACGGGTTTCCAGAGTCGCGGCAAGGGGGTGTTGCTGGGCGCCTATGTCTGGGGACTGGAGGCGTTCGAGTTCACTTCCATGCCGCCCGAACAGCGCGTGCGGAAGGCAGTGGAATACGGTACCCAGTTACATGCGCAGTATCCGAAGGAATTCGAACACGGCGTTTCGGTTGGGTGGCACCGCGTGCCGTTCTCCCATGGCTGCTTCGGCATGTGGACGGAAGACAAGCGCGCGCAGCACTACGAGAATCTCTGCCAGATCGATGGGCGTATCGCATTGGCCGGCGAGCACGTTTCCTATATCCCCGCGTGGCAGGAAGGCGCGATCGTTTCCGCACTGGATGTCATCGAACGTCTGCATCACCAAGTAATGGCGGCAGGAGGCCGTGCATGAGCCAGCGCATGGGCTTGTTCCGAACGGGGTTGATGGCGGTACTGGCCGTGGCCGCATTGATAACGGCCGCCGTGCTGGTCCGCCCGGCAAAGGCGCAAACTTCGGATGCAACGTCCTTCTACACGCCGGCCAATTTTTCCACCGCCTCCGGCGAACAGGTCTACCGGACCGTTTGCCAGAGCTGCCACATGCCGGCGGGCGAAGGCGCCCTGGGTGGTGGCGAGTATCCTGCGCTGGCGGGCAATCCCAAGCTGGCGGCCGCGCCATTCGTGGCGATGATGGTGTTGGACGGGCGCGCCGGCATGCCGGGTTTGGGCTCCATGCTCAGCGACCAACAGGTGGCTGAAGTCACTCACTACGTCCGCACGCATTTCGGCAATGACTATCCCGACGCAATGACCGCCGACGACGTGAAGGCGATGCGCCATTGAGCGCTTAGCGTGATCCATTACTTTTCCAGACAGGAGCAACATTATGAGAATCCCATCAATGACAGGTGCCGCCACCCTGGCGGCGCTGCTGATGCTGGCAGCACCGCACGTGGCAGAAGCCGCTGGGGTGATACGGCACAAGATACCCGGCAGCGATTTCCCGATTTCCGCCGCGGTCGAAGTGCCGGCGGGCATGACCACGGTGTACCTCAGCGGCGCGGTGCCACGGCTGGACGCGGACGCTCCGAAGGATTCCGCCGATGCCTATGGCGATACCGAGGCACAGACGGTCAACGTGCTCAGTTCCATCAAGAAGCAGCTGGAATCGATGGGGTTGGGCCTGGATGATGTGATCAAGATGCAGGTGTTTCTGGTGGGCGACCCGGCGCTGGATGGCAAGATGGATTTCGCTGGGTTCATGAAGGGCTATCGTCAGTTCTTCGGCACCGCGGAACAGCCCAACCTGCCGTCGCGTTCGGCGTTCCAGATTGCCGGATTGGCCAACCCTGCCTATCTCGTCGAAATCGAAGTCGTGGCTGTCCGTCCCTGAGGAATCACTCGGATGCGTTCGTATTCCCCTTATCGCTGAGGTCGCCATGGCATCGTCCATCTCCCGCCGTTCCTTCCTGCGAGACTCCGCCTTGGCCGCCAGCGTGCTGGGCCTTGGCAGTGCACCACTGTTGAGTGACGCCTATGCGGCGCGTGCGCAGCAACGTCCCAGCCCGCCGCCGGGTGCGGACGCACTAGATGCAGTACTGATCAATGCCAACGAACATCCGCTGGGACCTTCGGCCGGCGCGCGCCAGGCGATCACCGACATCGCGGCCAAGGGTGGCCGCTACCTGGGCGGCTTGCAGAATGAACTCGCCGAGGTATACGCGGCGCAGCTGGGCGTGCCGGTGGATCACTTGATGGGATACGCCGGTTCGACCGAGCCGCTGGACTACACGATGCTGGCATTCACCTCGCCAACCGCCAGCCTGGTGACGGCCGATCCCACCTTCGAATCCGGGTGGCGGGCCGCGACTCGCAACGGCGCCACGGTGCACAAGCTACCGCTGCGCGCGGATCATTCCCATGACGTCGAGGCGATGTGCGCCAAGGATGACAAGGCCGGCGTCATCTACATCTGCAATCCGAACAATCCCACCGGATCGGTCACGCTCCGGCACGATCTGGAATACGCGTTGGCGAACAAGCCCAAAGGCAGCGTGCTGGTGGTGGACGAGGCGTATATCCATTTCTCCGACAGTGCCGTCAGTGCGGTCGACATGGTGGCCGCGGGCGAAGATGTCGTGGTGCTGCGCACGTTCTCCAAGCTGTACGGCATGGCGGGGATTCGCCTGGGTTTTGCCGTAGCGCGGCCGGATCTGCTTGATCGATTGAAGTTCTACAGCGTCAACAGCTTGCCGGTTACCGCAGCGGCAGCGGGGCTGGCCAGCTTGCGCGATCCCGAGCTGGTGCCGCAACGGCGCCGCGAGACCGCGCGTATCCGCACCGACGTGATGGGCTGGCTGGCTTCCAAGGGTTATGCCTGCACCGCATCGGAGAGCAACTGCTTCATGGTGGATGTGAAGCGGCCCGCGAAAGACTTCATTGCTGACATGGCCACGCACCGGGTATTCGTGGGCCGTGCCTGGCCAATATGGCCAAACGCCTCGCGCATCACCATTGGCACGGCGGAGGAGATGGAGCGGTTCAAGGCAGTGTTCGAGCAAGTCGAGGCGGGTACCACCGCCACCGCGCAAGCGACGCTTGAGATGACAGGGCCGTGGCAAAGATTCTTCGAAGTGGCCTGATAGGGTGGGAGTCGATCCATGCTGATCGCCCTGCGCTTGTCGCGACGCTTTGGTTGTTCCGTTCGGTACCAATTGATGAGGTTTCGCATGAAGCGCCGCTGCACACTTGTCTTGCTGCTGCCCTGCCTATTCGCCGCACCTGCCATGGCGCGGACTTGCGCGGTGCTCATCCAAGGCAACGACCAGATGAAATTCGATTCGCCTGAGATCGCGCTGGCCGCAGATTGCACGGAAGTGCAATTGACGTTGAAGCACACGGGAAAGTTGGCCGCCAACGTCATGGGCCACAACTGGGTGCTGACCCGCACCGCGGATTTCCAAGCCGTCGCCAACGACGGCATGCGCGCCACGCTGGCAGACGCTTACGTGAAAAAGGGCGATACGCGCGTGCTGGCGCATACGGTAGTGATCGGTGGCGGCGAATCGACAACGATTCGCTTCCCGACGCGTGGACTTGCCAAGGGCGGGGACTACACCTTCTTCTGCTCATTCCCGGGGCATTGGGCAATGATGAAAGGGAAGTTGGTGTTTGGGTGACGCAGCTATTCTGTTTTTCCCTTCTCCCTCTGGGAGAAGGTGGCGCGCAGCGACGGATGAGGGAATGGCAATGACTCGCTAGTCGAATTCGTTATAAGCGGACATTTCATTCCCTCATCCGCCCTTCGGGCACGTGCACTCACCACATTCATGTGGCTCGCCCTTCGGGCGGCTTCGCCGTGCAAATCGGCAGTCGTGCCGATTTGTCTCCAGGAGGGAGAAGGGAGCCAAGACTCAACCATAAATCAGCCTCCCAAAGGCGGCACCGCCGACGCCGCCAACCCCCGCTGCAGCGCCAGCGTCCGCGCCGCTTGGCGCGATTCCACGCCAAGCTTGCGATAGATGTTCTTGAGATGGAACTTGACGGTGTTTTCCGAAAGGTTGAGCAGCCGTGCAATTTGTTTGTTGGAACTGCCGCGCCCCAGTTCGGACAAGACTTCCACTTCGCGTTCGCTGAAAAGCGATACGGCGTCGTGCTGGTGATCGCGGAGTTTTTCCAGCAGTGTCTGGATGGCCAGGCAGCGGGTGGTACCCGCGGCCGCCTGAGGGTCACGCTGTAAAGCCAGTCTCAACAGTGCTTTGGCCGGTACGCCAAGTTCCAGCACCGCCTGCCAGGACTGAGTGGTGGCGATGTAATCCAGCGCCTGCCCGAGGCAAGCAACCGCTTCGTCCGCTTCGCCGCGCTGTTGCAGGATGAAGGCGATACGAACACGTGCGCGTGCCAGATGCGGTGGGTTGCCGATATCCTGGCACGTCGTCTCCACCGTCCGCAGCAGGTTCAGCGCAGTCTGGCTGCGCCCCGCGGATTGATGCCAGCGAGCGAGCGCAAATCCGAGCGCGCTGCTGTGGCGCCAGCCATGGCCGTGTTGCAAGGCGTGGGCGAAGTGCGCTTCGCAGCCGGTGTTGGCGACCAGCAGGTCGATACCCGGGGAGGGCGGGAGATCCAGCAATACGTCCAGGCGCCACGCTGTGGCCAGATCCAACAGCCGGCTCAGATGGCGCGCACGCGCGATGGCTTCGACACGGTCCATCAATACCAGCGCCGTCTGCGCGGTGCGGTCGTCACGACGGGCCAGTGCCAACGCGGTTTCGTAGGCCGAAGCGAAGATGTCCAGCCAACCATCGTGTTGTTCAAGGAACGCCAACGCCGGCTCCAGCTCGACGGCGGCTTCGTCGTAGCGGCCGCGCTCGCATTGCAGTTGCGCGAGCAGGCACACCGCCGCGGATTGCAATGTGCGTTCGACACCGGAATGCTGTTCGGCCATCGCCAGCACTTGCCGGTAAGTGGCATCGGCTAGTCCGAGCTGGCCACGGTAGTACTGGCTTTGCCCCAGGTGAGTCAGGGCGTAGTGGGCGCCTACCGTGCTGTCCGCCTGAAGCATGGCCTGCTGCGCCTGCAGCGCATAGCGTTCGGCCGTTGCGAAGTCGCCGCGGCCCAGTGCCGTGGTGGCGCTGATGCACAGCAGTGTGCCGCGTCCAATGCCATCGCAGCTGTCCAGCGCCGCGGCCTGTGCGGCGATGCGGGCTGCGCCATTCGGGTCGGGGCAGATTTCATCCAGAAGATCCCGGAGCAGTGCGATCACGATGGTGTAGTCGCGTCCGAACAGTTCGCGCTCTTCAACGGAGAAGGCACGGAAGCGCTCCAGCAGCAATCGCGCATGCGCGAACTCGCCCAGCTTCATGTGCAGGTAGGCCTGGGTCAGATTGAGCGCGGGGGTATCGCGGATGGTCTTGTAGTCGAAATGCCGCAGCAACAGGCGCACATAAGCCAATCCGTGCCGAAGCATCAGTTCCCAATTGCCGTTGGCGGCGAAGAAACCGGCCGCCAGTTCGGTATCGCCGGCATCGGTGGCATGCCGTACTGCTTCCAGCAGATGATCGTGTTTCGCGAACCAGATCGCAGCACGGCGGTGCAGGATCGGGAGCCGGTCCGGTGCCTGCTGGCGCAACTGCCGGCGCAGGTAATCGGCGAACAACGGGTGGTAGCGGAACCATTCGTGCTCGGCATCCAGCGGCACCAGCAGGCCATGGAAGTGATTCAGGCGCGACAGCAGCAGATCGCTGTCGCGGCGTTCGCGCAGGGTGTCGGCCAGGTCCGCGTTGAAGCGATCCAGCACCGAGGTTTTCAGCAGGAACGTGCGTAGCGGTTCATGTAGATCCTGCACCACTTGTTCGGCCAGGTAGGCGGCGATTTCACCGGAGCGGCCACGGAACTTCTCCACGTCTTCCAGGCGCCGCTCGTCGCCGGAGATCCACAGCGACGCCAATTGCAGCGCGACCGCCCAACCCTCGGTATGACGCTGCAGCCTCTGTACCGCCTGCAACGGGACATGCGCACCGAGTACGGCTTGCGCTTCGGCGTCGTCCAGCGCCAGGTCGTTTGCGCCGATACGTTCGACGCAACCGTGCACCGACCATCGCGACAGCGCCAACGCGGGCGAGGTTCGCGTGGCCAACAGCAAATGCAGGCGCGGCCCGCCATGCTGGAGCAGCCGCATCACCGTTTCGTCGATGTTCGGATTGTTCCCGCGGTCGTAGTCGTCGAGGATCAACACCAGCCTGCGCGCCGTGCGCTGGATCAAGGCGAGCAGTGCGTTCGTCACGGCCTGGGTATCCCGTTCGTTCTGCGACGACTTCACCGTTTGCAGCAGCGGCCCGAGCTCGATCCCGGCACGCCCCAGCGCCAGGGCCAGGCCGGTCAGGAACCGGCTCAACTCACCGTCTTCCTCGTCCACCGACAGCCACGCCACCGCGGTTTCTCCGTCATCTCGCAAGCGGTGGTACCACTGGCTGAGCAGCGTGGTCTTGCCAAACCCGGGCGGTGACAAAACCACCGTCAGCGGTAGACGCGAAGCGCGGTCGAGGCGGTCCAACAGCGCCGTACGAGGCGCCGTGGTCACATGCTGCGGCGGCGGCGCGAGTTTTCCTGCTACGGCCCAGTGGGCTTCCATGCTGAACTGGCCGAGCTTGTTCTCAACAAGTGGCATGGGAGGCGGTGCGATGAAGTTGCTGCGTTGCAGCAAAGATACACGATCTGGCTACGCTGGGAAGGGCAAGTGATGGAAGTAATGGAGTGGTGGAGTGGGGCGGGGAAGAGAAGCAGGAAGGCCTCGGCTTTTGCCCCCTTTACGCCTTCAGCCGAATGGCTGGTCAAGGGGGAGGACAAGCAAAGCCTCCCGCTCCCCGTTACGTCAAATCAATGCGTAACGCCTCAGCACCTTGCCCAACGAACGCCCATCGGTAACCGTTTCCGCATGCAGGCCCACGCTGCGGGCGCCCTGCACGTTGGCGAAGATATCGTCCACGAACAGAGTCTCGCCAGCATTCCAGCCCAGCTGCGTCAGCGCCAGGCGATAGATATCCGGCTCGGGCTTGCGGATACGCAACGCGCCGCTGCAAAGCACGCGTCCTTCGAACCGTGGATACATGGGCGCCACGATGCGCGGAATCGCCTGCGCCATCAGCAGGCCGTTGTTGGTCAGTACGCCCAATTGCAATCCCGCGTCCAGTGACTGGATGTGGCGGAGCACCGTGTCGTCGGCGCGGCTTCCCGCCACGCGCGACCCGATCCAGGTTTCGATATCGATCACTGCGCCGATGCCGGCGCCAAGCCTGCCCAGATAGGCATCGGTGTCGATCAGGCCACCGTCGTATTCGGTTTCCAGTCCGGAGGTGAACAACACTTCGCGGACGCGTTCGTGTTCGGCATACGCGAACTGCGCTAGATGGGCGATGCGCAGTTCGTGGCTGTAGTGCGCCAGGACGCCGTCGAAATCGAACAATACCCGGCGAATACTCTGGCGGCTCATCTGGCCGCAACCACCTGGAATGCCTCGCGGGCGGCGGCCAATGTCTGCGCAATCACATCGCTGTCGTGAGCGCTGGACAGGAAGCCGGCTTCGAATGCCGACGGCGCCAGGTACACGCCGCGTTCCAGCATGGCATGGAAGAAGCGGTTGAACGCGGTGACATCGCAGGCCACGGCCTGGGTGTAGGTGTCCACGTACTGATCGGTGAAGAACAGCCCGAACATTCCGCCGACGCGCGTGGTGGTCACCGCAACGCCTGCTTCGCGTGCGGTGGCTTCCAGGCCATCGCAGAGCGTGTTCGCCGCGGCGGTCAGGCGTTGGTAGAAACCGGGAGCCTGGATCAGTTCCAGCATCGCCAGGCCGGCAGCCATTGCCACCGGATTGCCGCTGAGCGTGCCGGCCTGGTAGATCGGTCCGCTGGGCGCGATCTGCGCCATCAGGTCACGGCGGCCACCATAAGCACCCACCGGCATGCCGCCGCCGATGATCTTGCCGAAGGTGTTGAGGTCGGGCACCACGTCATAAAGTGCCTGTGCACCGCCCAGCGCTACGCGAAACCCGGTCATCACTTCGTCGAAGATCAGCAACGCGCCGTGCTGCGTACACAAATCGCGCAGGTGCTGCAGATAACCGGCACGCGGCGGCAAGCAATTCGCATTGCCGACCACCGGCTCCACGATCACGCAAGCGATCGCGCCGCCTTGTTGCTCGAACAAGCGGGTGGCGCCTTCGAAATCGTTGTAGCTCAAGGTCAGCGTTAACTCGCTCAAACCCACCGGTACGCCCGGCGATGTCGGCACGCCCAGCGTCAACATGCCACTGCCGGCCTTCACCAGGAAAGAATCACCATGGCCGTGATAGCAGCCTTCGAACTTGACGATCCGGCTGCGGCCGGTGGCGCCACGCGCCAGCCGGATCGCCGACAGCGTGGCTTCGGTGCCGGAGTTGACCATGCGCACCATTTCGCATGACGGTATCAGCCGGGTGAGTGTCTCGGCCATCGTCACTTCCGCAGCGCAGGGCGCGCCGAAAGACAAGCCTTTCTGGATGGCGGCTTGCACCGCCTCGCGAACGGCCGGATGGTTATGACCGACGATCATCGGCCCCCACGAACCCACGTAGTCGATGTAACGATTGCCATCCACGTCGTACAGATAAGCGCCATCGGCGCGTTCGACGAAAAACGGTTCACCGCCCACCGATTTGAAAGCGCGCACCGGCGAATTGACACCGCCGGGAAGCAGTTCCTGTGCGCGGGCGAACAAAGCGTGGGAGTTGTCGTGGTTCATCGGCATTACCTAGGAAATGGGTTGGATGTTGTAGGAGCGCCGTCCCGGCGCGAGCTCTTGCTTTTGTCGCGATCCGATAGAAGAGCTCGCGGCGGGACGCCGCTCCTACGGGGCGTCGAGAGCGAAACATTTGCGATACGCGCGCACCGCGGCAACAGGATCCGGCGCATCGAACACGCCGCCGATGACGGCTATCAAATCAGCGCCAGCGGTTATCAGCGACGCCGCATTGTCCGGGGTTATGCCGCCTATCGCCACCCGCGGCACATTCAATGCCGCGGCCGCAGCGAGCATATCGGGCGAAGCCTGGCGGGTGCCGGTCTTGCTACGGGTCGGGAAAAACGCGCCGAAGGCGACGTAATCGGCCCCATTCGCCACGGCGTGTTCGGCGCGCGCGAGTTCGTCGTAGCAAGACGCACCGATGATGGCGTGATCGCCCAACAGTGCGCGCGCGGCGGCGATGTCGCCATCGTCTTCGCCCAGGTGCACACCGGCAGCACCCATGGCCTTCGCCAGCCGCACGTCGTCGTTGATGATCAGCGGCACGCCGGCGTCAACGCAAAGCGCCTGCAGTGCCGAGGCCTGTTCATGGCGCAACGCGGCACCGGCGGTCTTGTTGCGGTATTGAAGCCAAGTGATGCCTTCGGAGAGCAAAGGCGCCACCCGGTTCGTCAAGCGCGTGGTGTCGTCATCATCGGGCGTGATCAGGTACAGGCCGCGGGGCACGGAAACGGCGAGCTTGGTGTCGGGCGAGGCGGGGCCGTGCGGCCAGCGGGGATTCATCGGCAAAACTTCCGGTGTGGATGACACACCCCAGGAGTGGGACAATGCCAACCCCCGAGACGCATGTACGTATTATCTGATGAGCGAAGCCACTGACACCAACTACCGCACCTGGATGTGTGTGGTTTGCGGCTTCATCTATGACGAGGCCGCCGGGCTACCGGAAGAAGGCATCGCCCCCGGCACCCGCTGGGACGATATCCCCGACACTTGGACCTGCCCGGATTGCGGCGTGACCAAGGACGACTTCGAGATGGTGGAAGTCTAATAAGTCGTTGATTTCAAGGCTGAATGTTGGAACGATTACCGGCCGGTAGGAGCGGCGTCCCGCCGCGAGCTCTTCCCGTCAGATCGCGATAAAAGCGAAAAGCTCTTCAACAGCGAAGCTGGTCAAAGCTCGCGCCGGGACGGCGCTCCTACGTACAAAGGATGTTGAGCTTTAATGCATCCGCGCCGCGCCGCCGCCGGCATTGAGCTCCACCAGCTGTTCGTGCACGGCGTGCGCGTCCGGCGCCTCTGGCGCCAGATGCAGATAGCGGGCGAGATCGTGGCGGGCGCCACGGCGGTAGTCCATGTGCATGTAGGCCAGGCCGCGATCGCGCATCGCTTCTGGCTGGTCGGGCGATAGCTTCAGCACCCGGTCGGCGCTGCGGGCGGCGCGGTCCCACTCTTCCCGCTCGGCGTACACGCCATGCAGGTTGCGCAGGATGCGGACCAGGATGGCGCGGTGTGGGGCCGGGTCGAGGATGTGCAGCAGCGCGTTGTCGTCGGGAATGTCGCCACCCAGATGCGGCTTGGCGCGTTCGCGCAATTCATCGACGCCCAATGGACGGCCGCCGTTGAAGGGATCCATCACCAGCAGCCCATCATCCACCGGCAGGCGCACCAGGAAGTGCCCCGGGAAGGACACGCCATCCAGCGGTACCCCTAGCCGGCGCGCCACTTCTATCTGCACCATCGCCAGCGAAATCGGGTTGCCCAAACGCCGCTCGAACACCTCGTTCATGTAGCTGTTGCGAGGGTCGTAGTACTCCTCGTGATTGCCGGTGTAGCCAAGTTCTTCGAACAAATGGCGATTGATCGCGGCCATCTTCAGCGGCCACGGGTCGATCGCTTCGATCTCCGGACGCAGATGTTCGGCGTGGCTTTGCGCCAGCGTGTCGTACAGGTCGGCGTCGAGATTGGGATACTCGTCGCGTGCAATCAGCAGCGCAGTCTCCAGTAGCGGCACCGTCTCATCGGCCAGCGTCGCCAGGGAGTTCCAATCCGGCAATGTCATTCTTTCCCCCATGCCCAAAGACTGCGGCCAATCCGGCCCACAATCAAGGGTGGCGGGTATTTTTCTCATGGGTGATTGCACGGAATATTGCGACTCCGCCAGCGGGCTGACGGCACTGTCCACCCATGTGTGGCGGCAGCCTGGGGAAGGCCTGAACAAACTGATTTTGATCGTCACTCCCGCGAAGGCGGGAGCCTAGTGTCTTTGTTTTTCAATGCGTTGAGTCGCTGGATGATCCGCCAAGCGGCGGTTGGAAAGCGCTTCGCGCCTGCGCGGCAGGCACTCTTCAACCGCCGCATGGCGGGTCATGGCGATAATTATTCAGACCATACCTAGCGCGTTTCGGGAATATTCGGGCTGAAGCGCAGTTCCGCGCCGTTTTTCAGGTCAAGCCGCTTGGCTTCGCCAGCATTCAGTTCCAGCACGTAGCGCGCCGGCTTGCCGCCGCTGGGATACGGCGGACAGGCGTTGCCGGCCGAACAAGGCGGGACGTCGCGCTGTTGGGCCACCAGCCGGCGGCCGGAATCGAAGTACAGGATGTCCAGCGGAATCTTCGTGTTCTTCATCCAATAAGCTTGGGGTTCTTCGCGGTCGTGGATGAACAACATGCCCGTGCCCGCGGCCATCTGATCGCGGAACATCAACCCGCGCGCCCGCTCGGCATCGTCGTCGGCGATTTCCACCGTGAAGCGTTCACCGCCGATTTCCACCCAGCTGTCGCCAGCGCTGGCGCAGCCGCTTAATAGAAGCAGGAAAACCGGCAGCAGGTGGCGGATTAGCGACATGGGGGATGCTCCAAGGTTTGACGCGGCACCTTCCGTCAATTGGCTTCTCGCCGTCAAGAGCGGGTGGGCTTGCTGATTCTGCCGGCACCACGTAGAGCGGAGCTTGCTCCGCTGCTTTTGACGCCAATTATTAAAGAGCAGCGGAGCAAGCTCCGCTCTACGTGGGCTGAAACTGATTCACAGCACCCGTGGCGGTTCGCCGCCAACGATCACCACGTCCGCGGGGCGGCGGGCGAACAGGCCCACTGTCACCACGCCGGGAATCAGCGACAGTTCGCGCTCCATGCCAACCGGATCAGTGATCGCCAAGCCGTGGATATCCAGAATCCAGTTGCCGTTGTCGGTGACCACGCCGTCGCGCCAGACCGGTTGGCCGCCGGTCATCGTCAGAATCTCCCGCGCCACCAAGCTGCGCGCCATCGGAATCACTTCCACCGGCAGCGGGAACTCGCCCAACACGGGTACCTGCTTGGCTGGATCGATGATGCAGATGAATGTCTTGCTGGCCTCGGCGATGACTTTCTCGCGGGTCAGCGCCGCGCCACCGCCCTTGATCAAGCGCTTGTAGCTGTCGCATTCGTCGGCACCGTCGACGTACAAGGCCAGGTTGCCGGTGTGGTTGAGTTCCATCACTTCGATGCCATGCCCACGCAGGCGCTGAGTGCTTTGTTCGGAACTCGATACGGCGCCCGCGATGCGGTCCTTGACCCGCGCCAGCGCGTCGATGAAATAGGCAACGGTGGAACCGGTGCCCACGCCGATGACCATGCCATCTTCGACAAACTCGATGGCTTTTTCGCCGGCCAGGCGTTTGGCTTCGTTCTGCGATGCGGGGTTCTGGGGCACAGGTTTACTCCAAAGACAGTAGGTATTTCCATTGCGCAGCGGTCACCGGCATCACCGACAGCCGGCTGCCGCGGCTGGTCAAGGCGAAGCCTTCACCTAATGCATCGGTGTGCTGTTTGATTTCATCCAGCGGGATCGTGCGCTTGAGTTTGCGATCGAACGCCACGTCCACCAGCATCCAGCGCGGTGTTTCCGGCGTGCTCTTGGGGTCGTAGTAATCGCTTTTCTTGTCGAACTGGGTCGGATCCGGATACGCACGGCTGACGACCTTGGCAAGGCCAGCGATGCCCGGCACCGCGCAATTGGAGTGATAGAACAGCACCCCATCGCCCACCTGCATGCCGTCGCGCATGAAATTGCGGGCTTGGTAGTTGCGCACGCCGTTCCACGGTTCCACGCTGACCTTTTCAAGATCATCGATGGAAAAGGTGTCCGGTTCGGACTTCATCAGCCAGTAGCGTTTGCGTGCGGTCATTGCGGATGTCCGATGATCAGCGTGTCGCGTTCGGTGCATAGTGCGTCGACCGGTACGTCCCACGTTTCCTGGGCCAGAGGATCGATGCGCTGCGAGGAGAATCCCACCCCGACCAGCCAGGGCGGCGCGGACTGGGCGCGCCGGAACGCCAGGGTGCGATCGTACCAGCCACCGCCCATGCCAAGCCGGTTGCCGTGCTCATCGAAACCCACCAGCGGAACGACGATCATCGCCATCGCTTCGGGTTCCAGCGCGGAAGAAGAGGCAACATCCGGCTCGGGAATGCCGAACCGGTTGGTGACCAAGGGATCGCCCGGACGCCAGGGCGCAAAGCGCAGGCGCGTGTCCTGATGCAAGACCGGAAGGCAATACACCAGTTCGCGCGGCAGACGGATCTGCCAGCTGTGCAGCGCGATCTCGCCATCCATCGCCCAATAGCCGGCAACGTAGCCGGTAGCGGGTGCGAAGGGCAGGGATAGCAGGCGTTGCGCCAGTGCATCGGCGGCGGCAATACGCTCCGGGGCGGGAATCGCGCGGCGGCGTTGGCGCAGTTCGCGGCGCAGCGCGTCGCGTTCAGAGGTCATGGGCGATTCCGCGCAGAGTATTCATGCGTGGAATTTTAAGGCAAGCGGGGAAACGCCGCTGGATGGACTTCGCAGCGTATGCAGAACATGTAGGAGCGCCGTCTCGGCGCGAGCTCTATTCTGTCAGATTGCGGTAGAAACAAAGAGCTCGAGAAGCGAAGAGCTCGCGCTGGGACGGCGCTCCTACCGAGCTGAAGTCGCGCTCCTACAAGGAGCGTGTCAGAAAGAAAATACGTCCTCCGCCATGGCGATGCTCGCGTAAACGACCTTGAACCCGGGGTTCAAGTGGGAAAGCTTGGGGGCCATCGGGCTTTCCGCTGCGAGGCAGACATGCACTCCCGGCTTCCGTGGCCTTCCCGTGGTCGTCATTAAGGGACAAGGCGAATGTTTGCGCGCGCTGTCGTACACAGCAGAGGACGCGAGCAGAAGTATAGCGGCCTGGCCGCAAATGCATAGTCCGTTCGTCGGTCGGTATTCAGTGCGCGGTCTGGAGCGTGACGGTGCGCGCTTATCCGCACCGTTACGTAGCGCCGAGGACGCTATCCAGTTTGCGATGCAGATCGGCCAGCGTGCGCGACAGTTCTTTTTCGCGCGCGCTGCTTTCGTTGCGCAGCTGTTGCAATTCATGTGCCAGATTCAGCGCCGCCAACACCGCGACGCGGTCCACCGCCGCCATGCGATTGCTGCCGCGCACTTCGCGCATCTTGCTGTCAAGCAGTTTGGCCGCGGACATCAGGCTGTTGCGCTCGCCCGGTTCCACGCCAACGGTGTACTCGCGGTCCAGGATGTGGACGCTGACCGGTTCTGTGGCGCTCATGTGTGCTGCTCCAGCGACTTGAGGCGGGCGATCATCGCTTCTACGCGCGACCGGGCCTGTTCATTCTTGGCGAGCAACTGCGAGCGTTCGCCGACCAGTTGTTCCTGTTGGCTGCGCAGGCTACGGTTCTCGTCGCCCAGGCGCTGGCAACGGTCGACCAGTTCCTGGATGCGTGCACTGAGGCTGCGTAGCTGGTCGAGGAGGTCGGCGTTATCCATGCCGCCACGATAGGCATGCGCGCGCCAAGCGGTCAAGGGAGTGGCTCGCGTCCCGGTAGAGCGGGGCTGCGTCCCGCTGCCCCAAGGTGGAGCAAGGTCCGCCCTACCATGGTCAAGGGCGGTTGAGCGGTCGCTCTACAAACGGCGTGGTCGCTCCCACAAGGATGCTATGCCGGCGCTGTCGCCATGACGGATTGACCGCCAACATAGGATCTCGGCCCTACGAAGCCACCCTCACACCTGAGCCGGGGTAGTAATCGCGGATAAAGCGCAGGCATTGCTCCGGCTCCAGTGCGGCGGAGACCCAATGGCCTTGCACTTCGTCGCAGCCGTGGTTGCGCAGGAATTCGTATTGGTCGTAGGTTTCCACGCCCTCGGCCACCACTTTCAGCGCCAGCGATTGTCCCATGGTGATGATGGTGCTGGTAATGGCCTCATCGTCGATGTCGTGGGTAAGGTCGCTGATGAACTCTCGGTCGATCTTCAATGTCGTCAGCGGCAGCCGCTTGAGATAGGCCAGCGAGGAATAGCCGGTGCCGAAGTCATCGATGGCCAACGAAATGCCCAGCCGCCGGCAGGCGCGCAGCGTGTCGGCGTTCTGTGCGGGATTGGCCATGATCACGCTTTCGGTCAGTTCCAGTTCCAGCCGGTTCGCGGGAACGCCGGTTTCGGCCAATGTACGCGCCACGACCCGTTGCAAGTCGCCGCGTTGCAGTTGGGTGGCGGATATGTTTACTGCGACGCTCAGATCTTCCAGGCCGGCTCGGTGCCACTCCCGCAGCGTCATGCAGGCTTGGCGCAGCGCCCACGCGCCCAGTTCCAGAATCATGCCGGACTCTTCCGCCAGCGGAATGAACTGAGTTGGCGAAACCACACCGAATTCCTTGCTGTCCCAGCGCAGCAGCGCCTCGACTCCCGTGATGCGTTGCTGCGAAATCGATAGCCGTGGCTGGAATACCAACGACAGCTCATCGCGGTCGATCGCGCGGCGCAAGGCACTGGCCAGGATGGCGCGGTGCCGATTCTTTTCGTCCATCGATTCCGCGTACACCTGGTAGGTGTGCCGGCCCATGGCCTTGGCCTGGTACATGGCGGTATCGGCATGCTTAAGCAGTTCGGTCGGGACCTGCGCGTGCTCTGGATACAGGCTGATGCCGATCGACGGCGTTACCGACAGCTCCAGCCGTTCACCGAAGTTCAGCGGCAACCGGAACGCCTGGATGATGCGTTGAGCGATGGCTTCGGCTTCCTCGGTGGAAGCGATGTCCTCCAGCACCACCGTGAACTCATCGCCGCTCAGGCGCGCCACGGTGTGCTCCGTCCCCACCGTTTGCTGCACGCGCGCGGCGGCGGCACGCAAGATGCGGTCGCCGGTGGCGTGGCCCAGTGAGTCGTTGATGTCCTTGAAGCGATCCAGGTCGATGAACAGCACCGCCACGCGGCCATGCTCGCGCCGGGCGCGGACGATGGCGCGCGAAAGACGTTCGGAAAGCAGCGAACGATTCGGAAGGCTGGTCAGGGTGTCGTAATTGGCCAGGTAGCGCAGTTCCTGTTCGGCGCGCTTCTGTTCGGTGATATCGGTGAGTACCTGCACATACAGCGGCCGTTCGCCGCTGGCATCCGGCACCACGTTGGTTTCGATATGGCAGAGGATTTCTTCGCCGTCCTTGCGCAATTTCCATATCTCGCCCGACCAATGCCCGGTGCGGCGCAGGTCTTGGTCCAAGCGGTCGAAGAAAGCCTCGTCGTGCTGGTCGCTGTCCAGCATCCGCACTGGCTTGCCGATGATTTCTTCTTCCGAGTACCCGGTGATGCGGGTGAAGGCGGGATTGATGGTGATGAAATGATGGGCCCAGTCCAGCACCGCTACCGCCTCGTTCATGCTGCGCATTACTTCGCTGGCGATGCGGTGCTCGTACTCCGCGTTGCGGCTGATGGTGATGTCGCGGGCGGTTCCGGCGATGCGAAGCGCGTGTCCTTCCTCATCGCGTTCGACCACCCGGCCACGCGCGCGTATCCAGACCCAGTGACCATCGCCTCGCAAATCCATGCGGTGTTCGGACATGAAAAGCGATGACTTGCCCTGCAGGTGCAGCCGCAGGCGCTCCATCACGTAGGGCAGGTCGTCTTCGTGGATGGTGGGCACCTCGCCATGGCGCGTCAGTACGGTGATGTCGGCTGCATCTGGTGCGCTTTCGTCAGCCCGCATCCCGTGCAATTTGCGCTGCACCAGGTCGTAGTCCCAGAACTGTTCGCCGGACGCCCATAAGGCCAGTTTCAGCCGCTCGTCGCGAGCCCGAAGCAACTCACTGCGGGAAGAGTCGGATGACGCGTGTCGCGATTCCCGCCAGGCCAGCAGATAGCGGAAAGCGGCAATGCCCAGCACGATCAACAGGACGGCGCCTGCGAATAGTATCCAGGGCAAGCGGGCCGACAACGGCGAAGCCGTTGCGGTCACTACGGCGGCGAGGTTTAACGACATGGGGTCTTTGGCCGTCCCGAGCCAAGGGTTTGGCGAGTGTAGGCATGTGACGGCGCGCACAACAAGCGATCCCCGCGCTTTTCGTTGCTACACTTCCCACTTGTCCGTATCCCCTGGCGGATTGCGTTTTATATGTCCCAACTTCCCAATACCGCCGATGTGGCCAAGGTTTCCCAGCGTATGGGGCTTGGCGTGGACCCCTCCGAATTGCACGGGGCGCTGTGCGGCTGGCTGACCGGCGGCGGTGAGAATTCCCCGGCCTGGCTGGCGCGCGTGCTGGTGGATGACCAGTTGCCCGTCCCGGAAGCCGGCAGCACCTTGGACGAATTGCGGCTGACCAGCGTGGCCCAGCTTGAAGATCGCAGCTTCGGTTTCGACCTCCTGCTTCCTGAAGACACATCGTTGAGCGAACGCGCCGAAGGGCTGTTTGGCTGGTGTCGTGGATTCCTGGGTGGGTTCGGCCTGGCTGTCGGCGCCGAGCCCCCACTGTCCGAAGAAGGCCAGGAAGCGCTGCAGGATATGGCGCGCCTGGCGCAGGCGTCGGCGGAAAGCAGCGACGATGAGGAAGACGAGGATGCGCTGGCGGAACTGGAGGAGTTCGTTCGCGTCGCCGTGCTATTGCTGCACGGGGATTGCGTCATGGGGCCGCGTCACCGCCAGAGCCTGAACTAGGACCTGTCGACGTGACTCGTCCCACCAGCGTTAGCAGGCTCTAATGAAAGCGCTAACCGGCATCACCGCGGGCGAGTTCGCCCGTCGGCGCAAACAATTGATGCGCATGGTGGGAGACGACGCCATTCTGGTGCTGCCCGCCGCCCCTGAGCGCGTACGCAGCCACGACACCTTCTATCCCTACCGCCAGGATTCGGATTTCTGGTACCTGTGCGGTTTCCCTGAGCCGGAAGCGGTGCTGGTGTTGGTGCCAGGCCGCAAACACGGTGAAGCGCTGCTGTTCTGCCGCGAGCGCGACCCGGAGCGGGAAGGGTGGGATGGTCCGCGTGCCGGCCAGGAAGGCGCGGTGGAGGAGTTCGGCATGGACGACGCTTACCCCATCGACGATCTGGACGAAATCCTGCCTGGTCTGCTGGAAGGGCGTTCGCGTGTCTACTACCACTTTGGCCGTGATGCCGATTTCGACCTCAAGCTGATCGGCTGGGTACGGCATGTGCGGGCGCAGGTGCGGCAAGGCGCGCAACCGCCGCATGAATTTCTGGAATTGGGCCATCTGCTGCACGAACTGCGGCTGTTCAAATCCAAGGACGAGATAAAGCTGATGCAGCGCGCCGCTGACATCAGCGTGGAAGCGCATCGGGCAGCGATGCGCACGGCCAAGCCCGGCATTCGCGAATACGAGTTGCAGGCGGACCTGGAGCGCGTGTTCCGTGCCAACGACGCCTGGCCGGCCTACAACAGCATTGTTGGCGCCGGCCATAACGCCTGCGTGTTGCACTACCGCGCCAATAGCGGCCAGGCCAAAGAGGGCGAACTGGTGCTGATCGATGCCGGCGCGGAGTATCGCGGCTATGCGGCCGACATTACTCGCACTTTTCCGGTTACCGGCCGCTTCAGCAAGGAACAACGCGCGCTGCACGACCTTGTCGGCGCAGCGCAAGCAGCCGCACTGGCACAAGCCAAGCCGGGCACCGCCTACGAGGCGGGCCACAATGCCGCCGTCGAAACCCTGACCGAAGGCCTGCTGAAACTGGGACTGCTGAAAGGCAAGTTGGAAAAGAACATCGCCGAGGGTCGCTACCGGCGCTTCTACCGTCATAAGACCGGCCACTGGCTGGGCCTGGATGTGCACGATGTGGGCGATTACCGCATCGACGGCGAGTCGCGGCAATTGGAACCTGGCATGGTGTTCACCATCGAACCCGGCCTGTATGTCGGCGCCGACGACACCGCCGTGCATGAAAAGTGGCGCGGCATTGGCATCCGCATCGAAGACGACGTACTGATCACCAGCGACGGCCACCGAGTCCTCACCAACGCCCTGGCCCGCAGCGCGGACGAGATAGAAACCGAAATGGCGCAACAGTAAGGCGCCCCGGCATTGACACTGCCGCCGTGGGGCGGAGGTCGCTCCGCTGCTCCAGGTGCAATAGAGAAGCCGAGAAAGTACAGCGCTAAGCAGATCGGGCATCGACATTGTCGTTGTAGAGCAGAGTCTGCTTATGCTTCTTTGGAAGTTTTCTCTACGGGTTCGCGCGAAAAGCAGCCGAGCGAGCTCGGCTCTACGAGAGGCAATCTCGCTTGGGATTGCCCGTGAGCGGCAGAACCCTGTAGAGCGGAGCTGCGCCTCGCGATAGCACCGAATCAATAACAACGAGGTCGTCGCAACGGTAGAAGATGGCGAACAGCTGCGTGGAGGTGCTTTTCGTAGAGCGGAGCTTGCTCCGCTGCTCTTAGCGCAATGACTCCGGAGCCAGAGCCGCGCCAAATTCCTTGAAACCTAGGCCGAGCTACGAAGCGGCTTCGCCCCAACCGAGCCACCGGGCAACATCGCAAACGAATATCGCGACCGGACAAACCATTCCGCGACAAGCAAGTTGGGGACCCAGCAAAGCCAGGCAATCGCCGGATACGCCACCATCATCGAAAACCCGGCAATCTGGCTCAAGGGCAAGTACAAGCGAAGCGTTACCGCGGCCAACGTAAGTGCATAGCTGCGAATCATCCAACTCCGGTGCTGGCTCACATGGCCCTGCCGGATGTGGCGATAAGCGTTCGATGTGCTGAAGATCCAGCAGACACCCAGCAATCCGAATCCCAGCTGGGCCATCAGGCCAGCGGACGAATGCAGCGCCAGAAACAGCGCCGCAACCCCGCCACCGATCACCGCCAGCATGTACAACCGGCCCAGCCAGCGATGGAATCCCAGAAAGCGATTCCTCAACCACGTATTAAGTTGGAAGGCTCCAGCGACCAGCGCAATCGCCCCACCCAGGAAATGTGCGTACGCAGCCACCGGTCGCTCCGCAAGTAGCGCTTGAACGAGTCCAGGGCGAAATCCAGGCATGGCCAAAATGGCGAAGGCATAACCCGCCACCGCCACCGCAAGTAGCGTCATGACCAACCAGCCGACTGATTTCTTGATCATTCGTAGACACTCGCTTTTTCTATGGAGCTAAGGAACCTCTGAATAATTGTCGTCATCCCCGCGAAGGCGGGGATCCAGCGACTCAAGCCTTTGAAAGCAAAGGCACTGGGTTCCCGCTTTCGCGGGAATGACAAGCAAAAGCGGAGTTGTTCAGAGCTTCCCTAAGGAAAGTCGCGAAGCAGATTTGGCTTCAACGATTCGGTCCGCGGAAGCAGTCAGCCAAAAGGAAATCGGGCGGGGGTTGAATAATAGGGCCTGTTAACGCTATTGGGATGGGCCACGCCGCAATCCCGTGCGCACTGGATTGCGGCCCCCGTATCAAGACGGGGCAGGCTCTTCGGGTTGCTTCCCCGCCTCGCCAGGAACTTGCGCGCGGCTTGAACAGGCGGCCAGCCTGTCGCTGCGCCGCGCATCAGCCCCTGGCAAGGCGGGAAGCAACGTGGTTCATCCCAATAGCGTTAACGGGCCCTAGCTAGGTTCCCGTTGATCTATCTTGTCCAATCCACAACCGGTTGCCATCCGGATCATCAATTCTGAACTCGGTCAGGCCGTAAAAAGTGACGTCCAGGTCAGGAACGTCCAGCCCGTTCCTGCGCGCCTGCTGGTGATACTCCACTACGTCTTCGGGATACAAGTAAAGAACGGACTGGCGGGGCGCCTCCGGATGCAGATTGATCGATTGATCCAACATTAAGCGGCACTCGTCAAAGCGGAGCATCGCCCACGCCCAATCGTCATTTCTGCGTTCCACGCCAAAGCCGAGCTTCCGGTAGAACTCGACACTCGCCGCCACGCTCCTTACAGGCAGCATCGGTATCATCCTCATTCGGGAATCTCCCTTTCTATGGCCGCTGAATCCAGCGTGCCTTTACACGACAATTATTCCCCGTCAGGCAGCAGGTCGGGGTTGTATACCACTTCCCAAAGGTGCCCATCAGGATCTTGGAAGTAGCCAGCGTAGCCTCCCCAGAACGCGTCCTGTGCCGCTTTGACTACGGTAGCGCCAGCGGTTGCTGCTTGCTCCATGACTTGGTCGACCTCGGCACGGGTGGAAACGTTATGGCCAAGCGAGAGGTCGGTAGCACTTGAAGGGCTTACTTCGAGGCCGGCGTCATGCGCAAGGCTACTGCGCGGCCATACCGCAAGCTTCAATCCATGCTGAAGATCAAAGAACGCCACAGCACCATGTTCAAGCTCAGCTCCCACGATGCCGTTCGTACGTAATCCAAGACCGTCCCGATAGAACGCCACCGAACGCTCCAGGTCCTCCACACCTAGTGTGATGACAGAAATTCTAGCTTTCACGACGATTCCTCTTTCGAAGGCAGCGCCTGAATCGCGCTGAGCCATTAAGTGGGGTTGCGTGCGATATCTTCGACAACAGCAAAGAAAAGATGCAACAGCAGGAGCGGCGCCCCAGACCCCGCCCAGCGAACGAAAATGCTGGTCTCACTTGTTTGGATATGGACAGATTCGAAGCCATCCATCGTTTCCGGTCTCCATACACGGCGAGAGAGACGCAGTGCGGCTTATGAGCTCAGGGCTCTTTGAGCACGCGAGAGAAGAAGGCGGTACGCATCATGGGCGTTCCATCCTCGTTGAAATATGCTTCGGTTTCGGTCAAGACTTTGCCGTCCGCGCTCACCGAAAAAACCCGCGTAGATCTCGGGATTCCCTGGTAGACAATCTGCATTACGAGGACGTTTGGAGCTGGCATTTTTGCAGCGACAACGTCGGCCCAATAGGTACCAGAAGCTCGCCCAGGTGTGCCATCCAGAGACAACGTAGATTGCGTGAACATCTTACTGTTGTTCTGGTCGATTATTTCGGTGTGAGTTATCCATTTCCCGTCAGGCGCATAGCGGAAATCAAGATCAACGCTCTTTGGACGCGCTTCTGGCGGCATTGGTAAAGTGCTCACGTCCAAAGTCCACTGACCTGTCAGCGGTGATATGGCCGGTGGCCCGGCAACTACCGGCGTGACTTGGAGCGCGGCGACAGCCAGCGCCGTGACGAATGTGCTTTTCATGCTGCCTCCCTTGTGGCGCGGTGATGCTGATATCGTCATCGTGGTTTGCGGAGCATTGGAAAGATGGGTGGCGACGACCCTGCCTGAATAGTGCCGAGTAACTCAAACCCATGCCGCTCATAGAGGGGGATGTTCTTGGGATTGCTGGATTCAAGATAGGCCAGCGCGTGGTCGCGATCGCAGGGGATCAGGGCGTGTCTCATCAACGCGACTCCGTAGCCCTTTCCTTGCTGGGATGGGTCCACGCCAATAAACGGCAAATGCCAATGTGGCTCCTGCGGATGGTAGCGCGCCATCTGTTCAAAAACCGCCAGAAGGTCCTTTTGCACCGACGCAGATCCGGTGCGTTGCAGCAGTGCGATCAGCGCGTCCTCGTCAGGGCCGACCTCGGGCGGTAGCCACAGCGCCGCCCCGGCATAGCCGTCCACGAAATAAGCACTCCCATGTTCAAATGCCTTCCCGCCTAGCGTCTTCACGAAGCTGGGAAAATGCATGAGGTACTGCTGCGGATCGGGCCATGTCCAGCGCGCTGCAGGATCTGAGCTAAACGCCAATACCGTGACAGCAATGGCGGGAGCTTCATCGGACGTCGTAACGGTCTTGATGGCCGGATGGGTCATGGTTTTGCCTCCGATGGAAACATCCAGGATTCCGGGAAGTCTAGCGCCCAGGTCAAACCGACTGGGTCAGCACCTACGTGACAACTCTAAAAGATTGAACGGAACCTACAGGTTCGGCGTGAATGAACCGTTAGGCCGCCGCCGACGGGTGTCCGCACCAAACCTGCCGCCGCCCAATGCCTAAGCCGGAACACCGCAACAACCTGGCTACTCCGACAGATTCGAACGAACTAGGACCGCGGTTTCAGTAAGTTGCCTGGCAGAAACTTGAACTCGCTTTCGGCGCTGTGCATCCCCGCTTGGATCGTGTGAGGTACCCCTTTTGCGTCCGGCGCCATCGAATGTTGCGAGTTGAGGCGGGCCTACGCCCCAATCACTGCCCTTCTGCCTAGGCACGACATGGAAATGGAAGTGCGGTGTTTCCTGTCCACTAAAGACCCCGTTATTTTGAAACGTAAGAATTCCGAGGGGCCGATAAGTCTTGACGAGCGCCTCTGCGACTCTTTTTGCCGAAACCATTATTGCCGTGCACTCTTGGTCAGAAAGATCGAGCAGCGTTGCGACATGCCGGCGTGTGATAACGCAGCACTGGCCAACTTCGAACTGCCACGGATTGATCACCGTTAACGTGTGTTCGCTTTCGTCTATGATCGCCCATCTTTCTTCGCGACCTGCCATCCCTTCACAAAGGTCGCACGGATCTCTTATGGGGAGCTCGATCATTTGTCCTCTCCGATTAAGCAGGTTTGCTCCAACAGCCTAACGCTTGAAGTAAGCCGACCCGCGAAGCAGGTTCGGCTTGGATGAATTGTCAGGCCGCTGCGCCGGGAGCGACCGATACTGCGTCTGCGGCCACCGACACATTACAAAAACTCACTGGCGTGCGGTACTGGTCTGGCTGCCTGTCTGAGGCTCCCTCAGGGCGAGCAGCGTCAAGCGTCGTACTGTGCGACGGGCTCAACCTTCACCGGCGCCTCCCGGAGAGCGAGCTTCCGTGCGATTGCTGGAATTTCCGGGTCGGCGAGGAACCCTTCGTAATCCTCCTGCGCCCAGTCGAAAAACACCCACACCCGGTGGGCGTCATCGGGGTCCCGGACGACATAGGCACCCTTACATCCATGTTCCCTTCTCTTCTCGACCCCCTCGTTCGCGAAAGTCCGCAAGAACTGGTCGAGGTCTGCCACTTTGGAGATGGTGATGATCATTGTGCCTCCATAGGGTGCGAGCAGAAGCAATCGCGGTCGGCTGAAGCGAGAGTTACAAGACCGCTGCTGAATTGTTAGCCACCTCTACATGTCCGAGGATGGGATCCAATGGGCCAAAAACCGCGTGACGTATGCGATCAAGTAGACAGTGATCACCGTGAACAGAGCAACGAACACGAACTTGGAAACAGGCTGAGCCATGACAGCCTTGACTGCGCTTCCATCACTAAAGTTATAGATCCATGATGCGCACCGAGAGAACAGCGCCGCGGAGGCCATCATGAAGAAGATAGCGAAAATCCCAGCTTGAAGTCTTGTTCTCCAGCTGACGCTCAGCCATGAATGGCAACTCGCACACTGATACTGCCTGTAATGCAACTTTGGTGGCAAGTGATCGAGCAGCGATGGGGAAATCGGTGCCCGGCAGATCGGACAACGCTTAACCTTCAACATGCTGGCTAGCGCCCGAATTAAGCCGGCCCGCGAAGCGGGTTCGGTTGAATAAATGGCTAGACCTCGCCATACGACCCAACCAGATGAGGGCGCATGGACACGACATCAGTGCCCCGCCGCCGGGCTCTGGGTAGGTGACGGCGTTCCCGGTACGTTCTGTTGCCGCGGCTTGGCATTCAAGTTGTCGATGTCCGAGAAGATCAGCCACGGCTCGCCGGGCGCACGACGCAGAGTGAGGGTGAATTTCCCTACGTCGCCGGGTTTATCGCCGTAACTGTACGCACCAATGATGTAGCTGATCGTGTCTGTGGAGGTGAAAGCGAGCGCGCGCAGCCGTAATGGGCCGCCCGTTCCTTGGTCTTCATAGCTTGCCTGGATCGCCGGACGTCCACGGATTGGTGGGCGATTGCTTTGCAGCGCGAACCCATCTTCCGCAAACAGCAAGGCGAGGGCCGCCGCATCACCCGTACGCCATGCGTGCTCATAGTCGCGGAGCACGCGATCTAGCTCAGGCGGCAATGCGACATCGGGAAGTTCTGTAGCTATGTCTGGCTTTGAGGCGTTCTGCGCAGGAAGTGGACCCGCTACCAGCATGAGGCCAAGGGCGACAACAGCGAGAATGGGACGGCTCATATGTCTCAATGTCCTTGTCCTCTCATAGCGGCCTAGCGCCTTATGTCTTGTAGTCGGGCAGCGAATCGGTTCGCCTTGAATGAATGGTTAGCCCGCAGTAGTGGACCGGCAGTCAGCGGTAACGCTGATGTCATAGTCGCGCTGCGGGGCACCATTTACCTCGAACTCTAGCAGGACGGGCCCAACCCAAGCCGGGATCGGCTCTCCAGGAGGAAAGCTTACAGACTCAGTTCGGTAACAAAGGGTAAGTGCAGACTCTGACACAAGAACGCCAGGCCGGCCGCTTGCAATGACATTGGTCGATGTCTCATTTGCCACATAACGAATACGGAGCTTGTCACCGACCCAGGTGGCAACGGGTCTGCCTAGCGTCTCCGGATAGCCATCCCAGGGCCGAGGATCTCGGGTGACGCGAAGCTGCACTTCGGCTGCCAGAGAAGGTGCCGAACCAAAAACCGCTAGTAACAGAATAAGCAGGACTCGCATACGGGCTAACGTCTGAACTAAGCCTGCCCGCAGCTGGGCGGTGACTGGGTGCGAATATGGCGGAAGGCGTGCACTAGGCGCCGCCCTGTGGGCTCGGCTTTGAATGAATGGTTAAGCCACAGGCGCTTAGAAAAATGATCACAGAACGAGC
>NZ_JAVGJT010000041.1:0-2208 GCF_040948865.1 Pseudoxanthomonas sp. UTMC 1351 | reverse complement strand
AAACAAATCCGAAAAATTTGAGTTTGCGCGCAGAAAACACGTGCCAGCAGTCGGGACAACGGATATTTACCGACACATCTGAAAAGGTAAAAACGTTAAAGCCAACGGGAACCCCACCAGAAACAAGCGCGTTACGGGCTATAAATTCTGCTGAGCACCTCGGGCAAGCTTCTAGCTCGTGCATTGGGGCCTAACGCCTTATGTCCTGAATTCTCCCTACTGTAGCGGTCGAGAGCCCGATGTGCGCGCCCGATAACGCCTTGGTGTAGCAGCACCATAGCTCAGCAAGGGTCGCACACCGGATCTCACGACCGAACGCCCGGACAGTTGCGCGAGGTTTCCCTCGCACCGATAAGCGTGGGCCAGGCCGGGATGCTCTCGAGGTTCCTGCTTTAGCGCGGAGGCCAGCATGGGGGCAGTCGGTATCGATGTAGGTAAGGCGAATCTCGATGTGGCGGTATACGGCGAGGCGAAGATCCAGCGGTTTGCGAACACTGCCGCAGGCATCCGCCGGCTGCTGCAGCGTTCGCGGGGCCTGGAGGAGATCCACATCGTGCTAGAGGCGACCAGCGGCTACGAGGATGCAGTGATGGCTGCCTGCAGCGAGGCGGGCCTGTGGATCGCGCGCATCAAACCGCGCCAGGCGCGCGACTTCGCCCGTGCTACCGGCCAGTTGGCCAAGACCGACTCGCTGGATGCCCGCATGCTGGCCGAAATGGCCCAGGTGTTCCCCGCACGACTGCGGCCACATGCCCGACTCGAACCTTGGCAATGCGAGCTCAGAGGCTGGTTGCGCCGGCGTCATCAGATCACCGAAGCGATTCAACGCACCCGCCAGCAATTGGCCATGACGTTGCCTACTATTCGGCCGCTCGTCCGCAAGACACTGGCCGCATTGGTGCGGGAGCAATCTGTCATCAACACCACCTTTAAGGAATTGCTGCAGCGCCACGCAACCCCAGCGCTGCGCTCGTCCAAAGGCTTGGGGCCGATGTTCCAGGCCAGCGTGTTGTCGCTGCTGCCGGAATTGGGTCAGCTGACGCGGCAGCAGATTGCGAAGCTGGTCGGCGTTGCGCCGCTCAATCGTGACAGTGGCCAAAGTCAGGGCAAACGACGCATCTACGGCGGCCGAGCCGAGGTACGCGTTGCCCTGTACATGGCGACGCAATCGGCGGTGCGATGGGAGCCGTTGATGAAAGCGCACTATCAGCAACTGCGAGCCCGCGGAAAGCTGGCAAAAGTGGCGCTGGTCGCCTGCATGCGTAAGCTGCTGACGATTATCAACGCACGGCGACGAGACGAGTTGCTAGCGGAAGCGACTGGGGTCGCTTGAAGAGCGGATTACAAGACAGTTGCTGAGTTAAACTGACACGCGAAGCGGGTTCGGCTTGAACGAATTAGCGGCAGGTAATGGAAATAGAGCCATGAGAATAAGGCGTCCTGCCGTGTTCGAATCTAATCGAGTGCAACTCCCGGCCGCCAGCCGCTCTTGGCTAGGAATTCTTTCGGGTCCGTCATGTTGAGAATGTCGCTAAGGGCTTGGCGTTTATCGGCGGCGTGCTGGTAATAGGATTTGACGATGCGATAGCCGACCCAATAACCGAGATCGGCAGGCTGTTCTGGCGTGCTGTTGTAGAGCCAGTCCGACAGATCGGTTTTGTCCACGTCGGCGGCGAATGCCGTTTCGATTTCACTTTCACGCCCTGCCGTCAACCCGCTCATATAGGAATAGGCAATGGAGCCGGTGGTCAGCTCCGTGATGAATTCGGCCGCGCCTTCCTCAAGCGAAGCGGCGAGGACGGTGGCGTTCTCCATCTCGGAAAAAGCTACCGCTTGCTGGACATGGACGTACTCATGCGCGATGACACCCACGAACCGGTCTTCGACATCAGGATTGATCCAGTCGGTCGCGCACAGTGCTTCGAGGCCAATCCGTAAGCTTCCCCACCTGGTAGACACCCAATAAGTAGAACTTTCTGGCATGTTTTCACCACCAGGAGGTTCCATGAAGAAGTCGAAGTTCAGCGAGACCCAGATCGTCTCGATCCTCAAGCAAGCCGACGCCGGAGTGCCGGTGAAAGATATTTGCCGTCAGGCCGGCATCAGCGTGGCGACGTACTACCAATGGAAGTCAAAGTACGGTGGCATGGAGGCGTCGGACCTGCGGCGGGTGAAGGAGCTGGAAGCCGAAAACGCCAAGCTCAAGCG
>NZ_JAVGJT010000040.1:0-34194 GCF_040948865.1 Pseudoxanthomonas sp. UTMC 1351 | reverse complement strand
GTCTCGGCGCGAGCTTTGACCAGGTTCGTTGTTGAGGAGCTTTTCGCTTCTATCGCGGCCTGACAGGAAGAGCTCGCGCCGAGACGGCGCTCCTACAGGGTCGCGGACCGCTTAGGGCCGTTATAAAACAACGTTTACCAACTACCCGTATTCGACATCGAAAGCCACGGCTCTTGCGGCGGCAAACGGCCGCCTTTTTGCAGCAGTTCGATGGAAATCAGATCGGGCGTGCGCACGAATGCCATACGGCCGTCACGTGGCGGGCGGTTGATGACCGCGCCCATGGATTGCAGGTGCAGGCACGTGGCGTAGATATCGTCCACTTCGAACGCCAGATGGCCGAAGTTGCGTGCGCTGCCGTAATTTTCAGCAGGTGACCCATCATCCGCGGGCCAGTTATAGGTCAGTTCTATTTCCGCTTCCGGATTGGTAGGTGCACCGAAATAGACCAAAGTGAATTTGCCGTCCGGATTTTCCATGCGGCGCGTTTCGATCAGCCCCAAGCCTTCGGTAAAGAACTTGCTCGTAGCCTCCAGGTCATGGACGCGGAGCATGGCGTGCAGGTATTTCATATGGACCTCAGAGAAGACAGTATGCGTGGCGGTATCTAGGCGTTGGCAAACAGGTAGATGCGGATCGGCCAGGTGGGCTCATGCTTGTTGGTAGATTCTCCGCAACCTCAGCGATTATTGCCAGGCAGATAATGTTTCAACTGAGCGGCCAATGCGTCGAGCATGGCGCGATCACTCGATGGCGGCGCCTCCCGAGGGTAGATGCGCAGCAGGCCATCATCGTGCTGTCTAGGTTGCACATGCAGATGGAAATGCGGCACCTCCTGTCCGCCAGCGGCGCCATTGGATTGCCAAAGATTGAGACCGGGCGGATCGAAGCAGACGCGCAGCGCCTGCGCCATACGCACGGCAAGTTGCATCACTTCCGCAGCCATCGCAGGCTCCAGCGTGTAGATGGTTTCCACATGCGCGCGCGGTACGACCAGGATGTGTCCCGGAACAGGTTGCCGAATATCGAGAAAAGCAATGGCTTGTTCGGATTCCGCGACGACGCTGGCTGGCGCCCTGCCATGGATGATGGCGCAGAAGGGGCAATCCACGCTCACGCGTCCAGGAATAGATCCGGCAACAAGGGCTGCGACGGATCGACTGCATAGGAAGAAAAATCTTCAATCCCCGCTTCGCGCAGGACGGCTTCGTCAATCAAGAATTGTCCGTGGAAACCCGCTACTGGCCGGGTCAGGACCGCATGCGCGGCATCGGCCACGATCTCCGGCCTGCGGCAACGCGAAATATCCACGCCTGGAATCATGTTCAACGCGTCCGTCGCGATGATGGTTCGCGGCCACAGCGCATTGACCGCAACACCTTGCGGCCCGAACTCACCAGCCAACCCGAGCGTCACGAAGCTCATGCCCATCTTGGCCAGCGTATAGCCGGTGTGCGGCGCCCACCATTTGGGGTCCAGCGAAGGCGGCGGCGCCAACGTCAGGATGTGTGGATTGGGTGCCTTCAGCAGATACGGCAGACACGCTTGCGCGCACAGGAAACTACCGCGCGCATTGACTTGGCTCATCAGGTCGAAGCGCTTCATCGGTGTATCCAGCACACCGGCCAGCCAGATGGCGCTGGCGTTGTTCACCAAAATGTCGATCCCGCCGAACGCATCCACCGTAGCCGCCACCGCGGCACGCACGTCATCCTCTTCGCGAATGTCGCACTTCAATGCCAACCCCTGTCCGCCCGCGTCCGTGACCGCCTGCGCCGCGGTGTGGATGGTGCCCGGCAACTTGGGATTGGGCACCGACGATTTAGCGGCAATGACCACGTTGGCCCCATCCCGCGCCGCGCGAAGCGCGATGGCCAGGCCGATGCCGCGCGAAGCGCCGGTGATGAAGAGGGTTTTACCTTGAAGGGTCATAGTGGGATCGCTGGAGAGACGAAGCGGGAACGGGGGACAGGGAACAGGGAATGAAAGTTTTCGGAGGAGTTTTTGCTTTGCATTGTCGAGACGTGTTGCCAATGGAGTACGAAGGGCGCCGATCCAAGGGAGCCTCCATTCCCGGTTCCCTATTCCCTGTTCCCCGCTTCACCTCACGGCTTCGGCCCCTGCCCTTCATTGTCTTCCCATTTCAGCAGCTTGCGGGTGACGAAGCGGTACACCGGTTTGCCGGTGCGGAACCATAGGTCGCGCAGCCAGGAATGGCGCTTCAGCAGGCGCCGCTCCACCGGCGTGAGCGCTTCGGGGCAGTAGGTGCGTTTGTGCTTGAGCAGATGACGCAAGTCTTCACGTGCCAGCAGCCGCATCCAGCGCGAACGCGGACGGCCGAGCACGGCCAGTTGGAAGTCGATCAGCGCGGGGCGGCCATCGCTCAGCACCAGCCAGTTGGCTTCCTTGGCCAGATCGTTGTGGGCAACGCCACGCTGGTGTACCTGCAGCAGCAGGCGCCGGGCGGCATGGAAGTAAGCCACGTCGCCGCGTGGCGGCTTCTGGTACATCGCCGCACCTTCCATATAGCTGCGGTCCAGCCTCACGCCGTCCCATGCCAGCAGTTGCGGGGTGTCCGCCAAGCCGTTCAATTGCGCGATGGCGCGCGCTTCCCGGCGCGCCAGGCGCCAGGCAGGAAAGCGCAACCACCATGGCGATGCGGACAAGTCCCGGCGCACGAAGACACCACGGCTACCGCGCATCAGCGCGATACGTCCGAAGCTGTCGGCCTTCAGAGCGGTAATTTCGATGACGTCGTCGTTCACCGCGACATTCTACGCGGAGTGCCCAGGCCACCTCCCGCGGAGGTAGGCGGCGGTCATGAACCGCCGCCTATAATCTGCCCCGATGAATTCCTCTTGGTTCGATACCCTGCTGGCCTGGATCAGCGCACATCCGATCGCGGCCGGCCTGGTGATCTTCGCCATTGCGTTCTGCGACGCAGTCATCATTCTGGGAACCATCGTGCCGGCGTTGCCGCTGCTGTTCGCGGTGGGCGTATTGATTGGCCTGGGGGAAATCAACGGCCCTTACGCACTGATATGCGCGGCGATCGGCGCATTGCTCGGCGACGCCACCAGCTATTGGGTGGGCCATCGCTGGGGGCCGCAGCTGCGCAATCACTGGCCCTTCCGCAAGTATCCGCAACTGCTGGACCGCGGCGAGCTGCTGTTTCGCCGCAATGCGCTGAAAAGCATCCTGGTGGCGCGCTACGTGGGGCCTATCCGGCCATTCGTGCCGGCGGTGGCCGGCATGCTGAAGATGCCGTTGAAACGCTATTTCCTGGCCAGCGGGCTTGCCGCCGCGTCGTGGGCGGCCTTGTTCCTGGCGCCCGGCTGGTTGCTGGGTCATGCCTATGATGCGGTAGCGGCGGTCGCTGGCCGACTGGGCCTGGTGGTGGGGTTGCTGGTGCTGGTGCTGGCACTGGCCTGGGCCGGGGTGCTGTACACCTATCGCTGGTTCGCCGATCACGCCGATGCGCTGCTGGCGCGCGCGATCGCCTGGTCCCACGCGCATCCGGTGCTGGGCCGCTATTCCGGAGCGGTATTCGACCCCAAGCGGCGCGAATCGGTACCGCTGGCGCTGTTGGGCATCCTGCTGCTGGCCATCGTGTGGGTGTGGTTCGCGTTCCTGATCCTGGTGATAGGCCATGGCGAACCGCTGAGCATGGATTTGGCGGTGCACGAACTGATGCTGGCACTGCGCAATCCACTGGCTGATTACCCGCTGGCTGCCATCGCTTCATTGGGCGACGAACAAGTGCTGGCACCGGCTTCGCTGCTGGTGCTGCTGTATCTGTGCTGGCGCAAGCGCTGGATGGCCGCCGCGCATTGGCTGGCAGCCCTGGCGTTCGGGCTGGCGCTGACCGCGTGGCTGGGCGCTTCGGTCGATATCCCCAAGCCGCCCAGCGTCAGCAGCGGCTTCGGCTTTCCATCCATCGCAGTCACCATGTCCACGATCACCTTCGGCTTTTTCGCCGTGCTGATCGCGCGCGAATTGCCGGGCCGCACGCGCGTGTGGCCGTATCTGGTGTCGGGCGTGGTGGTGACTCTGATCGGCTTCGCGCGGATCTACCTGGGCGCGCATTGGTTGAGCGACATCATCGGCGGGATGTTGTTCGGCATGGTGTGGCTGCTGATACTGGGTATCGCCTATCGACGCCGCATGGTGCGTTCATTCTGGATGAAGCCGTTGGCGTGGTTGTTCTATGGCGCCTTCACCGTCACCGCGCTATGGCACGCACCGCGTAATGTCGCAACGATGCTGGCGCAGTTCGAAGCGCCGGTGACGGAACAATCCTTGGCCATGGCCGATTGGTGGCAACAGGATTGGGCGCAACAGCCGGCACGGCGCAACGATTTCGACGACGAACAGCGCTGGCCGCTGGACGTGCAGGTGGCTGGGCCGCTTGCGCCGCTGCGGGCCAAGTTGGAAGCGGACGGCTGGCGTTTCCAGGAACAAGCCGGTTGGGAAGAAGCGCTGAATCTGCTGGATAACGATCTGCCGGATACCGAACTGCCGGTATTGCCGGCGACGCTGGATACCCGCGCAGAAAGCCTGCTGATGTTGCGCGAAGGTCTGCAGCCCGGCGAGACCTTCGTGCTGCGCTTGTGGCCCGCTCATACGCAACTGCAACCCGGCAATGTGCCGTTGTGGATCGGCAGCGCGCAAGTCCTGCAACGCCAGCGCGCGTTCGGGCTGATCAGTGTTTGGCGGCCGCTGCGTGAAGCCAACACCGCGCTGCAGGCAGTGACCCAGGCGACCAGTGAATTGGAGCACCAACAGGCCCCGCATCCGCAATCTGAGTTGCCGGTTTTGCGGATACGTACGGCGCTGGCATCTCCTTAAGTCTCCGTGCGTGCTGACGTAAGGAGCGGGTAAATTCCTTGTGGGAGCGACGGCTTGACCCGCCGTTTGGCGGTTAAAAGCCAACAGCCGAATGGCTGGTCAAGTCGCGACGTTGACGTTTCCGGTCGCGACTCACGTCGCTCCCACAAAACGGCTGTGTCGGCGCCGCGGCTACACCGCTCCAGGCACCGTGAGATATCGGCTCTACGAAAAGCTGCGCTCCCGGTAGGAGCGGCGTCCCGCCGCGAGCTCTTCTCTGTGCGGCAAGATGAAAGCTCGCGCCGGGACGGCGCTCCTACAAAAGCAGGCCGCGTTACACGATCAGCTGCAACAGCCGGTCCAGCCGCTCATGCGGATCATCCTCTTGCAATACGCTCAAACGCTGCTCCGCTGTAATCGGCAGCAGCTCCGCCAAGCGCCAGCCTACCCAGGCGGCGTTATCGAAGAGTTGTGGCGACAGTTTGGCCTGATCGCCATCGATATGATCGAGCATGGTCTGCAGCAATGTGCCGAGTAGTGCGTGCTCAGGCTGCAGTTCTTCGTCGGGATCGGGCTGGCGCCATTCCACATCGCCAATCACCAAGCCGTTATCGCGCACTCGCGTACGGGTCACATGAAATCGCCGGCGGCCGCGCAGCCTCAGCGCCAGCAATCCATCGGCACCGGTATCGAAATCCTCGATTACCGCTTCGGTGCCGAAGGCGGCGGGTGTGGCGGGCCGGCCTACTTCCCCACCTTCCAGGATCAGGCACACCCCAAAGCCCGTACCGTTGCGCCCGCAATCGCGCACAAGATCCAGATAGCGGCGCTCGAATATGCGCAGTCCCAGCGCAGCGCCCGGCAGCAGCACGGTGTGCAGCGGGAACAATGGCAGCGATTCGGTAGACGCCATGCGATCAGTGTACGAGAAGGTCACCTGGTGGAAATGTCGACAAACGCGGTCTTTCGGCGAGGCGAAGAGAAAATCCTCGCAGAGAAAACGTATCTGTGCGTCAGCCCAACGCAGCCAGGAATCTTTTCGGCGCGCCGTCGAAGCCGCCGTTGGACATGAAGACCACGTGATCGCCTGGCTGCACGATGGATTTCAGCGTGGCGATCAACGCTTCCACATCCGGCACGGTACGCGCATCGCCGCGGATCGCTGTAACCACTTTGGCAGCATCCCAGGGCAGCTCCGGTCGATGCAGGAACACCACCGCATCGGCGTCTTGGAACGATGGCGCCAGCGCTTCGGAATGGGCGCCCAGACGCATGGAATTACTGCGGGGTTCCATCGCCACGATGACGCGCGCCGCACCGACCTTGGCGCGCAGGCCTTCCAGCGTGGTGCGGATGGCAGTGGGGTGGTGGGCGAAATCGTCGTACACCGTGATGTCATCGAACCGGCCGATGACTTCCAGGCGGCGCTTCACGCTGCGGAAGTCCGCCAGGGCGGGAATGACCGTCGCGATATCCACGCCAACGGCGTTCGCCGCCGCCAGTGCCGCCAACCCGTTGAGCACGTTGTGCTTGCCCAGCAACGGCCACTGCACTTCGCCGACGACTTTTCCGTCATGGAGTACCGCGAACGCGCTGCCGTCGTCGTTGACCAAGCGTGCGCTCCACGTCAGCGCAGCGTCGTCCACGCTGTTCTGAAGCCCAAAGCGCTCAACCGGCGTCCAGCAACCCATCGCCAGTACTTCGTCCAGGTGTTCGTCCTGGCCGTTGACGATCAGGCGGCCGCGGGCCGGCACCGTGCGGACCAGGTGATGGAACTGGCGCTGGATCGCGGCCACGTCCGGGAAGATGTCAGCGTGGTCGTATTCCAGATTGTTGAGAATCGCGACCAACGGGCGGTAATGAACAAACTTGCTGCGCTTGTCGAAGAACGCGGTGTCGTATTCGTCGGCTTCGACCACAAAAGGAAAGCTCGTTGTCGCAGACAACGACATGGTCCCTTCCCCTGCAGGCGGGGGAAGAGCCTGCCCCGTACTTGATACGGGGTGGCGCATAGCGCCGGATGGGCGCAACCGCCCCAGACGCGCCGACACGCCGAAATCCTCCGCCACGCCGCCGATCAGGAATCCCGGCTCGCGGCCGGCGACCTGCAGCAGATAAGTGAGGATGGTGCTGGTGGTGGTCTTGCCGTGAGTGCCGGCCACGGCCAGCGTCTCGCGGCCCGGCAGCACGTATTCGGCCAGCCATTGCGCACCGGAAGTGTATTTGCGCCCGGCATCCAGCACGGTTTCCACCGCGGCATTGCCGCGCGACAACGCGTTGCCGATAACGATCTCATCGCAATCGGCCGAAATATTCTCCGGCAGATAACCCTGCGCCAACGCGATGCCCAGCGTTTCCAATTGCGTGGACATGGGCGGATAGATCGCCTGGTCGCTGCCCTCGACCGTATGCCCCAACTCGCGCGCCAACGCCGCCACGCCGCCCATGAAAGTGCCGGCGATGCCTAGGATGTGGAGTTTCATGGCTGTGATTGGTCGGCTGGGGGAGGAAAAGCGGGAACGGGGAATGGGGAACGGGGAATGACGGATCTCAGTGAACTGCGGCAGCGCCACACAACAGGTAATCCGCAGCACGGAATCTCGCCGGGTATGGGCTCCATCATTCCCCGTTCCCCATTCCCCGTTCCCGCTTCACAAAAAAACTCAGCCCACTTCCTTGGCCGGCGACAGCGCTTCGATCAAGCGATTGAACACGTCGTCCAGGCTGCCGACGCCGTTCACCACGGTGAGCTGGCCGTGCTGGCGGTAGTACTCGATCACCGGTGCGGTCTGATCGTTGTAGACCTTCAAGCGCGTGCGGACCGATTCGGGGGTGTCGTCGGCGCGGCCTTCGGCGGCGGCACGGCCGGCGATGCGTTCCACCAGCAATTCGGTAGGTACTTCCAACTGCACGGCGTAGTCCATTGGCTGGCCGATCTTCTTCAGCAGCACGCCCAACGCATCGGCCTGGGCCAGGTTGCGCGGATAACCATCCAATATGAAACCGTTTTTGGTGTCCGGCCGGCTGAAACGCGATTCCAGCATGCCCAGCAGGATTTCGTCGGAAACCAGATTGCCCTGCGCCATCACTTCCTTGGCCTGCACGCCCAGCGGACTGCCAGCGGCCACTTCGGCCCGCAGCAAATCACCGGTGGAAATATGAGGAACCTGCAGATATTCCTTCAGCCGCGTCGCCTGAGTGCCCTTGCCCGACCCGGGTGGGCCCAGTAGAACCAATCGCATCGTGTAACTCCTGAACTAGAATTCTGCTGGCGGCCGGCGGCGTTCTGGCTCACGCCACGCCCACGCTGCACCGCGTCATATATGTGAAGCTTACCGCATCCCCCCTATTCGGATCGAACCCACTATGGTCGAAGGTACCTTGCTTTATGCCCAGTCCGGCGGTGTCACCGCTGTCATCAACGCCACCGCGTCCGCCGTCATCACCGAGGCCCGGGCCCGCAAGATCAAGGTGCTGGCGGCCCGCAACGGCATTCTAGGGGCCCTGCGTGAGGAACTTATCGACACATCCAAGGAATCACCGGCCGCCATCCGCGCCCTGGCGCATACCCCGGGCGGTGCGTTTGGTTCCTGCCGGGTCAAGCTGAAATCGCTGGAAGCGGACCGGGCCAAGTACGAGCGTCTGCTGGAGGTGTTCAAGGCGCATAACGTGCGCTATTTCCTTTACAACGGCGGCAACGACTCCGCCGACACCGCGCTGAAGGTGTCGCAGCTGGCGGCGGCTTTCGACTATCCGCTGACCTGCATCGGCGTGCCCAAGACGGTGGATAACGACCTGGCCGTCACCGACACCTGTCCGGGCTTCGGCTCGGCCGCCAAGTACACGGCGGTATCCGTGCGGGAAGCGGCGCTGGATGTGGCCGCCATGGCGGAGACATCGACCAAGGTGTTCGTGTACGAAGCCATGGGCCGGCATGCCGGCTGGCTGGCAGCGGCGGCCGGACTGGCCGGGCAAACGCCCGAGCAAGCGCCGCATCTGATCCTGTTCCCGGAACGCCCCTACGACGAGCCCGCGTTCCTCGCGCAAGTCAAGAAAGTGGTCGACAAAGTGGGCTGGTGCGTCGTGGTGGCCAGTGAAGGCATCCAGTACGCCGACGGTCGCTTCGTCGCCGATGCCGGCGGTGGCAAGGATTCGTTCGGGCACACGCAGTTGGGTGGCGTTGCTTCCTATCTGGCCGGCCGGGTCAAGAACGAACTCGGCATGAAAGTGCACTGGACCCTGCCCGACTACCTGCAGCGCTCGGCCCGCCACATCGCCTCCAAGACCGATTGGGAACAGGCCCAAGCAGTCGGCAAGGCAGCGGTGCAGTTCGCGTTGAAAGGACAGAACTCGGTGATGCCGGTGATCGTGCGCAGCTCGGATGCACCGTACCGCTGGAAAATCGAAGCCGCACCGCTGACCAAAGTGGCCAATCACGAAAAGAAAATGCCCAACGGTTTCATTCGCAAGGACAGCTATGGCATCACCCCCGCCGCCCGCAAATACCTGGAACCACTGATCCGCGGCGAAGCTTATCCGCCCTACGGCCGCGACGGTCTACCGAATTATGTGGCGCTGAAGAATGTGGCGGTGAAGCCGAAGCTGCCGGCTTGGGAGGGATGAAGCCTGGCTAAGGCCTTGTCTAAGCACCTATGTTTTGTTGATGTTTCCAGGAGCCGGGTATGTTCGGCGCCCGCTCGGATGTTCGTTCGCCTCTGTAGGAGCGGCGTCCCGCCGCGAGCTCTTTCCCGCACCGATCGACAAAGCAAAAGCTCGCGCCGAGACGGCGCTCCTACAAAAAGCACCGATATTGAGAATTTTGGTCCAGCTTTCATCCCCGTCGTCTCATGCCAGAGGAGGTTGATGCCACATGTTGAAGACATACACCGGAAGTTGCCATTGCGGCGCCGTTCGCTTCGAGGCGGATATCGATTTGAGCGCCGGAACCGGCAAGTGCAACTGCTCGATCTGCACCAAGAGCAGGAATTGGTCCGCCATCATCAAGCCGGAAGCGTTCCGCTTACTCCAGGGCGAAGCAGATCTTAGCGGCTACGAATTCGGCACCAAGAGCGGCCAGCATCTGTTCTGCCGCCACTGCGGCATACGACCGTTCGGCCGCGGCTATGTCGAGCAGATCGGCGGCCATTATGTAGCCATCCAAGTCGCATCGCTGGATGACGTGACGCCGGACGAACTTATCGCTGCGCCCATCAAATACACCAATGGTCGAGACAATAGTTGGTGGGACACCCCCGCGGAGATACGCCACCTTTGAGGCCCGATCATCGCGAAAGAGAGCTTCGCAGGGATCGTCCTGCAGCAGCAGGACACGGATATGGAGCTTCCCGGCGGCTCCGTATCCTGGAATGGTGCTAGACGCCAATGACGCCCATCATCGATCACGCGGAAACCGACGACCAGATCGCGTCGACGTTTGAAGTCATGCAGCAACTCCGCCCGCATCTCGAGCGCGCTCAGTATGTGCCTCTGATTCGCAGCCTCATGGCAAGTGATGGGCTCAAGCTGCTTGTCCTTTCCGAGGATGGAGAAGTGCGGGCTGTCGCTTCTTATCGCGTGATGAACATGCTGTACTGCGGGAGCCTGATCTATGTCGACGACCTGGTCGCCGACGAACGTGTCCGGTCGCGAGGCTATGGCGCACAACTTATTTCCAGACTGAAAGACGAAGGGCGTGCTCTTGGATGCAGCGAGATTCAGCTGATCTCGCGTGTGACCCGGGAACACGCTCACCGGTTCTACTTTCGCGAGGGCTTTGGGATTGAGTGCTTCCATTTTCGCGTCAGTCTCTCGTGAGAACGTTGCTTGGGCTGAATAATTCACCAAACGGACCCATTTCGTGGGTTGGCTTAGTTCAGGCACAGGTTCCTAAAGATCATGTCGCAAGCACCAGAATCAGAGCCAATTGAACTAAGGAACCTCTGAACAACTCCGCTTTTGCTTGTCATTCCCGCGAAAGCGGGAACCCAGTGCCTTTGCTTTCAAAGGCTTGAGTCGCTGGATCCCCGCCTTCGCGGGGATGACGACAATTATTCAGAGGTTCCTAACCGCCCTAAGTGTGGCCAACCTTCGCCGGCTTGCCGCCTCCAAACCGGTTGAGCTCGATGGATGGCAGGTTCCTGAAGGCGCGCTACCACCTGCCAAGACCGTCGCCCGCGCACTGGCGCAGCTGGACCGCGGCACACCCGTCTTGTGGTGCGTTCCGTTTCTGATCGTCTCCCCATCGCGATCAACGGTGCTTGGAGCATGCGGATTCAAAACGGCGCCCGTCAACGGCAGTGTCGAGATCAGTTATGGGATCGCCCGTACGGAGCGGGGTCGCGGGGCGGCAAACATGGCGCTTGGGCAACTCCTCCAACGGGCGGCATCGAGCGGCCTGGTGCACGATGTCGTTACTCATATACTTCCGGGCAATGTCGCGTCCGCCAAGCTCGTCCAGCGGCTGGGTTTCTCATCGGAAGGTTTGCTGATCGATGCTGATGGGGAGCGGGTCATGCGCTGGGTCTGGCGGGTAGCGGTCCATCATCCGTGAGCCTAAGAAAGCTCTGAACAACTCCGCTTTTACTTGTCATGACCAGCCATTCGGCTGCTGAAAAGCGCTTCCCGCGAAAGCGAGAACCCAGCGCCTTTGCTTTCAAAGGCTTGAGTCGCTGGATGACCAGCCATTCGGCTGTTGAAGAGCGCTTCCCGCCTTCGCGGGGATGACGACAATTATTCAGAGGTTCCCTAAGAGCAATAAATGGTTAAAGTTCGGGCTCCCCCTTGAGCCAATATTCAACAGCTCTGTCCGCATTGGTGCGGATACCCCTGGACCTGACGCAAAGAGGAAATCATGAAAATCCAATACCTCGAAATCGTTACGAAGGAAGTAGACGCGGTGTGTGCGGCATACGCCTCAGCAAACAACGTGCAGTTCGGCGAGCCCGACGCCGGGCTCGGCAATGCGCGAACCGCCGCATTGGCCGGTGGCGGGTTGGTGGGAGTGCGCGCACCCTTGCGTGAAACAGAGGACCCCGTGGTGAGACCCTACTGGCTGGTGCAAGATATCGATGCGGCCGTTGCCGCTATCGTTCAGGCTGGCGGCAAGATTGCTCACCCGCCCATGGAGATTCCGGGCCATGGAACGTTCGCCATCTATCTTCAAGGTGGCAACGACCACGGCTTATGGCAACTTTAGTGCCAACCGGTCATTGTTCAGACCGAAGACCCTTGGCACCTCAGTTTGGTTCAGCTATTTGGGTCAATGGAGAGCCACGTGAATTCGGTACAAACGCTTACTCGCTACAAGGCCTGGGCAGATGACGTTTTTCTGTCGGTCATCGCCGGCCTCCCGGAATGGGAGCTGGTTGCTCCATCCCCCATCTACTTTGGCAGCCTCATTCGTACACTCAATCATTCGTACTCCATGGACTTCGTGTGGCAGTCCCATCTACTGGGTAGGCCCCATGGGCTTACCACTCGCAATCCCGCCGATCATCCCGGCATTCAGGACCTCATTGGTTCCCAGCATCGGATAGACACCTGGTACGTCGACTATGCTGACTCGTTGTCCCGCGAGCAGCTCGATGAAGTCGTGGAGTTCGAGTTCATCGGCGGTGGCGCTGGGGCCATGTCGCGCGAGCAGATTATTCTGCATGTGGTCAATCACACGACGTATCACCGCGGCCACGTGGCTGACATGCTTTATCACCTCAACGTCTTCCCGCCCACGACAGATCTACCGGTTTTCCTCCGGCAGTCGGTTGACGCTTGGCAGCTCAATCAGGCCGGCCGCAGTTCCGCGAAGCCACTCACTTCAAGCACTGACAGCTCTCCAGTTTCCCGCGAACGGTGAAAAACATGCTGCAACTTCGTCCCAACTGCGAATGCTGCGACAAAGATCTTCCTTCTGACTCCGCCGAAGCGATGATCTGCACGTTTGAGTGCACGTTCTGTCGATCCTGCGCACAGACGGTTCTTCACGGCACCTGCCCGAATTGTGGCGGCAACTTCAGTCCGCGTCCCATTCGCCCTGCGCACTTGTTGGTCAAGTACCCGCCGTCATCGGAGCGGGTACTCAAGCCAGGCGGTTGTGTTGAAGCGGCCTGACCATTCATTCGGGCCGGAGTCGATCGCAGCAGGGCTTGAATAGGCGCCACGTTCGCATGGATCCGAACGCGGCCTAGCAGCCTATCTGACGTCAGATCGGCTCATGGATCGACTTAGTTCGGAGACGCGCCACATGACGCAACTCCCTTAGCCAGCAGCACGAGGTGAAAATCGTCCATGCCCCAGAAGAGCAAGGCAAGCTACGTGGTTCCGGCGTTGATCTACGCGCTCATCGTTGGTTCCACATTCTCACCCGACGTGCAGCCTGTGCTTACGAAGGCATTCGGTGCCGTTCCATCGGGGCTTCCGATTGCGGCAGTCGTTGCGATGGCGGTCGCCGTTCTCTTTCTCCCGTTCGCCTATGCCATCCACCATTTCATGTTGCTAGCGGAGCATGCAGTAGCTGAAGGACGCAGTATCAGCAAGTTCGGACTATTGTCCTACGCCGTCACCGTAGGGCAGCGACGCCCCGAGCTGCGCCGATCACAGATAATTTCACTGGGTGGATTGGCTTATTTCGTGCTGGTTTGCGGGGCTTGGATTGTCTATGCCGATGCGAGAGGTATTTAGCCGTACTCGTAGAGCGGAGCTGCGCCTCGCGATAGCGCTCAGTTAATGGCAATGAGGCCGTCGCAACGGCAGGCGATAGGGAGCAGCCGCTTAAAGACGCTTCGGCAAGAAAATGGCTCCAACTCACGTCGCCGGCCGCTGCTCCACCTTCGGTTCGGCGATTTCCTTGCCGGTTTCGGCACGGCCGGACATCTCCGCGCCGGCATCGCGCGGCAATCGCGACATCATCCAGGCGGAACTGGCAGAGATCACGCCGACCACTACAAAGGCGATATAGAAATTGTGCACATCGGTCGACGGGCGGCCACCAATGATGCCGGCGATTTCCAGGATGTAGCCGCCGACCGCCACGCCCATGCTCAGCGACAGCTGCTGCATCATGCCGGCCAGACTGCTGGCCTGGCCCATCTTCGGCGAATCCACTTCGGCATAGCTGATGGCGTTCAAGCTGGTGAACTGCAGCGAGCGGAAGCAGCCGCTGACCAGCAAAGTGGCGATGATGAAGACGTGCGGCGTCTGGGGCCGGAACAAGCCGAAGCAGCACAGCAACGCCGACGCGATCAGTGCGTTGAACACCAGTACATTGCGGAAGCCGAAGCGGCGCAGCACGTTGGCGGCGATCGTCTTCATGAACATCGCGCCAAGTGCGGACACGAAGGTCAGCAAACCTGATTGCACGGGGCTCAGGCCGAAGCCCAGTTGCAGCATCAAAGGCAACAGGAATGGAATGGCACCGATGCCGATGCGGAACAGCGAGCCACCGAGCACGCCGGCGCGATAGGTCGGCAGGCGGAACAAGGTCAGATCGAGCAATGGGTGCGGGTGCCGGCGCGCATGCCACGCGTAACCCACCAGTGCACCAATACCGACCAGCAAGGAACCCACGGCCAACGGCGTCGACACCAAGTGCCTGCCCATGGTGGAGAAGCCGAACATCGCCAACGCCAGGCCGACGCCTGCCAGCACAAAACCCCGCCAGTCCAGCGGCGGCGTCGGTTCGCGCAAGTCCGGAATGAAGCGCTTGGCCAACACGATGCCTAGCAAACCCATCGGAATATTGATCAGGAATATCCAGCGCCAGTCAAAATACGTGGTGATGAAGCCACCCAGCGGCGGCCCGACCACCGGCCCGACCAGCGCCGGAATGGTCAACCAGCTCAGCGCCTGCACCAACTCGTTCTTCGGTACCGTGCGCAACAGCACCAGTCGCCCTACCGGCACCATCATCGCGCCTCCCATGCCCTGCAGGAAGCGCGCGGCGACCATCGTCTCCAGGGAAATACTGGCGGCACAACCGATGGATCCCAGCAGGAATACGCCGATCGCTGTCATGAAGGTCGGCCGCGCACCAAAGCGGTCGGCGACCCAGCCGCTGATGGGAATAAAGACCGCCAACGCAAGCAGATAGGTGGTCAACGCGAGTTTTAGCGCAATCGGGTCAGTCGCCAGATCCTTGGCGATCGCCGGCAACGAGGTCGAGATGACCGTCGAATCCATGTTCTCGATAAATAACGCACAGGCAACGATCAGGGGCAGCAACCGACCGGACTTCATCTGGCCGCTGCCCGCTTGCTGGTTCCGGCTGCCGATTTGACCGAGAGGCATACATTGAAGAAGCGCGCAGCCGAGGGATCGATGCCCCGTCTGACGGCAGGACTGCCTGGAAAGCCTTCCATTCCTGTGCCGATCTCTAAGAATCCGGGGCGACACCATACGCTATCGGATCTGTAGATGGCGTCGAACTGTGGTTTCAGGTTTAGAACGACGTCCTTATCGCAGCTAGAATAATTCGAATGCAAGGGTCTAACCCGGAGGCTGGCAATCATGTCGAACGAAAGCGAGACCCTCCTCGGCGGATGCCAGTGCGGCGCGATCCGTTACCAGCTCTCACAAGCGGTGCTTGAGCTTTACGTTTGTCATTGCCGGGAATGCCAAAAACAGTCCGCGTCGGCGTTCGGCATCTCCTTCATCGTGCCGCAAGCTGCGCTTCAACTCCTGCAAGGCGAGCCAAATGTCTGGTCGCGCTCTACCGATTCGGGAAATACGCTCGACTGCGCGTTCTGTCCCACGTGCGGGTCAAGGCTCTGGCATCAGCGGCGCGGCGCCAGCGACGTCCTAAGTGTCAAAGGCGGCTCACTGGATAAACCTGTCGACCTCAGCCAAGCCATCCACATTTGGACGTCCCGCATGCTGCCGGGCATTGTCATTCCGCAGGAAGCGGACCAGTTTTCAGGGGAGCCGGATAGGTCTTGAAGCAGGTCTCCCAGCAGTTTTCAGCGATCCTTTTGATGCCGTTGCGCACCCACGCATTTCTTTAACACAACAATCTCGACAAACGAAAAACTCCATGGAAATCCGCATAGACGATCTGAGCAGTCCAAAAATAATTGAATTGCTACGCGAGCATCTGCACAGCATGACACTGCACTCCCCTCCCGAAAGCATCCATGCCCTGGACATCGATGCGTTGCGCCAACCGGAGATCACTTTCTGGAGCGTATGGGACGGTTCCGAGCTGATGGGTTGCGGGGCCATCAAGGAACTGGACGCCCAGCACGGCGAGATCAAATCCATGCGAACGGCATCGGCCCATCTGCGCAAGGGCGTGGCAGCCGCACTGATGCGCCATATCCTGGACGAAGCACAGCGCCGCTTCTACCAGCGGCTCAGTTTGGAAACCGGATCAATGGAAGCGTTCGCACCGGCGCACCGGCTTTATGCCAGTTTTGGATTCCAGAAATGCGCGCCTTTTGCGGATTATGTGGAAGATCCTTACAGCATTTTCATGACCAAGGAACTGGTGACGTAACCCGACACCATTCCGTACCAGATAGCAGAAGGGCCGCATTTTCGCGGCCCTTCTGCTTTTATACGGCAATGCTTCTGCGACACTCGCGGCACAACAGTGGGCGTTCCGATAGTTTCCCATACCGATGCATCGCTGATCCGTGCGCACAGCGCAGGCTACTAACCGTGTATCGCATACGAGAATCACAGGCTACGGACAGGCTTTTCCTTCCACTGCCATCTCCGCGGCGTACAGCGGGATCTTGGCCTGGGCGAGTTTGCCGGCGGCAGCGTGCTGCTTGGCTTCTTCCAGGTAGACGCGGGCCTGGCCTTGGCCATCTTTAGCCAGGGTGTTGTCGACCGGTTTGCGCCACACGCGCACTACTGCCTGCTGCGAGGGGCATTCGGCGTTGGGGATGCGGACCAGGTCGTTGAATTTCCAGCCCGTGGTTTCCGAAGGCTGGGCTTTGGCGAAATCGATGACGCGCGCGCGGGGCTGGCATTGCGGACTGATGCGAACCAGGGCAAAGCGGTAGGGCTCCGCGGCTTGGCCAGTGAAAGCGCCTTCGATGCGGGCGCACGCTTCTGGAATCTGTCGCACCGTGTGCACCGCGCCGATCGCCTGCGGCGTGACCGCGCCGGGGCGCTTTATCTCGGGCTCCGTCGTTGCGGCGTGAAGGGTTCCGGTCAGCAGGATGGTCGTTGCCAGCAGGCCGGCGGAAAAGGCGGGCGGCATGGCGATGGAGCGCATCAGGTATCGCATCGGGTAGTCCGTCACTGTCGAAAGCCGGCAGGCTGGCATGGAATCACTGAACCGTGGCCGCAGCGGCTAGCGGCGACGCGACCATCGGTTCATACTCGGGTCGGCTCCAGGGATGTCTGAACATCGCAACGCACGCTGCAATGCACCGCAGCGGCCCATTGCGCCCAATCGTTCAACAGCTCCATCGGGATTGGGTTTTATGTTCATGCGTCTGCTGGACAACATCCATCAACCTTGGGAGGGGACATGCTGGAACAATACGGTTTGACGTTGGCGCTGATTTGCGCCGCGGTGGCGATTCTCTACGGTATTTTCTCGGCGCGCTGGATACTCAGGCAGCCATCCGGCAATCCCCGCATGCAGGAAATCGCAGCGGCGGTGCAGGAAGGTGCAAGCGCCTATCTCAACCGGCAATACACCACCATCGCCATCGCCGGGGTCGTGCTGTTCCTGCTGATCGGTTTCTTCCTTAGTTGGCCCACCGCTATCGGCTTCCTCATAGGTGCCGTGCTATCGGGCGCCGCCGGCTACATCGGCATGAATGTTTCCGTCCGCGCCAACGTGCGTACCGCCGAAGCGGCGCGCAAGGGACTCAGCGCAGCGATGGATGTCGCGTTTCGGGGCGGTGCGATTACCGGCATGCTGGTGGTCGGACTGGGCCTGCTGGGCGTGGCCGGTTACTACATGGTGCTGGCGCGCATGGGCATCACCGGCGAACCCGCGCTGCACGCGCTGGTGGGCTTGGCGTTCGGTAGTTCGCTGATCTCGATCTTCGCGCGCCTGGGCGGCGGTATCTTCACCAAGGGCGCCGATGTGGGCGCCGACCTGGTGGGCAAGGTCGAAGCCGGCATTCCCGAAGACGATCCGCGCAATCCCGCGGTTATCGCCGACAACGTGGGCGACAACGTGGGCGACTGCGCCGGCATGGCGGCGGACCTGTTCGAAACCTATGCGGTCACCGTGATCGCCACCATGCTGCTGGGCAGCCTGATGGCGGCCGAAGTCGGCAGCAATGCGGTGCTCTACCCATTGGTGCTGGGCGGCGTGTCGATCATCGCGTCGATCATTGGCGCGTTCTTCGTCAAGGTAAAGGACGGCGGCTCCATCATGGGCGCGCTGTACAAGGGCGTGATCGTGTCGGCGGTGCTGGCGGCCATCGCGTTCTACCCCATCACCACTGAGCTTATGGCCGACTCGCCCAGCGGTGCGTTGAACCTGTACGGCTGCGCGTTGGTTGGGCTGGTATTGACCGGTGCGATCGTATGGATCACCGAGTACTACACCGGTACTCAGTTCAAACCGGTGCAGCACGTCGCCGCGGCTTCCACCACCGGACACGGCACCAACATCATCGCCGGCTTGGGCGTCTCGATGAAGTCCACGGCGTGGCCGGTCATCGCGGTGTGCGCGGCGATCCTGGCCGCTTACTCGCTGGCCGGTCTTTACGGCATCGCCATCGCCGCCACCGCCATGTTGTCGATGGCGGGCATGATCGTGGCGTTGGATGCTTATGGCCCCATCACCGACAACGCGGGCGGCATCGCGGAAATGGCGGAACTGCCGCCGGAGATCCGTGCCATTACCGATCCGCTGGACGCGGTGGGCAATACCACCAAAGCGGTCACCAAGGGCTATGCGATTGGATCGGCCGCACTGGCTGCCCTAGTGCTGTTCGCCGATTACACGCACAACTTGCAAGCGGCTAACCCGGGGGTTTCTTTCACCTTCGATTTGTCCAACCATCTGGTGATCGTCGGCCTGCTGATCGGCGGTCTGATTCCCTATTTGTTCGGTGCCATGGCGATGGAAGCGGTGGGCCGCGCGGCGGGATCGGTGGTGGAAGAAGTGCGCCGCCAGTTCCGCGAAATCCCCGGCATCATGGAAGGCACCGGCAAGCCGGACTACAGCAAGGCCGTCGATCTGCTGACCAAGTCGGCCATCAAGGAAATGATCGTGCCTTCGCTGCTGCCGGTAGCCGTGCCTATCGTGGTCGGCCTGCTGCTGGGGCCGCAGGCGCTGGGTGGATTGCTGATCGGCACGATCGTCACGGGTCTGTTCGTGGCCATTTCGATGACCACCGGCGGCGGTGCCTGGGATAACGCCAAGAAGTACATCGAAGACGGCCACCATGGCGGCAAGGGTTCCGAGGCGCACAAGGCCGCGGTCACCGGCGACACCGTCGGCGATCCGTACAAGGACACCGCCGGCCCCGCCATCAATCCGCTGATCAAGATCATCAACATCGTGGCGCTGCTGCTGGTGCCGGTGCTGCCGGTCAATGGCTGGATCGGTGGCGGGTCGGCAAGTCCGGCGCACGTGTCGTCGGCGCCGGTGGTTGCGGGCGAGTTGATCGATGGGCGGCTGGCCAAGGTTTATTTCGATGTGGGCTCGGCGGTTGTGCCCGCCGATGCCAGCGCGCGTCTGTCCAGCGTGCTGGGTACGTTGCATTCGGAAGCGAGCCGACAGGCGTTGGTGTCCGGTTATCACGACACCAGCGGGGATGTGGCGGTCAATCAGGAATTGGCCAAGCAGCGCGCGCAGGCGATCCAGCAGTGGCTGGTGGTCAATGGAATTGCGGTGGAGCGGATCGTTCTGAGCAAACCGGTAGAGACCACCGGTGCTGGCAGCGCTGACGAGGCGCGTCGGGTGGAAGTGAAAGTGGAATGATCTTGGCGCTGATGCGCTAGTGATTTGTTTGAAAGAAAAAGGCGGCTTTGGCCGCCTTTTTTCCTCGGCGGAGGTGAGGCGTCCTTGTGGGAGTGGTGCCGGGACGCCCGGCACCACTCCCACACGTTGAGTGATCCGCTCCAAACAACTGTCAACTCGTCGGCTGGATCGCTACCACCCGCACATCGAACTTCCGGCAGGCCTTGTCCTTGCAGATGCCATTGATCCACGCCTCGCCACTACCGAACATCACGCCCTTGTAGTTGACCATCAACTCAGAATATTTCTGCTGTGTTATCGCATTGGCAATTGCTGGTGTGACGATCTTGTCGTACTGCTGCACGAATGCCTCGCCATTCGCGATATCAACCCGCTTGCCATCGATGGTCGCCGTGAATGGATACTTCACCAGTGACGCCACGGTAGCCGCGTCCTTGTCCGCCACGGCTTTCTGGAACTGATGGATCACCGCTTGGTAGCGCTCATGATCGCCGAGTAAATCATCGATGGACTGATTGACGGCGGTGGGGTCGTCAGCGGAGGTGGGTGTCGGCGTCGGGCTCGGTGCCGGAGCAGGATCCGCAACGGGAACGGCGGAAACCGGCATCTCTGTCGGAGCGGTCGACGTGGCCACCGCTGGCTCCTTCGCGGTGTCGACCGCAGGAGCCGTTGAATCAGGTGCGGGGGCGCGGCAGGCGGCCAACGCTAACAACATCGCCATTCCGATCAGCTTCTTCATGTGCGCATCCTTGATGAGGCGTGAGATATGCAACGGCAAGGTCCAATTAACCTGCTTCCGCATTGCGCACCGATGGTAAAGGCGTTGCGGTGCCCTCGCTATCGAAATCCCTCGAAAGCCACGACAGTTCAACCGCGTAGGTCCGCCCTACGTGGCCGACGCGCGCCATGCGTCTCCAGCAAACGGAACGTTCGGAGGCGTGGCCCCGACCTACGGGATCAGGACAGCACCTGCTCCAACACCTTGCGTCCAGCTGCCGTTTCCGCGGTTTCTTCCGCTTCCGTCGCTTCCGTTGTTTCCGTTTCGATCTTGCGCTGCGCTTCCTGAGCCAGCATGGCCGGGCAGCGCGACATCATGAAGTTGACGTCGAAACTCAATCGCTGCACCAGGAAGTCGACGAAGGCGCGTACCTTTGGCGACAGCATGCGGCCACCCGGGAACACCGCGTTGAACTCCAGGTCCGGGCCGACCCAGCCACCCAGCACACGGCGTACCACACCGCTCTCGATAAAGGGTTTGATGGTGACGTCGCTGGCCAGCATTAGTCCTTCGCCGCACAGTAGTCCGCCAATCAACACCGACGCATCGTTGGCCACCATGATCGGATGCACGGGATACTCGCCATGCTCCTTGCTGTTGCACAGCGACCAGTTGGCGCGGCCGTTGTGGCGCGCATTGCTGATCACCAAGGTGCGGTGGTGCTGCAGGTCGTTGGGATGCAGCGGCTCGCCATGGCGTTCGATGTATTCGGGACTGGCGTATATCTGCGTGCGGAAAGTAGCCAATTTGCGCGCCACCAACGTGGAGTCCGGCAACGAACCCAAGTGCAACGCCAGATCGACGCCATCGGCAATCAGATCCACCTTGTCGCTGGTCAACACCATTTCCAATCGCACTTCGGGGTGCTGCTGGTTGAACTCACCCAGCAGCGGCGCCACCCATGAAATACCGGCCGAGTACGGCACGGTAAAACGCAGCCAGCCGCGTGGGCCACCTTGCAATTGGCCTACAGCGCTTTCGGCTTCTTCCAATTCGCGCGCGATGCGCTGGCAATGCTCGTGATAGACCGCACCGGCTTCGGTCAGGCCTAGCCGGCGTGTCGTCCGGTGCAACAACTGCGCGCCCAAGCGCGTTTCCAGTTCCTGCACCTTTCGGCTGACAGTGGTCTTGGGAAGGCCGAGCGCATTGGCGGCGGCGATGAAACTGCCCTGCTCGACCACCTTGACGAAGATCAAGGTGTCGTTGAGATCGTGACTCATAGGGGAGGCTCCGATTGGCGAATCCCGGATTGGACCGCCGACGGGATGATTATTCCCCTAAATCAGGACTAATCAAGTCCCGATTATGGGAATAACGTAGCGCCTCGTTCTCACAGCGCCGTTAACTCCATGTTCGCCGTCCGCTTGCCCGCCCCGCCCTTCGCACCCACGCCGGTTTCTGGAGAATCCGGAAAATCGGGCTTGTTGTCGGCGAATCGGCTGCGGCAGTTCGGTTCCGGCGAGTCCGCACTGGTCCGCTTTCGGCGGGTTGACGTCCGGTTGCGAGCGGGTTCGCCAATGGCTGGCATGACTAAAGTAATGAAAATTATCCCAGCTACGGGAGTAAATGTCCCATGAGTGGGATATTGGAGATCGCACCGGCCGGCATCCCCAAGGATTTGCCGCTACAGTCCCGGGCCGCGAAGAATCGTTCAATCGCGGCGCCCGTTACCCACTCGCGCCCACCTCGCGGTAAGGCCGGAAGAAGCGTCGGACAGCGGATGTTTTCAAAGGCTTCGGGCTTTTTCCGTTATCTCGCGAAGGCGCTACGCACGGATGTGTCGGCGCACGACGCTCGCTCGTTCGCGCAGGATCGTGCAATAGCCGAACAGGATTCGGATATCGCCTCTACCGCCTTCATCGCCAGAATCTCTCCTGTACCCGGTGCAGCGCGCGCCGCAGTCCGCGAGAAAGCCGCCATGTCCCTCGTCGTCGCTCAATCCCCCACCCAAGCCGTCACCGCTGCCGAGCAGCATGGCGACGCGGGCGCGCGTGCGACATGGTGGCAACCCCTCCCCCAACTGCTCTCGCGGTTGCGGCGCGCGCTGCATGCACCGTCGGCGTCTGTCACCGACAACATTCCCGAAATCGTCGGTGCGCGTTCGACGCAATGGTCGTTCGCTCCTCAGGCGCGCGAATTCGCGGTATCGCGCCGTCTTCAATCCGGCGGCCGGATTCGCGCTCCACGCTCCCCGCGGGTGCTACGGCCATGACCGGTATCCGCAATCCGGAGGCTTTGGTGCTGGGCGCCGGTGGCACCGTTGGCTTTGGCGTGGTCGGTGCCCTGCTGGAAGTCGGCAGCCCGGTGCTGGCCGTCGGCCGCGAAGGCGCGCGCATGGATGCGCTGGCCCAACACTTTGCCGACGAACCCGGACTCACGCTGCTGCCTTCCGGTTGCATTCGCGACGATCAGGACGCCGCGCGGCTGGCCAAGACCGTGCGCAAGCGCAAGCGTCCGCTGCGCGCGGTGTTCGCCAGTCTGGCCAGTCCCTGGGAAAGCGGACGGCTGCTGGACCGCCCGGCGGACTTTCTGCGCCGCAAGCTGGAACTGGATCTGATCCCGCACCTGGCCGCCGCACGCCATCTGTTGCCACTGCTCGCCGAGTCGAACGAAACCGCTCACTACATATTGATTGGCGGTCCGCATGCCGAGCGCGGCTGGGCCGGCTATGGCCACGCCTCCATTACCGCCGCGGCCATGCGCATGTTGGCGCAAGTGCTGCACGAGGAAGCCAATGCCATGGGCGTGCGCGTGCAGATGCTGTCGGTGGATCAACCGATCTCCACGCCAGCCAACGAATGCAACGCGTGCGCCGAATGGCCCAGCGCGTTGGCGGTGGGTCGCTGCGCGGTATCTCTATTGAGCCGCACCGGCGTTGCGGCGGCGCCTATCGTGACCTATTCGTCCGAGCGGGCGCGCCCGCCGGAAAAAACCTTGTTTTCCGATTTCCCGGCAACACCTTGGACCGCGGCCGACCACGGGCGCGACTGCTGATGTTTTCCTTTTCTTCACTGACGTTGTCACGCGATGAATACCCGGCACGTCTACTCTCGATGACCGTGCGTGCGATCGCTTGACCTGAACCTAACTTCAGGTCCTAGCCTCCCCCGCTTAAAAAGATTCTCCTCTCACCACCCAAGAGACTTCCCCCATGAAAACGTCCACTTCTTTTGCACCTCGTACGCGACGCATCCTCGCTCTCGGCGCCTTCAGTGCGCTGGCGATTGCCGTGCTGGTCGGTTGCAACAGCCAGGCCAGCGATAATGCGGGCGCGCCACCGCCGCCTGCCGTCAGCGCCGCACCGGTGCTGATCAAAGAGGTCAGCCATTGGGATGAATACAACGGCCGCGTCGAAGCGGTCGAAACCGTCGACCTGCGCCCGCGCGTTTCCGGTTACATCGACCGCGTTAACTACGTGGAAGGCCAGGAAGTGAAGAAAGGCGACGTGCTGTTCACCATCGACGCCAGCAGCTACCGCAACGAACTGGCACGCGCGCAGGCCGAACTGGCACGCGCACGCACCCAGGCCGAGCTGGGCCGCAGCGAAGCAGCACGCGCCAAGAAACTGTCAGAACTGCAAGCCATTTCCACGGAAGAATACGAACAGCGCCGCGCCGCTTCCGATCAGGCCGGCGCCAACGTGGCTGCCGCGCAAGCCGCCGTGGACGCTGCGCGCTTGAACCTGGAATGGACCAAGGTGCGTGCACCGATCAACGGACGCGCCGGACGCGCACTGGTCACCGCCGGCAACCTCGTGACCGCGGGCGATGCCGCCAGCGTGCTGACCACCGTGGTATCGCTGGACAAGGTGCACGTGCACTTCGATGCCGATGAACGCAGCTTCCTGCGTTATGCGGAGATGGCCCGCAACGGCGAACGCCCCAGCGAACGCGACGGCAAGGTGCCGGTGCAGGTCGGACTGGTCAGCGAAGACGGTTTCCCGCACGAAGGCGTGGTCGATTTCCTGGACAACCAGGTGGACCGCGGCACCGGCACCATCCGGGCCCGCGCACTGTTGGACAACGCCGATCGCCGCTTCACGCCTGGCCTGTTCGCGCGCGTGCGGTTGCTGGGCAGCGGCCAGTTCAAGGCCATGCTGGTCGACGACAAAGCCGTGCTGACCGATCAGGACCGCAAGTACGTGTATGTGGTGGATGAGAAGGGAATGGCGCAGCGGCGCGACGTGCAACTGGGCCGCTCCGCCGACGGTCTCCGCATCGTGCAGAAGGGATTGAAGCCTGGCGACCGTGTGATCGTCGATGGCGTGCAGAAGGTGTTCTTCCCAGGCATGCCGGTCGACGCCAAGGCAGTGAAGATGGGCGCACCCAGCACCCCCGCGGTCGCAATGAAATAACCAAGCCTCTCCCTTGCGCGAGCAAGGGAGATTGGGATTAGGCGGCATTCCACCGTCTATCCCTGTGCTTAAGCAGTTCCCACAGCCCTCCTCTGCTTCGCAGCGGGAGGAGTAGGCAGTTCTTCTTTTACTCAGGAAATCCACCCATGGACTTCTCAAAATTCTTTATCGACAGGCCGATCTTCGCCGCCGTGCTGTCGATCGTGATCTTCGCCGCCGGCCTGATCTCGATCCCGCTGCTGCCGATCGGCGAATACCCCGAAGTGGTGCCGCCCTCGGTAATGGTGCGTACCGTGTACCCGGGCGCCAACCCCAAGGTCATCGCCGAAACCGTGGCCACGCCGCTGGAGGAATCCATCCGCGGCGTCGAAGGCTTGATGTACATGAAGTCGGTCGCCAGCTCCGATGGCGTGCTGCAGACCATCGTGACGTTCAATTCCGACGTTGACGCCGATGAGGCCACGGTGCGTGTACAGAACCGCGTCAGCCAGGCGCTCGCGCGCCTGCCGGAGGACGTGCGCCGGCAAGGCGTGACCACGCAGAAGCAGTCGCCAGTGTTCCTGATGGTGGTGCACCTGACCTCGCCTGACGGCCGGTACGACACCCTGTACCTGCGCAACTATCTGCGTTTGCATGTGAAAGACCAGCTGGCCGGTATTCCCGGCGTTGGCGACGCGCAAGCGTTCGGCGGCGGCGATTACGCAATGCGCATCTGGCTGGATCCTGACAAGGTGGCCGCACGCGGCCTGACCGCCAGCGATGTGCTGGCCGCCGTGCGCGAGCAGAACATCCAGGTCTCCGCCGGCCAGCTGGGTGCCGAGCCGATGCCCAACGGCAGCGACTTCCTGACGCTGATCAATGCCAAGGGCCGCCTGGGTAGCACCGAGGAATTCAGCAACGTCGTGATCAAGACCGGTGCCGATGGCGAAGTCGTGCGCCTGTCCGACGTGGCCCGGATCGAACTGGCCGCGGGCGACTACAGCATGCGCGCGCGCCTGGATGGCGAGAACGCCGCTGCCATCGGCATATTCCAGGCACCGGGTGCCAATGCGCTGGAAATCCGCGACGAGGTGATCCGCCGCATGGACGAGGCGGCCAAGCGCTTCCCGCCGGGCATGGAATACAAGTCGATCTACGACACCACCATCTTCGTGCGCGATTCGATCAAGTCCGTTGTGACCACGTTGCTGGAAGCCACGTTGCTGGTGGTGCTGGTGGTGATCCTGTTCCTGCAGACCTGGCGCGCTTCCATCATCCCGCTGATCGCCGTACCCGTATCGGTGATCGGCACCTTCGCCGCGTTGTACCTGCTCGGCTTCTCGATCAATACGCTGACACTGTTCGGCTTGGTGCTGGCCATCGGCATCGTGGTCGACGACGCCATCGTGGTGGTAGAGAACGTGGAGCGCCATATCGAGGAAGGTGCCACGCCGCTGGAGGCCGCGCACCTGGCGATGAAGGAAGTCTCCGGTCCGATCATCGCCATCGCGCTGGTGCTGTGTGCGGTATTCGTACCGATGGCTTTCCTGACCGGCGTCACCGGCCAGTTCTACAAGCAGTTCGCGGTCACCATCGCGATCTCGACGGTGATTTCGGCAATCAACTCGCTGACGCTGTCGCCGGCGTTGGCGGCCCGTTTGCTGAAGCCGCACGGTGCGCCCAAGGATGCGCCCACGCGCCTGATCGACCGCCTGTTCGGCTGGGTATTCCGCCCGTTCAACCGTTTCTTCAACACCAATGCGCAGCGTTATGAGCGCGGTGTTTCCAAGGCATTGGGCCGTCGCGGCATGGTGTTCATCGTCTACGCCGGCCTGCTGCTGGCCACCGGCCTGATGTTCCAGGTCGTGCCGCGTGGCTTCATCCCGGTGCAGGACAAGTCCTACATCATCGCCGGCGTGAAGATGCCGGAGGGATCGTCGATCGAACGCACCGACGCAGCGCTGAAGAAGATCGGTCAGATCGCGATGGACATCGAGGGCACGCAGAACGACGTCGCGTTCCCGGGTTTCAATCCGCTGCAGTTCATCAACACGCCCAACTACGGCGTCACCTTCATCAACCTCAAGCCGTTCAGCGAGCGCAATCGCACGGCCAAGGAGATCACCGATGAGTTGAACATGAAGATTGCCAACGTCCAGGAAGGCTTCGCGTTCGCACTGATGCCACCGCCCATCGATGGCCTGGGTACCGGTTCGGGCTTCTCGATGTTCATCCAAGACCGCGGCAACCTGGGCTACGGCGCGTTGCAGAGCGCGGTGCAGGCCATGCAGGGCGCGGGCGCGCAGGTGCCCGGCCTGGGCTTCCTCAACAGCAGTTACCAGGCCAACGTGCCGCAGTTGGATGCGGAAGTCGACCGGGTGAAAGCCAAGGCGCAGGGCGTGCCGCTGACGGAGTTGTTCGACACGCTGCAGACCTATCTGGGCTCGGCCTATGTCAACGACTTCAACATGTTCGGCCGTACCTGGCAGGTGATCGCACAGGCAGACGGTCCGTTCCGCGACAGCGTCGAGGACATCGCCAATCTGCGCACTCGCAACGCCAACGGCGAGATGGTGCCGATCGGCAGCATGGTGAAGGTGACCGAGACCTTCGGTCCCGACCCGGTGATCCGCTACAACGGCTACACCGCCGCCGACATCCTCGGCGAGTCCGACCCGCGCATCCTGTCGTCCGTGGAGGCCATGGAAAAGCTTGAGGAAATGGCCGCGCAGGTCCTGCCCAACGGCATGGAGATCGAGTGGACCGACCTGAGCTACCAGCAGGCCACGCAGGGCAACGCGGCGTTCATCATCTTTCCGCTGGCCGTGCTGCTCGCCTTCCTGGTGCTGGCCGCGCTGTACGAAAGCTGGACGCTGCCGCTGGCGGTCATCCTGATCGTGCCGATGACGATGCTTTCAGCGTTGTTGGGCGTGTGGCTGACCGGCGACAACAACGTGTTCGTGCAGGTAGGCCTAGTGGTGCTGATGGGCCTGGCATGTAAGAACGCGATTCTGATCGTGGAGTTCGCCCGCGAACTGGAAATGCAGGGCAAGGGCATCGTCGAGTCCGCACTGGAAGCCTGCCGCCTGCGTTTGCGTCCCATCGTGATGACGTCCATCGCCTTCATCGCCGGCACCGTGCCGCTGGTGCTGTCGCATGGCGCCGGTGCGGAAGTGCGCTCGATCACTGGCATCACCGTCTTCTCCGGCATGTTGGGCGTGACCCTGTTCGGCCTGTTCCTGACTCCGGTCTTCTATGTGGCGCTGCGCAAGCTGGCCAACCGGCCACTGGTGTCGCACAACGTCGTGCCCGCTGCGGCGCACCACTAATCCCTCTTTCTAAGGCATTGCTATGAACACTACTTCAAAGATCGCACTGGTCACCGGCGCCACCCGCGGCATCGGCCTGCACACCGTCCGCCAATTGGCCGAAGCTGGCGTGCACACGTTACTGGCCGGCCGCAACCGCGCCAAAGCCGTGGAAGCCGCATTGCAACTGCAAGGCGAAGGGCTTCCCGTCGAGGCCATCGAGCTGGACGTCACCGATGCGGCCAGCATTGCCGCTGCCGCACAGGAGGTGGAAAAGCGCCACGGCCGGCTGGATATCCTGGTCAACAACGCCGGCATCGTGGTGGATGAGTTTGGCAAGAAAGTATCCGAGCAAACATTGGATGCCTGGCGCAGCACCTTCGAGACCAACTTGTTTGGCGTGATCTCAGTAACCCAAGCCTTCCTGCCCTTGCTGCATCGTTCGCCGTCGGGCCGTATTGTCAACGTGTCCAGCGTCCTGGGCTCGATAGCGCTGCACAACGATCCGACATCGCCGATCTACGACTTCAAGATTCCCGCCTATAACGTCTCCAAGACCGCCTTGAACGCATGGACCATACAGTTGGCCTACGAACTGCGCGACAGCGCCATCAAGGTCAACACGATCCACCCTGGCTACGTGAAGACCGACATGAATGCCGGCGAAGGCGAGTTGGAAGTGGCCGACGGTGCACGCACCAGCGTGGCGATGGCATTGATCGCCGACGACGGTCCCAACGCCAGCTTCACTCATGCCGGACAGGTGCTGCCATGGTGATGCGCACGCTTGTCGTAGGCATTGCCGTCGCGCTATTGGCGGGATGCGTGACGGTGGGGCCGGATTATGTGGCACCGGCCGAAGCGCCCACCACGCTGGAGAATGCCTCTTTGGAGCGCGCACCCAATGCCGCGTTCATCGGCGGCGAACATCCCATCGCAACGTGGTGGGGCCAGTTCGACGACCCGGTGCTGGATCAACTGGTTCGCGAGTCGCTGCTGGCCAATCCCGATCTGCGCATCGCCATCGCGCGTGTGCAGGAAGCGCGCGCGGTCTTCAGCGAGCGGCGGCTGGACCTGGCACCGCACGTGCCCGTCGGCGTGGAGCAGACCCGCAGCAAGCAGCCTGTCGAAGGCGCCGGGCGCGTGCTGACGGAAACCTATAGCGCCGGTTTCGACGCGGCGTGGGAACTGGATTTGTTCGGCCGCATCCGCCGCGGCGCCGAAGCCGCGCATGCGGACCTGCAAGCCGAGCGTAATGAACTGGCCGCCGCGCAGGTCACGGTGGCCGCCGAGGTGGCGCGCAACTATTTCGAATTGCGAGGCACCCAGCGGCGCTTGGAAGTGGCGCGGCAGACGCTGAAGAACCTTGGCGAAACGCAGCGCTTGACCGAATCGCGCTTCGACCTGGGTGCCGGCAGCCAATTGGAAGTACAGAGCAGTCTGGCACGAGTACGCGCGGTGGAAGCCGGCGTGCCGTTGCTGGAAGCATCCGAAGCGCAGTCGCGCTATCGCCTGGCGGTATTGCTGGGCCAGCGTCCGGGTGCACTGGATACGCTGCTGTCGCCGCGCGAAATGCCGGCATTCGCCAAGGCGCTGCCGATCGGCGATACCACCCAGCTGTTGCGTCAACGCCCGGACGTGCGTGCGGCGGAGCGCCGGTTGGCGGCCGCCACTGCGCGTGTGGGCGTCGCCACCGCCGATCTGTTCCCACGGGTGAGCCTGCGCGGCTTCGTCGGCTTTTTGTCCGGCGATTTCCGCGGCTTGATCGATGGTGACAACAAAGCGTGGTCGCTGACACCCTCGGTAAGCTGGGCGGCATTCGACATGGGCAGCGTGCGGGCGCGACTGCGCGCCAGCGAAGCACAGGCCGATGGCGTAGCGGCGCAGTACGAGAAGACCGTGTTGTCCGCATTGGAAGACACGGAAAACGCACTGCTGTCCTATGCCAAAAGGCAGACCCAGCTCAAACTGGTGCTGGAACAATCCGTTGCTGCACGACGGGCAGCGGAATTGGCCGAAGTTCGCTATCGTGAAGGCTCGTCGGACTTCCTGACGCTGCTGGATGCACAGCGTTCACAGCTGGCCGCCGACGATGCACTGGCCCAGGCCGAAGCCGGCGTCAATGTCGGCGTGGTAACGATCTACAAATCGTTGGGCGGCTGGGGCGAACAGGACGTCGCACCCGCACTGGCTGCGCAGCCGTAGACACCCGAACAACAAACACAAGTATCCGCCGCGAGAGCCGGCCACCTTCCAGGTCGGCTCTCGCCTTTTTGATGAGTAAGCACTGTGCCGCCGTTTCAACGCTACCGCTCTTTCGCCCGCGCAACCGGGGCATTCGCCGCCTCGCACCTACACGCATTCTTTACGGAAAGAAAAATCCGGTCCTCGCCGGTTGTCCGCGCTGTTTTCGCGCTGGCGCCATTGCTATCCGCGTTGCCCGCGGCGGCCCAGGAACGCCACCCTGCAATGCCCGACTCGGCCTTTGTGCAGGCCGGCGTGGCCGCCAAGGAAACACAGATGCTGGTCGTCGGGGCCACCCGCGATTGGGCATGGGAAAAAGAGCTCTCCTTCGGGCGGGCCACCGGCTACTGGGAGCTGGCGGTAGGCCGCTGGCACAGTGAGGGCAAAGGCTCGCAATGGGTCGCCCAAGTGGGCGTAACGCCGGTGCTGCGGATCTATCCGCATCGCTGGAACGAAGGCTGGTTTATCGAAGGCGGAATAGGCGCCAACCTGCTGTTCCCGGTCTATCACAGCGAAAGGAAGCGCTTCAGCACCGTGTTCAACTTCGGCGATCACATCGCCGTCGGCAAACGCTTCGGCGACAAGCAGGAGCACGAAGTGGCATTGCGCTTCCAGCATTTCTCCAACGGCGGCATCGAAGAGCCCAACCCGGGCGAAGACTTCCTGCAGCTGCGCTACTCGCGGCAATTGTAGAGCGGGCTGCTCCGCTGCTTTTCTAACGCGCCCTGGTAGAGCGGAGCTTGCTCCGCTGCTCTTCCGACACTCCTCGCGAAGAGCAGCCGAGCAAGCTCGGCTCTACAAGGCGCGGATAAATTCCTTGTGGGAGCGATTCCGACACTGTCGCCATGATGGCTCCGCCACCGGATATCGCCCATTACCAAAGCACGTCGATCTCTAATGCAGCGGCGCACTCATGATCAGCGCATCCACGTCATAGCCCATCGCTTCGGCGCGTTTCGTGAGCCGCTCAAACAACGCCGAATCCATGCCAGGTGTTCGCGACAATACCCAGAGATATTCACGATCCGGATCACCCACCATCGCCCATTGATAACCGGGGTCCAGATCGATCACCCAGTAGTCGGCCCAGACGAACGGCATGAACGATAGCCAGTCTGGCGCGAAGCGTACCTTCCAGCGGCCCGGGTGACCTTCGACGGGTCGCGCAATACCCTGCGCCGATTTGATGCCGCCGTCGGTCCTGCGGCAATGATTGCGCACCCCCAGCTGGCTTGGCTTATCCAGCGTGTAGTGGGCAATGACGTCGCTCGCGCAGTCCTTCTGGAACGAGGTAGGCAGGCGGGCGATTTCGTACCACTGGCCCGCATAGCGAGAAATGTCCAACTCCGGCACGGACGTCACGGGCTCCGCGGCCCGCGCCGTCGGCATCAGCACGATGAGTAGCAACAGCGCATATGCGGAAAGCCAACGGATAAGCAATCGGTTCATTGCGTCTTCCTCCTTGAGAGGCATAGGTCACTGCCTTGCTCCTCTTCCTTACAGCGCTTCTCGACAGCTGAATGACAGGCAAAAGGAGAGCCGGAAAGGATCTTTCCTGGGCCAATTCCGACAGCCACCGCCGGATCGATGGCTACACAAAAGAACGGGTGCATCCTACGCTGGGATGCACCCGCTCCGTGCCACAACAGAGGATCAGTTCTTGCCGACGGTCAAGCCAGTTTTGTCGACTCTCTTCACCCCGTCGATACCTTCAGCAACCTCTACAGCCTTCTTGATCTTCTCCTTGCTGTCGACATCGCCGGATAACTTAACTACGCCATCGGTGGTTTCGACTTTGATGTCGGTACCTGGTACTCCATCGTCGGCCAACAGCGCCGCCTTCACCTTGGTGGTAATCCAGGTGTCTTCGCCCGGCTGAGCGGAATCGGTCTTCGCTTGCTCTTCCTTTTCGGCAGGCTGTGCCTGCTGAGCGAAGACGGCTACCTGGCTGGCAGCGAACAACAGACCGATCGACAATGCGCTGGCGAGTATCGAATGTGGAATCGCACGAATGTTGCGCATGGCATTCTCCTGTCTTGGTGTTGCGACGGGGAGTCTCGGCGCGACAGCGTACAGCGCACGTGAAGAACGCTTTAAGCGCATGTGGAGATTGGTAGCGCGTTCAGCATGAAAAATGCCCCACATAACCTCTATCATCGCGGCTCCCCTTCTTCGGAACTCCGCGTGGACAACACTCTCAATGTCGCCCTGGTGGGCTACGGTTTCGTCGGCAAGGTTTTCCACGCGCCGCTGATCGCCCACATGCCTGGGATGCGCCTGCATACGGTGGTCTCGCGCGACGCAGGCAAGGTGCATCTGGACCATCCACAAGTGCGGGTGCTCGCCGATCCGCAGGATGCTTTTGCGGACTCTGCCATCGATCTGGTAGTGGTCGCCACTCCCAACGAAACGCACGCACCGCTCGCGATAGCCGCGCTGGCACAGGGCAGGCATGTGGTCGTGGACAAGCCGTTCACGGTGACGCTGGCTGAAGCCGAACAAGTGATCGCTCAGGCGCACACGAGCGGCCGCTGCCTAAGCGTGTTCCAGAACCGGCGTTGGGATGCGGATTTTCTGACCGTGCGGCGCCTTATCGATGAGGGCATGCTGGGAGAGATCATGGAGTTCCATTCCCATTTCGATCGCTTCCGCCCAACCGTCGTCGACCGCTGGCGGGAGAGTACAGCACCGGGTGGCGGACTGTGGTACGACCTGGTACCTCACTTGGTCGATCAAGCGCTCCAGCTTTTCGGTCTTCCGGAGGCGATATTCGCTGACTTGGCGCAGCAACGGGCAGGCGCGCGCGCCACCGACTATTTTCACGCGCAGCTGCGCTATCCAAGGCACCGCGTTCATCTGCATGCGGGTTCGCTGGTGGCGGCCAGCGGACTGCGTTTCGCGGCGCACGGCACGCGCGGCAGCTTCGTCAAGCATGGGCTGGATCCGCAGGAAGACAGTCTGCGTGCTGGGGGCAAGCCCGGTGAACCGGGCTGGGGCGTGGATCCTTCGCCCGGGCAGTTGACGGTGGATGATCAGGGGACGATGCGTGTGGAGTCGGTGGAAAGTGTGCCTGGGGATTATCGACAGTACTACGCGGCTATGCGCGATGCGATCTTGCATGGTGGGCCGGTGCCGGTGTCGTCGGATGAGGCGTTGGATGTGATGCGGGTGATTGAGTTGGGGATTCGGAGTTCTGCTGAGCGCAGGGAAGTTTCTCTGTAATTTTTTATGTGGTTAGCGAGCATCTGACTAAATTCAGGCGCAAGGTGGCGTGCGCTGTGCGCACGACTCGGGCAGCCGAAAACTCCTGGCCACTTCGGCGCTCTTCAACTCTCTTGGCGCTGGTGCGGATAGCTTGCTGGAGCTGATGATCTACGCGCTTGCAGCGGGCGTCACTGTTCTTTGCTTGTGCAAAGAAAAGTAACCAAAAGAAAGCACACCCCAGGCGGCGCGCCCCTGCGGGGTTCGCAAGCGGGCCGGGAATTTTCGGAAGGCACATCCATGTGCCTGCCGAAAACGTCGCACATCCTGTGCGCCGCCCCTGCGGGGTTTTACCCGGCCCGCTTGCCGCGCCTAAACGGGGCCCCGAAGAGCAAGAGCAAGAAGCAAGAGCAAGGGCAAGGGCCAGAACGACAGCCAAGGCCAAGCATTAACAAAGTCCTGCGCCGTTGTTTTTGCTGTTGCTCTTAAGGCCGTTGCTATTGCTTTTGGCTTCTTGGGGTCCCCTTTAAGGCGCGGTGGCGACGGTGGGTACAACCCCTTGGGGCGCCGCGCACGACGCGCGGCGTTTTCGGCAGGTACATGGATGTAC
>NZ_JAVGJT010000039.1:0-37452 GCF_040948865.1 Pseudoxanthomonas sp. UTMC 1351 | reverse complement strand
GGCACAGTTCCAACGACGGGCTGTCCCCGGTAGAGTTTGAGAAGCAGTACGCACTAAACGGCTGACGACTGTCTACAAAAGCCTGGGCGATTCAGACCATAATTTCAGATTGACAAAACAGCCTAGTTTTGCTACCCTAGTTATCTTATAGATACCTATAGTGATCTATAGGTTCTTTACTGAAGGTGTTAGGTAAGTAGTACAGAAAGAGAACACCTCATGTGTTCCTCTAGTACACCTTCCGCTCTCCTACAGAGCACCTCTGCCAAGCGCTGGCAGACCACTACTCCCAACCCATCCTAGAACGTACAGAGAGCCTCCCTGCGGGGCGCGCGTGGCTTGATGCTGCCGCGGTGTACCTCAGGAGGACCGCAGGGGCGCTGCGGGGGGTGTACAGAGCGATGCGGGATGCTCACAAGCGAAGCTAGGGCAGAAACGAAAAGGGAGGCTTGCGCCTCCCCTGTTTTTTTCAGTTCCCGACCGGGACGGAAATGATGAGCCTTCGCCCGAATGCTGCTAGTCGGAAGTTCCTGAAAGCCCCTACACGGTCAGACTCATACAGCGCAGCCGCCTCTCCGGGCAGCAGAGCCTCCAACGCCCAATGCTCCCGAACAGCGGCGATCAAACCATGTGTCGAAGATCGAACGCAGGGTGATCGTATCGGTGGGGACGAGGTCGAGGCACAACGTCCGGCCGAACGCCGAGACCGCCCATGACGTGTTGCCGGGCGCGCGGCGCTCAATGACGGGAAGAAGGGAAGAAGGGAGAAGGCGGGACGCGCGCAGGCGCCAACAAAGAGGTCAATCGAAAGCAAGGTGGTTCCCCTGTTGGTTAGGGGGTCAGCGCTAGTGGATTCGTATGCGCTTCTGCATACCACCGGGCCCGCCCACAGCAGACGTCAAACGGCGCCCTCTGTGCAAGCGGCATCACCGCGTACTGACCTAGAACACTGACCTAGACTGAGCTATCTTCAATCCGTAAAGTATTGTTTTTAATGTATTTTACAGTTGTGGCGGAGAGAGTGGGATTCGAACCCACGGAAGGTTTAACCCTTCGCCGGTTTTCAAGACCGGTGCCTTAAACCGCTCGGCCATCTCTCCGTTGTTACTTCACTACCTGCGGCGCTTGCGCGCCGTTCGCCAGTTTTACCATCGACCTATGGTCGATGTTCGCTTCGGCCTGCGGCCTTCGCAGTCAAGACCGGTGCCTTAAACCGCTCGGCCATCTCTCCGTTGTTGCTGCAACGACCTTGGTCGCAATGGCAGGTTCAAATCATGCTCCCGCTACCAAGTTCCCCAGCCCATTGCGGGCCGGGCGCCATTTTCGCATGAAGACGAACGTTTTGCTTAGGAGGCTTGTTTGATCTTGTTATTGGCCAGGGCCACGGCCAACGCCTGGTCGGCTTCCTTGCTGCATTTGCCGCCGCAATCCAGTCGCGAGGATTCGATCTGTTGTGGCAGGTGTTCGGCCAGGAAGTCGATGAATACCCGTACCGCCGGCAGCAGGCCGCGGCGGGAGGCGAATACGGCGTGGCAGATGCCTTGCGGCAACGACCATTCCGGCAGCACCACTTCCAGTTCGCCCTTGCGCACGGCTTCGGCACAGACGGTTTCGGGCAGCAGGGTGATGCCGTAGCCGTCTTTGGCCATGGCCTGAAGCAATGGGAAATCGAAACCTGCCAGGCGCGGCTGCAATTCCACGCGGCGCACTTCGCCGTTGGGGCCGTGCAGTTCCCAGCGCTGGCGCGCTTCGTCTTCGCTGATGCTCAAGGTGACGTGCTCGGCCAGGTCTTCCGGCGTTTGCGGGCGGCCGGCGCGTTGCAGGTATTTGGGGCTGGCGACCAGCAATTCCTGGATCTGCCCGAAGCTGCGCATTACCAGGCTGCCGTCGTCGTCCAGCTTGGCGCGCACGCGCAGTGCGACGTCGTAGCCTTCGTTGATGATGTCCACGCGGCGGTTGTTGACGTGCAGTTGCAGTCGCACTTTCGGGTACTTGTCTAGGAACAGCGGCAGGATGCGCGGCAGCTGCATCTGCGCTACCGCGACCGGCACGCTGACGCGCACCACGCCTCGCGGTTCGGCGCTCAGGCGGTCCACCACTTCGCGCGCGGCTTGCGCTTCGGCCAGCATGGTTTGCGCGTGGCGATGCACGCTCATGCCGACGTCGGTCACCGCGAAACGGCGTGTGGAACGCTGCAATAGGCGCACCCCCAGATCCGTTTCCAACTGACTGATGCGGCGGCTCAGGCGCGACTTGGGAATGCCCAGCGCGCGTTCGGCGGCAGCGAAACCGCCATGGTCGACCACCATGGCGAAGTAATAAAGGTCGTTCAGGTCTTGCATGGCTTTGCTTCCGTAAATGGAACGATCAGTGGCATTAAGACATCTTTATCTCAAATTTGCAACGACCTACAGTGGCTTCCAACGCGGCGACCGCCGCAGCCCAGGACGAAAGCCATCATGAAACTATTGCACATCGACAGCAGCGCATTGGGTGCCAACTCGGTCACCCGCGAACTCACCGCCGCCATCGTAGCCCGTTGGCAGGACAAACTGCCTGGGCTGGAGGTCACCTATCGCGATCTGGACGCAGAACCCCTACCCCATCTGACCGGCCCGGTGCTGACCAAGGCCGACGCCGCGGCGGCCGAAGAAAGCGAACGCACTCTGCAGCGGTTCCTGGACGCCGACGTGCTGGTGATCGGCGCGCCGATGTACAACTTCAGTGTCCCCTCCACGCTGAAGGCCTGGATCGACCGCGTGGCCGTGGCAGGCAGGACGTTCCGCTACACCGAGAAAGGACCTGAAGGGCTGGCGGGCGGCAAGAAGCTGATCATTGCCAGCGGCCGCGGCGGCATTCATACCGACGCCCCGACTGACTTCCAGGAGTCCTACCTGCGCCAGGTGTTCGGTTTCCTGGGCATCACCGACATTGAATTCGTTCGTGCAGAAGGCGTGGCCTACTCGCCGCAGCACCGTGCCGATGCCATCGGATCCGCGCTGGCCAGCATTCCGGAACCGCTGCGCCAAGCCGCTTGAACTCATAACAGAAAGTCGCTGTTCTCTCTCCCCGGGGCCTGCCGTGCAGGCCTTTTTTTTTGCGTACTGAAAAACTGGCGTCGCGCCATCGCCCCGTTTGTAACGCCCCCTACGCACCCGGACAACAGGCGCGACGCCGTCTTCTCCCGCGTAGCAAAACCCTGCGCCAACGCACGTTACCGAGCCTGACGCCAACCACCGCCAGCAGTACCATGCGCAGCATCAGGGGAGGATTGCGGATGTCCAGTGATGTCACCCGTCTGCTGCAACGCCACCATCAGGGGGACCGCGAGGCCTTCGACCAGATGGTGCCGCTGGTGTACGAGCGCCTGCGCATCGTCGCGCGTGGACAACTGGCACGTGCCGGACGGCGCGCTCAATCGCTGGACACGGTCGGCCTGGTCAATGAAGCCTACATGCAGCTGGTCGACGAATTCGGCGTGGACTGGCAGGACCGGGCGCATTTTTTCGCCGTCTGCGCGCGCGCCATGCGCCGGATACTGGTGGATCATGCGCGCCGCCTGCATGCCGACAAACGTGGCGGCGGCGTAACTCACCTGACGCTGATGCCAGACGACGTGGCGATGGCCGCGCCTTCGGAACACATCCTGGCCGTCGACGCAGCTTTGGAAGGGCTGGCCGCCTTCAACGAACGCCTGGCGCGCGTAGTCGAATGCCGCTACTTCGCCGGGATGACCGAAGAAGAAACCGCCCAGGCATTGGACAGCTCTTTACGGACGGTGCAGCGCGACTGGATGCGCGCCCGCGCCTGGTTGTTGAAGGCGCTGACATGAACCTGCCGCCTTCCGACGATCCGCGCGCGCGAATCGATGCGTTGTTCGAGCAAGCGCTGGAACTGGAAGGCATGGCGCGCGAGCAGTTTCTGGATCGTGTCACCAACGGCGACACGCCACTGCGCAACGAACTGGAAATTTTGCTGCGATTGGCCACGGAACCAGCGCCGCATTTCGATGCATTGATCGGCGACTCGCGATGGCAGGCCCTTGCCGAAGAGTTACCGTCGTCGCCCGCTCGCCAGGTCGGCGCCTGGCGATTGCTGCGCGAGTTGGGCAGTGGCGGCATGGGTACGGTCTATCTGGCCGAACGCGCCAGCGACGACTTCCGGCAACAAGGCGCGTTGAAGCTGATCCGGCCGATGATGAACTCGGAAGAGTTCGAATGGCGATTCGCGCAAGAGCGGCAGATTCTCGCCACCCTCACCCATTCCGGTATCGCACGCTTGTTGGATGGCGGCCGCGATGCCGACGGCAGGACCTACCTGGTCATGGAATATGCCGAAGGCCTGCCGTTGGACCGCTATTGCGACGAACAGCGGCTGACCATCGAGCAACGGCTGGCGCTGTTCGTGCATGTCGGCGAAGCGGTGGCACATGCTCATCAGCATTTGGTCGTACACCGTGATCTGAAGCCGGCCAACATTCTGGTTACCTCGGAAGGTGCGGTGAAGCTGCTGGATTTCGGCATCGCCAAAGTGCTGGCGGCGGCGGACGATGCAGGGATGACGCGCACCGCGGTGCGCATGTTCACCCCCGAGTACGCTGCGCCAGAACAAGTACTGGGGCAGCCGGCCGCCACCGCCGCCGATGTCTACCAGTTGGGCTTGCTGCTGTACGAACTGCTGACCGGCCAGCGTGCGCAGCCGATCGAGGATGCTTCCCCGGCGACGTTGGAACGCGTCGTGTGCCGGCTCGAACCGCCCCGCCCCAGCGTCCGTGCCGCCACGGCGACCGCGGAAGCAGCGGCTGCAAGGCGCACCAGTCCGGCGGCATTGCGGCGCAAGTTGCGCGGCGACCTGGACAACATCGTGTTGAAGGCTCTGCGCAAGGCGCCGGAACGGCGCTATTCCTCTGCGGCGGAGCTGGTCGACGATATCAAGCGTTGGCAGCAGGGCCGTCCGGTGCGTGCGCGTCCGGAGACCGTCGGTTACCGCACCAGCAAGTTCGTTCGGCGACATCCCTTCGGTGTCACCGGCGCGGCCGCCGCTGCGGTGCTGCTGGTGGCGTATGCGGTGACGGTCACCTTGCAAGCCGACACCATTGCACGCGAACGCGATCGTGCCCGCGCCGAAGCGACCAAGGCGCAGCAGGTCAAGGCACTGGTGCTACGCCTGTTTGAAGGCGCCGACCCGCAACACTCCGGCGGCGCACAGCTGACGGCGCGCGAACTGCTGGATCGTGGCTGGGCGGGAATAGAAAGCGAATTGCCGAATCAACCCGAAGTGCGGGTCGAACTGCTCGACACCGTGGGCGAAGCCTACCGCCAGCTGGGTTTGTACGAACGCGCGCAACCCTTGTTCGACGAGGCACTGGAAACGGCCATGCCGTTGGCCGCCGAGTACCCGCTGCTGCTCGCACGCGCGTTGCGAAGCCGCGGACGTCTGCATAGCGATCTGGGTGCCTACGACAAGGCCGAAGAACAGCTGCAAAGCGCGCTGGATGGCTATCGTCGCGTTCGCGGCAGCCCGGATGCGGAACTCGCCACTACGCTTTCCGACCTGGGGGTATTGCAGTTCCGGATGAGCGACCTGGACGCCGCCGAGCGTCATCACCGCGACGCCCTGGCGATGCGGCGTCAATTGTTCGAAGAAGAACATGTCGACGTGGCCGACAGCCTGGACAACCTGGGCACCGTGTTGCGCCACCAGGGCGATTACGCCGGCGCAGAACCGCTGCTGAGCCAAGCCTTGTCACTGCGGCGCCGATTTTTGCCGGCCACTCATCCGCAGCTTGCCCACAGCGTCTCCAACCTGGCGCTGACGCGGGTCAATTTGGGCGAATACGATTCCGCCGACGCGCTGTACCGGGAAGCACAGACGGTGACGCGCCAGTCGCGCGGCGAACGCCATCCGCAGGTGGCGACGGTGATGAACAACCATGCGCTGCTCTTGCAGGCACGGCGCGAGTTTCCCGCGGCAGAACGACTCCTGCGCGAAGCATTGTCGATCCGCCGCGAGGCTTTGGGTGAACAGCACCCGGAAGTAGCGATGAATCTCAACGATCTGGGTTTGGCGCTGTCCGGAGCCGGCAATGTCGAAGGCGCCGAAGCGTATTACCGGCAAGCGCTGGCGGCCTATCCACCGGAACACCCCTGGCGTTCGGCTACCGTGTTCAACCTGGGCGAGCTGGAAGAAAAACGCGGCAACCTGCAGGCGGCCGAACAGCACTACCGCGAGGCGCTGGCGCGCCAGCGCGAGGACTACGGCGAAGAGCACGAACGGGTGGGCCTGGACCTCAACCGGATCGGCATCGTGCTGCATCGCAAAGGCCAATTGAACGAGGCCGAAGAGCATTTCAGACAGGCGCTGGCGATCTTCCGCAAGCGCCTGCCCGAAGGGCATCCGCGTCTGGCAGTGGTGCTGGTGCCCATGGGCCGGCTTCTGCTGGATCGCCGCCGGCCTGAGGAAGCGCGCGCACTGCTGCAGGAAGCGTGGCGCGTGCGACACACCGCCTTCGGCGACAGCGACGCGCGCACCATCGAAGCGGCCACTGCCCTGGCCGCCGTCGATAGCCAAGCGTCACAAGCCAGCCGTTGACCGCTACGCCAGCGCGCGTCGCCCTACTTTCAGCCGCACTTACCTTCCACCGTTACCTTCACCCGGCGCAGGTTATTGGCCTCATCGCTTTCGGCCACCGTCTGCGGCTCGTCGGCGTGCACGTACAGCATCCATGTCCCCGGCTGGAGCCACAGGTGGCCATCCGACACCGCGGTGGCGTCCGGCGCCAGCGCCGGTAGCGCATTGCTGGCCACGATCTGTCCGTTCTGGGTGTCCCGACGTATGCGGTTGGTGGTCGCGATGGCCGCGGCAACACCCTGGTTGCGAGTGACGTATTTGTAGCGGAAACCGCACAGGCCACGCTTGGTCGACGACGCATCGCCGCTGGACACGGTGGCACTGGTGCCCCAGGGAATCGTCTCAGAGGCCAACTGGAACGCGCTCACCAGCGATAGATCGGCAAGAACGACGATCGCCAGCGTCTGCCGGCCCTGACCGCCGCCGCCGGGATCTTTTTGTGGTCGCACCGGCGCCGCGATTTCCTGCGTGGTGCTGGTTGGATCGGGGGTGGCAGATTGAGCGGTTTGGGCCTTTGCCGCGGAGGACGCAGGGTGCGTGGCGGCAGGCTCTACCGCCGCGCGCGTCTGGGCGCCGGCCGCTCCCGCCAGAGCGAACAGAAGCAGGGTACCGGTGGCGATGGCGTTCTTGGTGCTGGTCATGCTGATCTCCTTATGAAAATGACGATGAAGGCGCTCGGTTCGCGCCCTTCCCCTAACAGTCGCAAAACCGCGCCCGATCCCGCCACGGCGCCGCCATTCGGCTCAGCGGGTGTACGCCTGTCGGCATGTCGGCGCAAGCCATGCACTGGTTTTCTCCGATGCCTGGCGGGATTTCCCCGCCGGACCCGACTTCAACGGTGCGGGAGTAATCCGCTCCCGCCTACCGCCATTGCGCAACCGAGGAAGCCGATCATGTCCAGAACTCTCCATCCTTCATCCCTAGCCCCCTCCCTGCTGGCCGCCTGTGTGCTGCTGTTGTTGTCCGGCCAAGCCGCCGCCATCGATCCGTCCAAGGGTGTCTATCGCATTCCCTACGTCGACAGCACCGAGGTCAAGGTCACCAACGACCACATCAAACACAGCCCGCCCGGCCGCATCGACATGAGCGGCAAAGGTGGCGGCCCTTACAAGATCGTCGCCGCCGCCGACGGCACCATCCGCCATATCGTCGACGGCTTCAGCCAACGCATCGACTGCAAAGCCAATCCCGACAAGCCGCAAAACAACAACTACGTGTGGATAGAGCACGCCAACGGCGAATGGACCAAGTACACCCATATGAAGAAGGGCTCCACCACCGGCAAGGCCAAGTTGAAGGTCGGCCAGTTCGTCAGCGCCGGCACCTATTTGGGCGACGAAGGCGACGTCGGTTGCGCCAGCGGCGATCACCTGCATTTCGAAGTTGGCGTGCCGAAGGCCAGCGGTGGCATCGCCACCACCGGCGGTTTCCTGACAGATAACGACGGCAGCAAGCGCAACCGGATCCCGCGCATCTGCGGGATCGACAAGGGCATGTTCGTCAGCGGCGAAAGCTACACCGCGCGCAAGGTGCCCGGCACCATCAAGCCCGGGGCCAAGGAAGTCGCTCGCCACGGCGTGGCAGCGCGCGACTACCAGTGCCTGTTCGACCAGGCGGTCAATGCCGGCTATGCGCTGGAATGGATCGACGGGTTCGATGTTGGCGGCAAGGTCTACTACAACGCGGTGTTCCGCCCGAACGCCAACATGGCATGGAAAGCCTTCCACGGATTGACCGGCGCGCAATATCAGCAGCGGTTCAACGAACTGACCGGCAAGGGTTACCGGCCCTACCAAGTCGAAAGCTATCTGGACCAGGGTAACGTCCGCTATGCGGTGATCTACCGCAAGCAATCGGGTCCCACTTTCTCGGCCTATCACGGACTTTCCGCCAGCGAACATCAGCAACGCATGGACAGTCTCACCAAGGCCGGTTATCGCCCTCGCAATGTCTCGGTGGTCTCCCCTGGCGGTCAACGCCGTTACACCGCGCTATATGAGAAAGCCGACATCGGCAGCTGGCAGGCCAAGTCGCAACTGACTGCCGGCGAGTACCAACAGGCCTTCAACGCCAACGCCGAACAAGGGCGGCAGATCGTTTACGTCAACGGCTACATGCACGGCGCGCAGCCGTATTTCTCTGCGATCTGGAGTTCGAAGAGCGGCGGCGCCTACAAGGCCAAGCATGGACTCACCAGCAGTCAGTATCAGAGTGAGTGGCAAAGCAATACCGGCGCCGGTCTGCTGACCCGCGACGTGACCGGCTACAGCAGCGGCGGCTCCGCGCGTTATGCAGCCATCTGGCGCAAGTGATCCGATTACGACCCGTTCGGCAACGCTGAATCACGTGCGGTCTGTGAAGGATCCAAAAAAAGGCTCCCGGTGCGCCGGGAGCTTTTTTTGCCCGCCGATTCCGATTTCGCCAAGTGCTCCGATCGACTTCGGTGAAGCCATGCGGTCAATCGAAGAAGCCAAGTATCAGGTTTTAAGGAACTGCCAAAAAAATGGCGGGATTCCCACTTCCACACCGACTACTGAGATGAGCGACACCCTCGGCCCGGCTGCTGCGATCGGAATTGGACGTTCTCGCTCACGACATTCACTTTAAGGAGAAAACCATGCACCCGAAAACCGTCGCCAACTCCGCACAGTCACTTCCCCTTCCCTGCGCATCTGACGAGCAGCGAAGATCCAAACCGAACCCGCTTGCGCCTCGCCGTACGTGGCGGACGGCCAATGCCGTATTGGCGATTGGGCTCGCCTTGCTGGCCAGTTCCTCTGCGATGGCCGCCGACTGGGCTGCCCGCCACGGCCTGACTGGCGCGCAATACCAGCAGGCATTCAACGACTACAGCAAGAAAGGATTCCGCCTGGCTTCTGTTTCCGGCTACGAAAGCGGAGGCAGCGCCCGCTACGCCGCCCTGTGGACCAAGCAGGCAGGCGCCACGTGGAGCGCACGTCACGGCCTGACGCCACAGCAGTACCAGAGCGCTTTCGAGGACTTCGCCAAGCAGGGATACCGCCTGACCTTCGTCAACGGCTACGCGGTTGGCGGCAAACCGTACTACGCGGCAATCTGGGAGAAAAAAGCCGGTCCCGCATGGCAGGCGCGCCATGGATTGACCGCCGAACAGTACCAAGCTGCGGTGACCGACATGTCCAAGAACGGCTACGCGCTATCGCACGTCAGTGCATTCAGCGTGGCCGGCTCCCCGCGCTTCGCCGCGGTCTTCGAGAAAGGCGGTCCGGCGTGGGTTGCGCGTCACGGGCTGAGCCCGGCCGATTATCAGAAAGCCTTCGATGATTTCGCCAAGCAAGGCTATCGGTTGAAAGTCGTCAGCGGCTACAAGCAAGGTAATGGCGACCGCTATGCCGCGCTTTGGACCAAGTCCGGCGGTCCGCAATGGTCGGCACGCCACGGCATCGCCAGCACCAACTACCAGGCGGTCTTCGACAACTATCGCTACCAGAGTTGGGCGCCCCGCTACATCGAGGCATTCAACTCCTCCAGCGGCGTGCGCTTCAACGGCGTGTGGGAAAACACCACGTTCAAGGCCCAGGATCTGGCCCTGATCGAAAACAAAGTGCGCGCCTACATGAAGAAGAACGACATCCCCAGCATGTCGGTCGCCATCAGCAAGGACAAGCGCCTGGTCTACGCCGCGGCGTTCGGCAACGCCAACGTCGAGAAGAACCAACTTGCCGGTCCGGGACATATCTACCGCCACGCCAGCGTTTCCAAGCTCTTCACCCAGGCCGCGGTGAAGCAGCTTATGCAGAACACCAGCCTGACCGCCAATTCGAAGATCTTCGGCAATAACAGTGTGCTCGGCGGCCAGTACACCACTCCGGCCAACAACCCGCAGATCACGGACATCACGGTCGACAACCTGATTCGTCACCGTGGCGGCTTCGTCAACGTCAACAAGGATGGCAAGGCCAGCGACCCGATGTTCGCCTACACCGGCACCGACCATAAGGGTCTGATCGAATGGACGTTGAAGGAATATCCGCTCGGCTACGCGCCCGGCACCAATCCGGGAGAGGACATCAAGCCGTACTCCAACTTCGGCTACTCGCTGCTTGGACGCGTCGTCGAAGCACGCAGCGGCAAGAGCTACGAGAGCTACGTCCGCGACACGCTGTTCAAGCCGGCCGGCGCAACCAGCGCGGTGATCGGCGGCGACAAAGAGGCCGACCGCAAGCCGAATGAAGTCACGTACTACGGCAGTGGCGCCTATTCCAGCGTCAAGCCACAGCGCTTCGACTCGCATGGCGGCTGGATCGCCACTCCCATCGATCTGCTGCGCTTCATGCGCTATGAAACCCTGCTGGGCAATTCGTACGCGCACTATGGATCGATGTCCGGCACCAATTCGGTCTACCGCCGCCGCAGCGATGGCTTCGGCTATGTCGCGGCCTCCAATTCCAGCAACGGCGATGTCGAAGAGATCGACGGCATGCTGAAGGACATCGTCGAAGGCGTGTCGAGCTGGCCCAACGTCAACCTGTTCTGAGTTTTCCGGGTCGGCGGCGACTCCCGCCGACCCGCCTCTGCGCAACAACCGCCAGCCCAACGGTAGATTTGACACGGCCCTTTTCATGTAATAGTTTTAGTTACATGAAATCGGACGACCGTCTCTCCGCCGTTCTGCACGTGCTGCTGCACATGGCGCAGACCAATGATCCGATGACGTCGGAACAGATCGCCCGGCTAATGAATACCCACCCGGTCGTCGTGCGCCGCACGCTGGCCGGACTGCGCGAACTCGGCTGGGTGCGCTCCAGCAAGGGACACGGCGGTGGCTGGTCGCTGAGCTGCGATCTGGCCCGGATCAGCTTGCTGGATGTGCATCGCGCCTTGGGCACTTCTGCCCTCTTGAAGATGAATCCTTTGAATGAGCGGCCCGAATGCGATGTGCAGGCGGCGGTCAACGTGGCGCTCAACGACGTGATGCGCGAGGCCGAAGCGCTGCTGACCGCACGCTTGAGCGAAGTAACGCTGGCTGATTTGGCCGCGGATTTCGGGCGGCGGGCCGCTTCATCTTCCTCTGACCGGACTGGAGTCCACAAACATGCAGATTGAAACTGAGTACGACGCCCTGGTGGTGGGTGGTAGCTTTGCCGGACTGGCGGCCGCGACGTACATCGCGCGCGCCAAGCGGCGTGTGCTGGTGGTGGATGGCGGGCAACCGCGCAATCGTTTTTCTCCTGCCGCGCATGGTTTCCTGGGCCATGACGGACTTCCGCCTGGCGAGATCCTCGCGACGGCACGCGGGCAAGTACTCGCCTATCCCAACGCGACGCTGCGAACAGGCGAAGTGGTCACCATCCAACCCAACGAGTTTGGCTTCGATGTTCATCTCGACGACGGCACTGCGATATCGAGCCGCAAGCTAGTCATCGCTACTGGTTTGCGCGACGAGCTGCCGGCGTTGGCTGGCCTGTCGGAGCGCTGGGGCCGCACGGTGCTGCACTGCCCCTATTGCCACGGCTATGAAACCGGCGGGGGTCCGCTAGGCGTGTTGGCGACGCATCCGATGTCGGCCCACCAAGCCAATCTAGTGCATGACTGGGGGTCGGCTACGTTCTTCACGAATGGTGCGCCGCTTCCCGATGAGGAGACCGTCGCCAAACTTATCGCGCGCGGTGTTGTCTTCGAAACCGCACCGATTGCTGCGCTATTGGGCAATGCTCCCGCACTTACTGGTGTGGTGTTGGCGGATGGGCGCGAACTGCCGTTGAATGCGCTCTTCGTCGCGCCAGTGCTGCATCAATGTCCGCTGGTCACGCAGTTGCGGTTGGACATGGATGAAAGCCCCACCGGCCCGATCGTTCGCACCGACGAACGCCGTATGACGAGCGTGCCGGGTATTTACGCCGCTGGCGATATCGTTCGTTCAGGGCACAGCGTCAGCTTTGCGGTTGCCGATGGTGTGATGGCTGGCATCTCGTTGCATCAGGCGTTGGTAGCCGACGCGGCTTGAGGTGATGGTGCGGCGTAGCGTGCGCATAGCGCATGCTCTTTCCCTTCTCCCTCCGGGATGAAGGCATGCGCCTTACGACCCACGGGGTCGTGCATGCCTGAATGCGCTGCGTGCTACGCAGGGCGGGGGCGCGAAGCGAGGTGGCGCGCAGCGACGGATGAGGGAATGGAGTGTCCGCTTGTAGCAAAAGCTTATGGCGAGTCATTGCCATTCCCTCATCCGCCCCCGTATCAAGCACGAGGCAGGCTCTTCGGGCACCTTCTCCCAGAGGGAGAAGGGAACCAGCTTTTGACGCCGATCAGGCTTTACAACGAGGATAAAGCTAGAGTTATCGGCTCATAGACTCTAGCTTTATGATCAGGCAATGCGCTCGGCGCCGCCCATATACGGGCGCAAAACTTCGGGTACGGTGATGGAACCATCGGCGTTCTGGTAGTTCTCCATCACCGCGATCAGAGCGCGGCCCACGGCAGTGCCGGAACCATTGAGGGTATGCACGGGTTCGGGTTTGCCGGTGGCGGGATTGCGCCAGCGCGCCTGCATGCGGCGGGCTTGGAAATCCTCGCAGTTGGAGCACGAGGAAATCTCGCGGTAGGTATCCTGCGACGGCAGCCAGACTTCCAGGTCGTAGGTCTTGGTGGCGGAGAATCCCATGTCGCCGCTGCACAACAGCATGCGGCGATACGGCAGGCCCAGCTTCTCCAGCACCACTTCCGCGCAGCGTGTCATGCGCTCGTGTTCGTCATAGCTTTCCGCCGGTCGCGCGATGGATACCATCTCCACCTTTTCGAACTGGTGCTGGCGAATCATGCCGCGGGTGTCGCGGCCGTGGCTACCGGCTTCGGCGCGGAAGCACAGCGAATGTGCGCTCATGCGTAGCGGCAGCGCGGTATCGTCGACGATGACATCGCGGACGATGTTGGTCAGCGAGACTTCCGAAGTCGGAATCAGATAACGCTTGGTCTCGCCCACTTCGGTGGCGAACAGATCTTCTTCGAACTTAGGCAGTTGGCCGGTGCCGCGCATCGAATCTTCATTGACGATCAGCGGCACGTTGGTTTCTTCGTAACCGTGTTCGTTGGTATGCAAGTCGAGCATGAACTGCGCCAGCGCACGATGCAGGCGGGCCAGCTGGCCGCGCAGCACAGTGAAGCGTGCGCCCGACAGCTTTGCGCCGGCATCGCTATCCAGCCAGCCGTGGCGGTCGCCTAGTTCAACGTGGTCTTTTACTGCAAAGTCGAACTGGCGCGGCGTGCCCCAGCGATGCTGTTCGACGTTGCCGCTTTCATCGCCCCCTGGCGGCACGCTGGCGTGCGGCAGGTTGGGAATGCCTAGCGCGATGGCTTCGATCTCACCGCGGACGCGCTCCAGTTCCACCTCCGAAGCTTTCAATTCGTCACCGAAGCCAGCCACCTCCGCCATCAGCGCCGCGACGTCCTCGCCCTTGGCCTTGGCCTGGCCGATGGCCTTGGAGCGGGTGTTGCGGAGGTTCTGCAGTTCCTCGGTGCGCTTCTGGATCTGCTTACGTGCGGATTCCAGCGATTCCAACGCGGCGACGTCCAGGGAGTAGCCCCGGCTGGCTTGAAGGCGTTGGGCGAGTTCGGTGGGCTGGGTGCGAAGCAGGACTGGATCGAGCATGTATGCGTGAGGCTTGGGGGTAAGAAGCGGCAATTATCGCCGATATTCCGTGGGAAGCTGGGCGGCGCGCTGCCTCGCCCACTTAACCGTGGCTATGCCAGAATTGCGGGGTCTTCACCGGTGAATCCCATGTCGGCCCCCAGCGAACACCGCGACTCCCATTTCGTCTTCCGCCTGCCCCGCCATACGTTGCGCCTAGCGGCCATCGCGTTTGGTGCCGGCCTGCTGCTGTTCGTTCTCGTCTGGTGGCTCGGCCGCGACAAGGGCTTCTACAAGCCTGAGCCGGTGGTTGCCGGCCCCGCCGCCACCGTCGAGGCACTGCCCGAGCCGTTGACATCGCGCGATGGCGCCAGTGGTTTGGAAGAACAACCCGCGCCCGAGAGCAAGAGCGAACGCCCGCAACTGGTCGAAGAAAAGCCGATGCCACCGCCACCACAGGTCTTGGCGGCAGATACGCCCACTGCGCCGCCGGCCGACGCGGCGGTCGCTCCTGGCGAAGTGGCGGTGCCGATTCCGGGGCAAACCCCACCACCGCGCTATCCAGCCACTGCGATGCGCCGAGGCTCGACCGGGACGGTCCTGGTACGGGTCGAAGTTGGAATCGACGGCACGCCGACGGATGTCCAGGTGGCAAAACGCAGCGGCTCGCGAGACTTGGACCGTGCCGCACTGGAGGCTGTCCGTGATTGGCGTTTCAGGCCGGGCCAGCGCAACGGCCAGCCGGTTACCAGTGTCGTGACGATTCCGATCGATTTCAGCCTGGAGCGGTAAGCCGCCGCATTGCCTTAGCTGAACCTCCGGTTTTTTGCGGGCGCGCTGTCACCGGCTTGTCACACGATCACGACAAAGCCACATGCAAGACTCGACCTACTCCCAATAATCAGGAGGTCTGTGTCGATGTCTTCCAAAGAATTCCGCGAGTATCACCCCACCGAAACGCCGGAAGCGCGGCCTTTGCCGCCGAAAGCGAGTCCCGGGTTGTGGCTGATGCTGGTGGGTGCGTTGCTGACTGCGGCCATCTTCTGGCTCGCACAGGAGCGTCCTGGCGCGGTGACCGAACCGGTTGTTACGCAGAAGATCCCGGCAGCCGAAACGCCAACTCCGCTCCCGGTCGAGAAGGATGTCGACAGCCCGCCAATTGACGCTCCCAAGCCGGCCGACGAACCCACGGTGTCAGAACCCAGCTCGCAGCGCACCTCAAGGATTTCCCGCGAACCCCGCCCATTGGCGAGCAACGCCATACCTGAGTACCCACCCGCCGCACTGCGCTCGGGCGTGGGCGGCACGGTGGTAGTGCGCGCCAAGATAGATGCCAGCGGCAAACCGGCCGAAGTGTCGATCGCCAAGCGCAGCGGCAACCGCGACCTGGATCGTGCGGCGGTTCAGGCGGTACGGCGATGGAAGTTCCAGCCGGCAATACGCAATGGCAGAGCGACCGCCAGCGTGGTGCGGATACCGGTGGATTTCAAACCGATTTGAATCACGCCGCGAGAAGCTTTTGCTCGCATGTAGGAGCGGCGTCCCCGCCGCGAGCTCTTCGTCGCAGGTCGCGACCATCTGGCGGAAAAGCTCGCGCCGGGACGGCGCTCCTACGAAGGCCTGATGTGCTCAGACCGTCGCCAGTTTGAAACCGGCGCGCGTCGCCAGCACGTCGAAGCCGGGAAAGGACGTCGCGACGTTGGCGATGTCGCCGACACGCACTTCGCCCTCGGCGCGCTGCGCGGCCACCGCGAACGCCATCGCAATGCGGTGGTCGCCGTGGCTGTCGATGGCGCCCGCCTGCAGAGCGCCGGGGAAAATAGTGGCGCCATCGGGCGTTTCATCCACTTGCAGGCCAAGCGCCCGCAGACCGGTGGCCATGGCCGCCAATCGATCGGATTCCTTCACCCGCAGTTCCGCGGCGCCACGCACTACAGTGGGTCCTTGCGCGCAGGCGGCAGCGACGAACAATGCCGGGAATTCATCGATCATGTCCGGGACGATGGCCTCGGGCACTTCAATGCCATGCAACGGCGCGTATCGCACCACCAGATCGGCGACCGGTTCACCGCCTTGCTCGCTAAGGTTCTCCTCCGTGATATCCGCACCCATCGCACGCAGCGCGGTCAGCAAACCCGTGCGACGAGGATTCAGGCCCACTGCGCGAAGCCGCAGTTCCGAGCCTGGCACGATACTGGCGGCAACCAAAAAGAATGCTGCCGAGGAAAAATCGGCGGGCACGGCGATGTCCGCGGCGCGCAAGCGCTGGCCTCCGCGCAAGCGCGCATAGCCGGGCGAGAACTCGATATCGACGCCGAAGGCCGCCAACATCCGTTCGGTGTAATCGCGGGTGGGGTGCGGTTCACGCACGACCGTTTCGCCATCGGCATACAGTCCCGCCAGCAACAGCGCGGATTTGACCTGCGCGCTGGCCACTTCCAAGGTGTAATCGATCCCCTGCAATGCTTGCCCGCCGTGGATGCGCAACGGCGGCAGGCCGCCTTCCTCGGTATCGATGCGCGCGCCCATCTTCGCCAGCGGTACGGTCACGCGCCGCATCGGCCGCTTGGAAAGCGAAGCATCGCCAATCAGCACACTGTCGAACTGCTGCGCCGCCAGCAATCCGGCCAGCAACCGCATACCGGTACCCGCGTTGCCGCAGTCCAAAGAATCATCGGGAGCCCGCAGGCCATCGATGCCCACGCCGTGCACGATGCGTTGCGACGGCGATGGCGTTTCGACGCGAACGCCCAGCTTCGAAAAAATGGCGGCGGTGGTGCGGGTGTCTTCGCCTTCAAGGAAGCCGTCGATCTTCGACACGCCATCGGCCAACGCCGCGAACATCACCGACCGGTGCGATACGGATTTATCGCCGGGGATGTCCAACTCGCCACGCAGCGGTCTGCCGGGGGATGCTATCCAGTCTTGCTTTGTCATCGGGAATGGGGAATCGAAAATGGGGAATCGAAAATGCAGGATGGGGAGATCGGACGGTGGTCGGCTTTTGCTTCAGCCATTCCCCATTCCCGATTCTCCATTCCCGGCCTCAAGGCACTGCCACCGGATACGACCCCAGCACTTTGATCTGTGCCGAGTGCTTCTTCAGTTCCGCCAGCGCCTGCTTCATGGCCTCGTCTTCGACATGACCGGCGAGGTCGATGAAAAAGCCGTATTCCCACTTGGCATGGTGCGACGGGCGCGACTCGATGCGGTTCATGCTGATGCCGTGACGAGCGAACGGGCTGAGCACGTCGAACAACGCGCCGGGCTTGTCGTGGATGAACACCAGCACCGAGGTGCGGTCGTGGCCTGACGGTGGGAAGATGCTGCGGCCGATGACCAGGAAGCGCGTAGTGTTGTCGGCATCGTCCTGAATGGGACTCATCACCACTTTCTTCAAGCCGTAGACATGGCCAGCGCTCTCGCCGCCGATGCTGGCGGCGTCCTCGGAATTACGCGCGCGACGAGCGCCCTCCGCATTGCTGGACACCGGGATCTTCTCCACGTGAGGCAGATTGGCGCGCAGCCAGGCAGAGGTCTGTGCGAACGATTGCGGGTGCGAATAGATACGTTCGATGTCTTCGATGCGACCGCTGCGCGACAACAGGTACTGGTGAACGCGCAGTTCGACTTCACCGCAGATCTTGAGGTTCGAGGTCAGGAACATGTCCAGCGTGATCTGGATGGTGCCCTGCCCTGAATTCTCCACCGGTACCACGCCAAAATCGGCGTTGCCGTTTTCCACCTCCTGGAATACTTCCTCGATGCTGGCCAGCGGCAGGCCATGGGAAGAACGGCCGAAGTGCTTCAGCACCGCCTGCTGGCTGAAGGTGCCTTCCGGCCCCAGATAACCGATCTTCAGCGGCTGCTGTTGCGCCAGGCAGGCGGACATGATTTCGCGAAAAACGTGCACCAGCAGTTCATCGCTGAGCGGACCTTCGTTGCGGTCCACCACCATGCGCAATACCTGCGCTTCGCGTTCGGGCCGGTAATAGTCCACCGCGGCGGCGAGTTTGCCCTTGGCCTTGCCCACTTGATGAGCGAATTGCGCGCGCTGGGCGATGAGCGCCTGAATCTGCCGGTCGATGCCGTCGATCTGATTGCGCACGTCGGCGAGCACCGGCGGCGCGGTCATTGGCTTGTCGGCTTTCTTGATGCTGGACCCGGCGGCTTTTTTTGTCGCCGGTTTTTTGGGCTTTGCGGCCATAACTCTTTTCGTTCCTTTTTTATCTTCGCCCCTGTGGGAGCGACGTGAGTCGCGATGAAGCTTTACCCGTACATCGATCGCGACTCACGTCGCTCCTACAAGGACGAAACTTCTACCCATTACGCTGCTGGAAATCCCGCATGAAAGCCACCAACGCCTGTGCCGCTTCCACCGGCAGCGCGTTGTACAGCGATGCGCGGATACCGCCAACCTCCTTGTGACCTTTCAGCGCCAACAGACCGGCCGCTTTCGATTCGGCCACGAACCGCGCGGTAAGCGTTTCATCAGGCAGGAAGAACGGGATATTCATGCGCGAACGTGCCTCTGCCGCTACCTCGTTGCGATAGAAGCCGCCGGAGTCATCGATGGCTGCGTATACCAGCCCGGACTTCACGGCATTGCGGCGGGCGAATTCGACGGCGCCGCCTTCTGCCAACATCCATTTCACGGTCAGGCCGAGCAGATACCAGTTCCAGGTCGGCGGCGTATTGAGCATGGAATCGCGCGCGACATGCGACCGGTAATCGAAGATGTCGGCGCGGGGCTGACCGCTACGCTCCAACAGATCGCGTCGGATAACTACCACGGCGATCCCGACCGGGCCAAGGTTCTTCTGAGCGCCGGCATAGATCAGTCCGTACTTCGATATATCAACAGGCTCGGATGCAATGCTGGAACTGAAGTCGGCGAACAGCGGCGCATCGCCTATCTCCGGCGTGCCACGGAACTCAACCCCGTGAATGGTTTCATTGGCGGTGATGTGCACATAGGCGGCGCCCGAACTGAGCTGCCAGCTGTCGCGCGCGGGAATGCAGCGAAAGCCTTCCGCCTCGCTGTCGGCAGCCACATTCACCGTCACGTATGGGCTGGCCTGGCGGATGGCGGTCTTGCTCCAGTGGCCGGTGACCACGTAATCCGCCACCTGTCCTGGGGAGGCGAAGTTGAGCGCCAACAAGGCCTGCTGGCTGGTGGCGCCACCAGAGAGAAACAGCACCGCGTAATCATCGGGGACAGCCAGCAGCGTACGCAGATCGGCTTCGGCCTCGGCCGCTACCGCGATGAAATCCGCGCTGCGGTGGCTGATTTCCACGATGGACGCGCCAATACCGTTCCAGTCGAGCATTTCCGCTTGGGCCTGTCGCAACACCGGTTCTGGCAAGGTGGCGGGGCCGGCACTGAAGTTGTACGCGCGCGTCATAAGGCACCTGAATGGGGAAAGGCTAGTATGCCGCAGCGCATCGGTTGCAGGGGCAACCAAATGGGTTCTGCAACCCATTTCGCAACGTCCGCACCACCCGACAACCGGGTGCGTATTAACCTTGTTTCAGCAGCGCGCCCGTGCCGCGAAACCTTTTGCCCTGCCGCGGCCTCTATACAGAGTCAGCAACCGAGGAAACCATCATGTCCCTTCGCGATGCGCTACGCATTCCCGCAGCGGAAATCACCGACGAATCCGTGTATCGCCAGCGCCGCCAGCTGTTGAGCGCATTTGCGGCGGCGCCAATACTGGCGATGTCCGGGTGCGCCGATGCCGAGCCGCCAGCAGCCCCCAAGACGGTCATCACCCCGGATCAGGCCCGTTCCGGCTTCCGCACCGCTGAGGAGCTGACCCGCTACGCGGACGTCACCAGCTACAACAACTTCTACGAATTCGGCACCGGCAAGACCGACCCGTCCACCGCGCGCAAGACCTTGCGTACCTCGCCGTGGTCGGTGACGGTAGGAGGCGAATGCGCCAAGCCGGGCAAGCTGGCGCTGGAAGACCTGGTGAAAGGACTGACACCGGAAGAGCGCATCTACCGTCTGCGCTGCGTGGAAGGTTGGTCGATGGTGATTCCGTGGCTGGGCGTGCCGCTGGCATCGGTGCTGAAGCGCTTCGAGCCAACATCCAAGGCTAAGTACGTCGCCTTCACCACGCTGGCCGACCCGACGCAGATGCCGGGCATCCGCTATCGGTCTATCAACTGGCCGTACCGCGAGGGCCTGCGCATCGACGAAGCGATGCATCCGTTGACGCTGCTGGCCACCGGCCTGTACGGCAAACCGCTGCCGCAGCAGAACGGCGCACCGCTGCGCCTGGTCGTGCCGTGGAAGTACGGATTCAAGAGCATCAAGTCCATAGTTGAAATCAAATTCGTGGAACGCATGCCGGAAACGGCTTGGCATGACCTGCAGCCGTCGGAATATGGTTTTTTCTCCAACGTCAACCCGCAGGTGGATCACCCGCGCTGGAGCCAGAAAACCGAGCGCCGCATTGCCGGCAACGCCAGCAAGCTGTTCGCCGAACGCATTCCAACCAAGATGTTCAATGGCTATGCCGAACAGGTGGCGCCGCTGTACGCGGGCATGGATTTGAAGAAGTGGTATTGAGCCGGCACCAGCAGTACGACAGGCAACCGCTCTGTTGAGAACGTCACCGGCTCGCCGGAATAACCCCCTGGATCTGCATGCCCCCATCCAAAACATCCCCTCATCTGATCGCCGCCAAAACCCTCGTCCATGCCCTGGCCCTGACGCCGCTGAGCATCCTGGCGTGGCAGTTCTACGACGTTTGGCAAACCGGCAGCGATGCGCTGGGAGCGGACCCTGTTGCGGAGATCGAACATCGCACTGGACTGTGGGCTTTGCGCCTGCTGATGGTGACCTTGGCGATCACTCCGCTACGGCAGCTGACCGGTAAACCGGTGCTGATCCGCTTCCGACGGATGTTGGGGCTGTACGCATTCTTCTACGCCTGTCTGCACCTAACCGCCTATCTGACGCTCGATCTTCGCGGTTACTGGACGCAGATCTTCGAAGAGATCGTCAAACGCCCATACATCACCGTCGGCTTCGCCGCGTGGCTTTTGCTGGTACCGCTGGCCATCACGTCCACCCAAGGCTGGATTCGCCGACTAGGCCGCAACTGGGGCAAATTGCACAAGGCCGTCTACGCCGTGGGCGTGCTGGCGGTGCTGCACTTTTGGTGGCTGGTGAAATCCGACATCCGCGAACCGCTTCTGTATGCGTCGATTTTGGCGGTGCTGCTGGGATGGCGCGTTTGGAAGAAAGTCAGCGCGCGCCGAACAGCAATAGCGCGCTGAGCGCGCCGGCCATCAACAACGCCGCCAGCAGCAGCCAGGGCCAGCGGCGGGCCGACTGCGACAACGGACGCTGGACAGGTTCGGCCGGCGGCGCTTCGACCGGCTCGGCCATCAATGGCTCCACCATGGAATGCGGTAGCCACGGGACTTCCACCACGAAGCGATGGCGGCCATCGAAGACCACCTGATCGCCAGCTTTCAGCAGTGCGTCGCGGACGGGCATGCCATTGACCAGGCTGCCTTCGGCGGAACCCATATCCCGCAGCAGTACACGATCACCACGTAGTTCCAGTTGAGCATGGCGTTCGGCGAACGCAGGATCATCGATACGGAGCGTGGCATCACGCGCGCGGCCCACCGTGCAAGTGCGGCATAGCGGAAAGCTGCGGCCATGGTGTTCGCCGCCAATTCCACGCAACACGACGCGGGGGTCTTCGGCCGTGGCCGGATCGGCGGGCGGCACCGCATCGACGCCCTCATGCGCCGCGCGAAGCAGCAATTCCACTCCGTCCACGTACACCGCGTCGCCGGCGCGCAGCAGCGACATGCGCTTGACCGGCCGGCCGTTGATGTGGACGCCGCGCATGCCGTTGGCGACTTGCAGCCACATGCCGCGCTGGTCCACGCAAATCTGGGCCAGCAAGGCGCCTTGAACACTGTCGCCCACGCCGACCGTGCCCGCGGCTTCGCGCACAACCCGGTGCACGCCCATAGGTAAGGGACGGTCGGGCAGTTGTCGGTTGGAGAAATGCAGTCGTAGGTTTTCCACGCCGCGGCAGCCTAGCAGGTTGTCGCAAAACGCACATCATCGGCGTGCCGCGCTGCGACTTGGCGTACACGTGGGGCGTGCGCACAATACCTCCTTAAAAACCTGCTCCCGCTCCTGCTGCGCTCGGCAGGCGGCCCGCGTGCGGTGCTCGCAATGCTCACGTATCCCATATACGCTGCGCTTGCTCCGCTCGCCACGCGCCGCCTGCCTTCGCTCGCGACGGAGCGCGAACAGGTTTTAAAGAGGAATCCGCATGTCCAACATCGATATCCACCACCCGCATTCCAAGACGCCCGCCCAGGCCCGCAAGGCGGTCGAGGACGTGGCCAAAAAACTGGCCGAGCGCTTCGACATGGCTTACGAATGGGAGGGCGACACGCTGACCTTCAAACGTTCGGGCGTCGACGGCCACATCACCGTGCAACCCGAGCAACTGCATGTAACCGCCCATCTCGGCTTTCTGCTGTCGGCGATGAAAGGCCCCATCGAATCGGAGATCCGACGGGTGCTGGACGAAAGATTCACCTGAGCTGGGGCCAGGGAGCAAGAAAAAGGCTCTGCTTTGCCTCCCCCTTTATCAAAGGGGGATGACCCGTCATTCGGCGGTTGAAAAGCATTTGAGGGGGATTTGCTTTTGCTCTTGTTTTAAAGAAAGAAAGCAAAAACAACTCCATTGCCCACCCACTTCACACATCCAAACGCCAATTCAATCAAACGGTCGCGGATCCCCCGCGAATATGCGGCGCGAGATTTCGCGCTCGGATGCTTCTATATCCCGCACGAAGGCCTTGCCGTCGCCCAATGCGGAAAACGCGGCAAAGCCGCGTTCCAGAAAGCCCTGAAGTTCGCCCAGGCCGGTCGCCCGGGCCGGGCCGCGCGACAGTTTGAGCAGGGTAACCACCCCCGGCATGCGGACCGCCTTGGTCAGACCGACGCCCACATTGGCGATCAGGTCGATTTGATGCCCCCGCAAGCGCGCATGCCCCACTTCGCGATAGGCCCGGGCATAAAGTTCGGCGTCCAGTTTCCTGCGGGTGGGCGCCAGGCGATGCAGCGTTTCCCCCATGCGCAGATCGAGTGCCTGTGTCAGCGCACCCAGTTCGATACCGTCGGCCACCGTGCCCAACACAGCCGCGGGCAACACCCGCTGCATCATCGGCATCACTTTGGCGACATTGGCGTCGCGCCGGCTAAAGTCTTGCTCACCATAGACGTCGGTCAGGAAGAACAAGGCCGCGGCGCGGCGTTTCGGATCGTTCATGAAATGCGCGAAGCTGGCCTGCAGCCGTTGCGCCTGCCAGCGTCGAAGTTCGGCCAGCCAGCGCAGCCCGTTGCGCGGTTCGCGGCGCGGATCGTGCAGAGCCTGATGACAGGCCAGACGCCGGCCAAGCCGTTGGATCAAAGGGTTATCGCGTGCCATGACTCGCAGATGATCCGGTTCATTGGCCGTGGCCGCAACATCCATGGCCGTCGGCTACACTCGTTTGGCTCATCTTTTTCCCGGAACCGGCATGCTTTCACTCCATAGCGCAAGGACACGCGGCAGCGGCGGACGCATCGGTCTGGCCATCGCGGGCGGCGGACCGATCGGCGGCATGTACGAACTCGGTGCGCTGCGGGCCATGGACGAAGCGATGGATGGTTTGGATCCAACGCGCCTGGATTGCTATGTGGGCGTCAGCTCCGGCGCTTTCCTGGCCGCCGGGCTGGCCAACCGCATGAGCACCGCTGAAATCTGTCGCATCTTCATCACCGGCACCAGCGACGACGCTGAATTCCGGCCGGAAACCTTCCTTCGCCCCAACGTGGCCGAATACCTGCAGCGGGCCACGCGCCTGCCGCAACTGTATGCCGAATGGGGGCGCCGGTTGATGCGCAACCCGCGCAAGGCCGTGCGGTGGTCGGACTTGGTGATGCGCTTTGGCGGACTGGTGCCCACCGGCTTGTTCGACAACGCGGGCGTGGAAGCCTTCCTGCGGGATGTGTTCAACCGGCGGGGCCGCAGCAATGACTTCCGCGAGTTGGAAGCGGACTTGTTCGTGGTGGCGGTGGACCTGGATAGCGGCGAAGCGGTGCGCTTCGGCGAAACGGGCTGGGACAACGTGCCGATCTCGCAAGCCGTGCAAGCCAGTTCGGCCCTGCCCGGCCTGTATTCACCGGTGGAAATCAACGGACGCCATTTCCTGGACGGTGCGCTGCGCCGAACGATGCATGCCTCGACGGTATTGGAACGCGGCATCGACCTGATGATTGGCATCAATCCGCTGGTGCCGTTCGATGCTACGCGCGCAGGCCCGCAAGCCGATGAAGCCGAACAAGTGGGCCTGGCCAGCGGCGGCCTGCCGGCGGTGCTCTCGCAAACGCTGCGTACGCTCCTGCAATCGCGCATGCAGATCGGCATGGAAAAATACCCGCACCAGTTCCCCAATATCGATCAGCTGGTGTTCGAACCCAACGCCAGCGATAGCGAATTGTTCTTCACCAATCTTTTCAGTTTCTCCTCGCGCCACCGCGTCTGCCAACTGGCGTACCGCAATACGCTGACCGATCTGCGCCTGCGCGCCGACGTGCTGCGCCCGATGCTGGCGGCACATGGCATCCGGCTGCGCGACGAGATCATCGGCGATCGCCATCGGTCCATCCTGGATGGCTTGGATGTGCCGCCGCGCATGACCGAAACCACCGCACGCCTTCGCCGCGCACTGGATGATGTGGATCAGGTCATCGCACAACGCCGCGCCGGATCCGGTAGACGGGTGGCTTAGGGGGCGGTGAATGGAAAACGGGAAAGAGGAAACGGAAAAACTTCAACTCCACCTCCCTTCTCCCTTCCCGCTTCCAACGGGGCAGCGCCGCTCCAGCTGGTGTGAAAGCTCTAGACAACCCCGCGATTCTGCGGCTTATCCCTTCCCTCCATTGATGGAGCACCATGGCTACTTTGAAGAAAACCGCACGCAAGCGCGCCACCGCCAAGGACGACAATCTGCAGGCACAGGCCGAACGTCTCTCGAAAAGCCTGGGCGAATCAGCACAGCAGGTCTGGCTGGCCGGCGTCGGTGCGTTTGGACGCGCCCAAGCCGAGGGCGGCAAGCTGTTCGAGACCTTGGTGAAGGAAGGCCTTTCGCTGGAACAGACCACCCGCAAACTGGCGGGGGGCCGGGTCGAAGCGGTACGGGACGCCGTGGAGAGCACTGTTGGTCAGGCCAAGGAACGCGCCACCGACACCTGGGACCGATTGGAAAAGGTATTCGAGGAGCGCGTGCAGCGTGCCTTGCGTCGGTTGGAGGTCCCCAGCCGCGAGGATCTGGGCGCCTTGATCGATCGAGTGGATGCGCTGAACGGCGAGCTGCGCAGGCTCGGCGGCATCCCCACTGCGCGTAAAAATCCAGCTCCCAAGATGGCCAAGGCCACCAAGACCGTCCGTGCCGCCAAAACCGCCAAAAAATCGTCACCTGCCAAGCCTGCCAAGAAGGCCGCAAAGCGAGCCAGCACTAAGTAAACGGTGTGTTCCGCTTATCGCTGCCCGGCACGCGAAAATAATGTTGCAAGGCAGCATGGAAAGCGTAACAATCGTTCTAGCCCGCCAGTCCACACGAAGTACGTATGCTCCCCTCCCCTTACGACTTCGGACTGGCGGGCTTTTTCGTGCCTGTTGAAAACCGGGCGGCAGGGCCAGCAATGCCCGAGACGATCGCGCTGGATGTATGGCAGACCTCCAGCACAGCACATTAAACCCATGCCTGATACGGCTGTCGCGCGCGCAGCGTTAACCACTAACGACCACTTTCCTATGTCGGCTTGTGCCGAACTGGTTAGTCCTGGCGGATCTAACACCTGCGAATCGTTAGGAATGGATGATGGGCGAAGGGCGGCCTCCCAATGCGAACTGAACCTATCACCCGTATCGGCAGCATCCCGACAGACACTGAAAGTGCCGCTGGTTAGAATCGCGACCTTTCACGAAAACAATTTCCGCAAGGACTCATGCCTGTTTGGCTTCCAGGATTGGCCGTCACGCTGTTGATCGGCACCGCTGCAACCGCGTACCTCTGGCTCATACGCCGCCGCAACGATGAAATGGCCGCCGGACTGCATGCCCTTTCGGGCCTGCGCTGGCGCGAGTTCTCGCGCCTGGTACTCGACGCCATGGCGCGCCGCGGCTTGGCCGAAACGGTGCCCGACCGCCAGGCGTCGCGCGAACCGCAATCCACCTTCGTCCTCAATCGCGATGGCAAACGCTGGCTGCTGTCGTGCAAGCACGGTTCGGCTTACCGTATCGCGGCCGCGCCCGTGGTCGAACTCGCCGCCGGAGTACGCCTGAGCAGTGCCGCCGGCGGCATCCTGGCCACCGAGGGTCGTGTCGAGAAAGAAGGCCGTGACGCAGCGCAAGGCAACAACATCGAGGTACTGGACGGCCCAAGGCTATGGCCCGAGGTGAAACCGCTGATCGAGACCTCATTGCGGGACCAGATCGTCGGCTACGCCAATGGGCGTGCCAAGCGCCACATCGGGATCAGCTGGCTGGCCGCGTTCGCCGCAGGGGCGTTAGTCACGGTGGCGGTAGTCAATTATCTGCACACCGATTCGCCGGCCGCTCCGATGGCCGCAACGCCCCCGCCTGCACCCGCTGCTTCCGCCAACACCGGCACCGTGACCATCGCGCCATATCCCACCGACGAAGAACTGGCCGAACAGCGCGCCACGGTGCGTCAGAACATCAATCAAATCCCGGGCCTTGCCCGCGGTTTCTGGCAGACATCACTGACCTTGTCGGTGGACCGCCTCGCAACCGAACAGGAAGTCTGGCCGCTGATCTGCAAAGAGGTGGAACGATTCCCCGCTCTGCGCAATGTCCGGATACAGCTCAATCCCCCACCCGACAGCGACGAGCCGGTGCGCTGGCGGCAATGCAAGACGATGTAGCGGTAAGTGGTTAACAGTAAAGGGTTAAGGGCGAAGGTCATTGCTCTTCCCCTTTGCTACTTACTATTCACCCTTCCCGCTCCACCACCTACCAATGCACCCCGCGCATCAACGCGGCAAAGGCAATCTGCTCCTGGCTCGGTGTTTCGTCCTTCAGCGCCTTGCGGTCGCCCTTGGCGGCGGCTGAGTCGGGAAACAGTTCGAACGCAGTATTCATCACCACCTCGTAGGCCTTCGGCGCCAGGGCATTGATCAGCGCGGCGAATATTCCCAGGCGGGTCGCTATGCGGCTGGGTTTCTCGATAATGGCCTTGACCAGCAGATCCGCCGCTTCTTCCGGCGTCAGCGTCGGCACGCTGTCGTACATCTTGGTGGGGGCGATCATCGGCGTCTTCACCAGCGGCATGTTGATCGTGGTGAAGCTGATGCCCTTGCCCGACAGTTCGCCCTGTGCGCAGCGGCTGAACGCATCCAGCGCCGCTTTCGATGCCACGTAAGCCGAAAAACGCGGCGAATTGGCCAGCACACCGATCGAACTGATATTGATGATGTGGCCCTTGCGGCGATGCGTCATGGTCGGCATGAACCCCATGATCAGACGCAGGCTGCCGAAGTAGTTCAGCTGCATGGTGCGCTCGAAATCATGGAAGCGGTCGTAGCTGAGTTCGATCGAACGGCGGATGGAACGGCCGGCATTGTTGATCAGGATGTCGACGTGACCGTGCTCTTCCAGCACCTGTTTGACCAGGCGGTCGCAGTCGGCCATGTCCGACAGATCGGCGGTATAGGCAAACACCTTGCCGCCCCGGGCCTTCATGTCGTCGCGTGCCTTGAACAGTTCCTCCTCGCCACGCGCAACAATGATCGTGACAGCACCCGCATCGGCGACGCGCTGCGCTGTCGATAATCCGATACCGGACGAGCCGCCCGTGATCACCACCACCTTGTTGCGAACCTTGCCTTTGAGGGTGCGGTCGACGAACAAGTCCGGATCCAGGTGACGCTCCCAGTAATCCCACAGGCGCCAAGCGTAGTCATCCAGGCGCGGCACGGCGATAGAGGTGCCCTTTAGCGCCCGCTCGGTCTCGCGACTGTCGAAACGAGTTGGATAGGTAATGAACTTCAGCACTTCCTTGGGAATCTTGAAGTCGCGCAGCAGCATGCCGATGAAGCGCCTGACCGGCGGCAGGTTGCCCATCGCCATGCGGATGCCGCTGGGCACGAAAGCGAACATGCGCGCATCCAGGCGCATGGTCATCTCGGGTGCGTGGCCGGCGCGGCAAAACGTGTTCAGAACCTCGCCCACCCGCATCGGCTCCGGATCGGTGAGGTGGAAAGTGTGGCCATCCAGCTTGGGCTTGTGCGCAATGTGGTCCATTGCGTCAGCCACGAAATCCACCGGCACGATATTGATGCGGCCGCCTTCGATGCCAAGCACCGGCATCCATTGCGGCAGCATCTCGCGCAGCTTCTTGATCAGCGTGAAGAAATAGTAAGGTCCATCGATCTTGTCGATTTCGCCCGTTTGCGAATGCCCTACCACCATGCCCGGACGATAGATGCGCCACTTGAAGCGCGTCTCGCTACGAACCAGGCCCTCGGAGTCATGCTTGGTACGCAAATAAGGATCGTCCAGACCCTCGGCTTCCTCGAACATATCCTCGCGGAACACACCCGGATACAGGCCAGCCGCGGCGATGGAACTGGTGTGGTGGAACGTGCCCACCTTCAACGCCGCCGCCAAGTCCAAGGCGTGCTGGGTGCCGTCGATATTGGCTGCTTTCTGCGACTCCGGGCTGGCGGTCAGATCGTAGATGGCCGCCAGATGAAAGAAATGTTTCACCTTGCCGGACAGACTGCGGAGCTGCGCGGGCGTGAGCCCGCATTTGGGCTGGGTCATGTCGCCATGAACCACCGAGATGCGTTTCATGTCCCAGCCGGCCTTCTTGGCGATGGCGTCGAACTTCTTCTGCGAATCCTTGCGGACCAGCACGTAGATGGGACTTGAAGCCGCCGTGCCGTTGCGCTTGAGAAGATTGCCGACCAGATAACGGCCGATGAATCCGGTTGCGCCGGTGACGAAATAGCTCATGAAAGTGCCGTCCTTAGATATGTGGGTCCTGCCCCTCCGCCGAACCCCTTGGCCTACGTTGCCAGAGCTGGCAACGTTCGACAATCCCGGCGCTGATTGACCCTGATGACCGCGCGTGGTGTCATGACGGCCGTTCTTCGGGAGGGAATTTCCATGGCTGATTTGAGAAGTTCATTAGAGCAGGCATTCGAACAGGCATCAAAAGACATCCAGGGATTGGCCGAACGCCCCGACAACGACACCCTGTTGCGCCTCTACGCGCTGTACAAGCAAGGTTCGGAAGGGGATATAAAAGGCGATAAACCCGGGTTCTTCGATTTCGTAGGCACCGCCAAGTACGAAGCCTGGGCCAAGCTGAAAGGCACATCGCAGGAAGAAGCGCAGAAGAAGTATGTGGACCTGGTGAAGAAGCTCACTGCCTAAGGGCCTGTCAGACCCCTGATGGCACGCGACACCCGCCAGCGCATCCTCGACGCATCACTTGCGATGTTCAACGCGCAAGGCGAGCCTCATGTCACCACCAACCACATCGCCGATGAGCTGGAGATCAGCCCGGGTAATCTGTATTACCACTTCCGCAACAAGGACGACATCATCGAGCAGCTGTTCGCGCGCTACGAAACGCGGATGGATGCCGCGCTTACCGCGCCTGCCGACCGACTGCCGGGATTGGAAGACATCTGGTTGCAGCTGCATCTGATCTTCGAATGCATCTGGGATTACCGATTCCTCTACCGCGACCTTGTGGAAATCCTCAGCCGCAACCGCCGCCTGCGCATGCGCTTCGCCCGCATCCTCAAGCGTGCCGACGACAGCGCCCATGGCGTGATGCGCGGGCTGTCGAAAGCGGGCGTGATGCGCGCTTCGGCCGCCGAATTGGCCAGTACGGCGACGAACATCTTGGTCATTGCCACGTTCTGGCTCAACTACGCCTCCGCGCGCGGCGACAAGGACGAGCAGACCGCCATCCGCCACGGCATCGTGCAGGTCATGATGCTCATCGCACCTTTCCTGCGCGACGCGGAACGGGTGCATTTGAATACGCTGATACAGGCGTATCTGGACTGAGTTGGAACCGGTCGCGGGTGGTGATTTGTAGGATGGGTCCTACGTTCCTCAAATCGGTAGATCCGATTAGCGCCCGCAACAAGTTACAGTGACTTTGTCCACACGCACGGTGTGTGGCCGCGCTCCAGACTGATACCTCACTCGCCGGAACCGGTTGGCTCATGGCACAGCGCTTGCCCAAGACATATGGCGTAAATAGGCGCTGGCTGTGCAGCACGGTATTGGTGCTGTGCTCGATGCTTCCGCCTGCTTTGAATGCCGCACCGCCGTCCTCGTCGCTGGCGCGCGATATGGCAGCGCTGCTGGCGGAAGAAGAACTAACCGGCGCGGTTTGGGCAACGGTCGATACCGGCGTCTCCCCGGCCATTACCGTTGGCGCCACGGGCGTGAAGCATGCGGGCACGGGGCAACCGCTCACCGCTGACGACCGCGTACAGGTCGGTTCGGTCGCCAAGACGGTGGTGGCCACCGGCATATTGCGGTTGGTCAGCGAGGGCCGCCTACAACTGGACACACCGGTTTCCCAGCTATTGCCGGACGTTACGTTCGACAATCCCTGGAAGGCGACCGACCCAGTCCGCCTGCGCCATCTACTGGACCACACCGCGGGCTTGGACGACGCCCGCATCTGGCAGGTCTTCAGCGCCCAGGCGCAGCCGGATACGCCACTGGCGAACACCTATGCCCGCCGTGGTGGAACGCTGCGCATCCGCAGCCGCCCTGGCACACGCTTTTCTTACTCCAACACGGGGTATGGCTTGCTTGGCGGCATCATCGAAGCCACGACCGGCCAACGCTACGAACGTTATCTGGATGCCCATCTGCTGCGGCCATTGGAAATGCACGACAGCACCTTCCGCTTCGTTTCGCAGGAAGGCGCCCACACCGATCCGCGCTTGGCCATGGGCCACTTGGAGAACGCTGTACCGCATGCCGCGGCGCCGCTATACCTGCGCCCTGCTTCGCAGTTCACCACCACAGCGCAAGACATGGGGAAGTTCGCCCGTTTTCTGATGAGCGATGGCCGCCTGGGCAGCGAGATCTTCATCGATAGCGCTTTGCTACAACCGATGGGACAACCTGCTGGCACGGAAGCCGCGCAGGCGGGATTGACCATGGGCTATGGCTTAGGTCTGCAAACCCGCGACCGCCACGGCGCGATTGGCCGTTGTCATGGCGGCAGTACCATCGGCTATCGCGCCATGTTCTGCCTGTTTCCCGACCAAAGGCGCGCGTTCTTCCTGGCGGTCAACACGGACAGCGAGACCGCCGACTATGATGCGCTGGACCGTCGCCTGGTCACGGCCTTGGAAATCACCGCTCCTGCTCCATTGCCAGCAACGCCCGCGACCGTGGAGGTCGCCGACTGGGAAGGTTTCTACGTACCCGCCCCCAACCGCTTCGCGATGGTGGCCTGGGTCGACACCACGCTCAACTTCGTCCAACTGAAGCATGATGGCTCCGCAGTGCAGCTGAAACCCGCTTTTTCGCCCGAGGTGGCGCTAACGCCGGTCGGCAGTGCGCTATTCCGCGCGCCTGATCGCATAACGGCTTCGCATGTACTGATAACAACAGCCAACGGCACACGAGCATTCAGTACGGGATTCCGAACCTACGAGCGAATACCCACAGCGAAGCTTGCATGGCTCTGGCTGAGCCTGGCTCTAGGCGCGTCGGGCCTGTGCTATCTGCTCATCGCCGGAGTCGTCCGCCTGCTGATGAGGCGCCTGCGAGTTTCGCGGCCGGTATTCTTCCCGTCGCTAGGCGCACTGGCGCTGCTGTTGCCCTTGCCGTTGTTCTTCCGCCAGTCGTTCCTGCAATTCGGTGATCTGACCCTGGCGAGCGGCCTGTTAGCTGCCACTACAGTAGCTCTTCCGCTGACGATGGTTATAGGACTGGCGCTTCATCTCAGGCGTCGTCCCGCAGGCAGGATCGCCTTCATCGATGCGGTTGCGATGCTGGCCGTTCTGCAATGGACGCTGGTGCTTGCGGCGTGGGGCCTCCTGCCGTTGCGGCTCTGGGCCTAGGGCGGCGACAGGATTCCGCAGCTTTATCGAACGGAATCCTGCCCCCACACAAACACTCACACGCGATTTTTGCGGACCGCGCGCTTGGCGACGGAGTTGCGCGCTGCGGGCTTGCGAGCAGCGGTGGTGCGAGTGCGCTTGGCCGCCGCTGGCTTGCGTGCACGCGGCTTGGCAGTGGACTGTGGCTTCAAGCCCAGCTTGGCTAGCACCGGCGCTAACCGCATCTCCACATCAGCGCTGAATTGCCCGATCCGGGCTTCGCCTTGCTGACGCACGCTGGCGAGGGTATGCACCACGCCGGCCTGTGCCTGGCTGGCCAGCTGCCCGGCTTGTTGCTTCAGCGTTTCCATTTTGTGCGCGGCATCGTTGGCGGCGCCGATGGCCTCACGGCGAGCCATCGAGGCGACGCCCAGACCGGCCAGCCAGAGATGCCGTAGTGTGGTTTCCTGAGATTTGGTTCGGGATTTCTTTCTTGCGGTCATGACGACAGTCCCATCGCCGGCCCGGATGGGCGGCTCCGGCGAAGGATGCTGCCGGCCGGGGATGGAGCAAACACACTACTGGTGCCACGCCCACCCCATGCAGGAGCGGCCTTTGCCCTTGTAGGAGCGGTCTTTGCCCATGTAGGAGCGGCGTCCCGCCGCGAGCTCTTCCCGTTAGATCGCGATAGACCGAAGAGCTCGCGGCGGGACGCCGCTCCTACAACAACAACAAGGTTTTGAATGATCAACGGGGACTTGTCAGCGGACGGCTACCCGGCCATGCTCCGGGTCTCCTGGAGGGGAAGACAACATGGCAGGAAAATCATCGAAATGGGCGCCGTTTCCGCACGATGCGAAAGCGTTCGCTTACGCGGGCGACGCATTGAAGAAAGCCTGGCCGGCCCTGCATGCCGGGGACAATGAACCGTATCCCGATGCGAAACGCGCGCAGGCATTGATAGATGCCGCAGGCAAGGCCGCCAAAGGTCTGGGCGCCGCTGACCTGTCAGCCAAGCTGCAGGACGCATGGCGCGCATTCCACCGCGGTGATTTCCAAACCGCCTTCGAAACCGGCGAGTCGCTGGGTGCGCTGGGCGCATCGGTGGCGGTCAAGGCGCTGGGTATCCACACCACGTACCTCGTGGAAGATGAGGCCGAACAACTGAAGCGTTTCGATCAAGCTGCCAAACTGGCTGAAGCCGCTATCAAAGCGCTGCCTGGCGAAGCCAATAGCCACTACCGGTACGCATTCGCACTGGGCCGTTATAGCCAAGGCCTGAGCATCACCAAGGCGCTTAAGCAGGGTATCGCCGGCAAGGTGCGCGCCGCGTTGGACACCACCCTGGAACTCGCGCCCAAGCACGCCGAGGCGCACACCGCGCTGGCGCTTTACCACGCCGAGATTATCGGCAAGATCGGCGCGATGATTGGCGGATTGACCTATGGTGCAAAAGCGGCCGAAGCCGAATCGCATATCAAGACTGCGTTGAAGCTCACCCCGGACTCGCCTATCGCGCACGTCGAACACGGAAACGTGCTGTTGCTTCTGTACGGCGACAAGAAGGAAGACGCGGCGGCGGGTGCTTTTGAGAAAGCCGGAAAGCTGAAGCCCAAGGACGCGATGGAAGCGCTAGACGCGGCATATGCCAACGCGCAATTGGAATAAAGCCATCGTCAGTGCGGCGCTGGCCGCTTTGCCGATATTCTGCCAAGCGCAGTCGCCGCCGGCTGCCCCAGTGATGCCCGCCGCCGATGCCGCGATGCCTTCGAACACGCTGCTCGATGCACTGACTTGCCGCACCGCCGCTGCCGACATCGCGGGGCTGTTGCCGCGGTTACGGCGGGAACGTCCCGCCGAATTCGTACAGACCGAACGCCAGTATTCGGCACCGATGATGGACTTGTACCGTTTGGATGAGCCGGTGCATGCGTGGGGCCACCGCAGCGATGCCGTGGTGGTTGCGGCAAACCGCGTTCTGATCGCGGTGGAGGGCCCGCTGGAACACGCGGCCATGCAGCTCGAACAGGCGTTGGAACAAAGCCGCGATATGCCGCTGTCCAGCGCCTTCGACGAACAACACGCGTTGGTGGTCTATGCGGCGGAGCAGCCAGGATTGGAAGACCGCGTGTTGATCGGTTGCGAATATCGCATTGCCGACTTGTCGTTGCTGGATGACCCTCTGGATAGCTGGCGCAAGGTCCCCTCGCCCGCTTCGGTGCCGCAACCACCAGGCGAATAGGTTAAGCGAGCTCTCCCCGTCAGATCGCGCTGAAGCGAAAAGCGATTGAAGCTGGCTGTTCACCACCCGGACGCGCTGCGGCGCGTTCTCGATCGTGCACATCCAGGAGCTACCGAGGCGCGGAGCGGCGTTCCGCCGCGAGCTCTTCCTGTCGGATCGCGCTGAAAGCGAAAGCGATTGAAGCCGGCTGTTCGCCACCCGGACGCGCTGCGGCGCGTTCTCGATCGTGCACATCCAGGAACTACCGAGGCGCGGAGCGATCCCGCCGCGAGCTCTTCTCATCAGATCGCGCCAAAGGCGAAAAAGCTCGCGCCGGGACGGCGCTCCTACCAGGTCCCGGCGCCCTTTCGCGGCGGTTTTTGCCTGCGATTCCCCGTGGCGGCACCCCAGCCGCCCTCGCCCGTGACCGCCGCCTAGCACAAATTTTCAATCAGGCGCTAAAGGTTTTTTCGATAGCGCCGTTATTCATTTCACCAACGGGGGCGACTAGCCATCCACAAAAAACCGGCAGCACTCCCGTTTCATTCCGCCGGGACCTAAACAAGAGGAGACGACCATGGCACAGGTAATCAACACCAACACGATGTCACTTAACGCTCAGCGCAATCTGAGCACCAGCGGTGCTTCGCTGGCTACTACTATTCAGCGCCTGTCTTCGGGCTTGCGCATCAACAGCGCCAAGGACGATGCGGCCGGTCTGGCCATCTCCGAGCGCTTCAGCACCCAGATCCGCGGCCTGGATGTGGCCGTTCGCAACGCCAACGACGGCATCTCGCTGGCCCAGGTGGCCGAAGGCTCGCTAAGCGAGATCGGCAACAACCTGCAACGCATCCGCGAACTGGCCGTGCAATCCGCCAACGCCAGCAACTCGTCTTCCGACCGTGCGGCTCTGAACGCGGAAGTGAAGCAGCTGACCGCCGAAATCGACCGCGTCGCCAAGCAGGCCGAATTCAACGGCACCAAGCTGCTGGACGGCTCCTTCACCAGCCAGCTGTTCCAGGTGGGTGCCAACGCCGGTCAGGCCATCGCCATCGATAAGGTGGTCAACGCCAAGGCGGACGCGCTGGGCAATATCAACTTCGCCGCAGCACAGACCGCCACCACCGCCGCTGCCACGGCCAGCGCGGACAACTCGCTGACTGGCATGGTGATCAACGGCGTGACCATTTCCGATGTGGAATGGAAGCAAGGCACTTCCGGAAGCGACGTGGCCAATGCCATTGCCGGCGCCATCAACTCCAAGATCGGCGAAACCGGCGTCTATGCCTCCGTCGATGCCGGCGAGATCACCCTGACCTCGGTCAAGGCAGGTGCGGACTTTGCTTATACCGCCGGCACGTTGGCGGTCGCCGATGAAGTCGGCTTGACCGGCATCGCAGCCACCGCCACCGCCGCTGCTGGCACCACCGCATTCGTCGATGGCGTGGACGTCACCACTTTCGCTGGCGCCCAGCAGGCGCTGGAAATCGTGGATGCCGCACTGACCTCGGTCAACGGCGCGCGCGCCGACCTTGGCGCCATCCAGAACCGCTTCACCTCGGTGGTCGCCAACCTGCAGACCAGCTCGGAAAACCTGGCCGCTTCGCGTAGCCGCATCCGCGATACCGACTTCGCCAAGGAAACCGCCGAACTGACCCGCACCCAGATCCTGCAGCAGGCCGGTACGGCCATGCTGGCCCAGGCCAACCAGGTACCGCAAAACGTTTTGAGTCTGTTGCAACGCTGAACCAGGCGTCCCCGGCGGCACGGCGGGGGACGTTTCATCAACTCAACCCTCCGTGCAGCAACCGCCTAAGGAATCGCATTCATGGCACAGGTAATCAACACCAACACGATGTCGCTCAATGCTCAGCGCAATCTGAGCACCAGCGGCGCTTCGCTGGCCACCACCATTCAACGCCTGTCGTCCGGCTTGCGCATCAACAGTGCCAAGGACGACGCGGCGGGTCTGGCCATCTCCGAGCGCTTCAGCACTCAGATCCGCGGCCTGGATGTGGCCGTTCGCAACGCCAACGACGGTATCTCGCTGGCCCAGGTCGCCGAAGGTTCGCTGACCGAAATCGGCAACAACCTGCAGCGCATCCGTGAGCTGTCGGTGCAGTCGGCCAACGCCACCAACTCGTCTTCCGACCGCGCTGCGTTGAATGCGGAAGTGAAGCAGCTGACCGCCGAGATCGACCGCGTCGCCAAGCAGTCGGAATTCAACGGCACCAAGTTGCTGGACGGTTCGTTCTCCAGCCAGCTATTCCAGGTCGGTGCCAACGCCGGTCAGGCCATCGCCATCGACAAGGTGGTCAACGCCAAGGCCGATGCGCTGGGCAACGTGAAGTTCGCCGCTGATGTGACCGGCGCGGCTATCGCCGATGCCGCCGCCGACGGCAGCGTCGCCGGTCTGACCATCAACGGCGTGGCCGTCGATACGGTGGAATACACCAACGGCACCACGGGTGATGACATCGCCAAGGCTCTGGCCGGCGCGATCAACTCCAAGCTGGGCGAGACGGGTGTATACGCCACGGCGGAAGCCGATCAGCTCACGCTGACTTCGATCAAGGCCGATACCAATCTGGTGGTCGGTGGCACGGTCACCGGCAGCGGCCTGACCGCCGCCACGACCAACGCCAGCGCCGGTGCCTCGCAGTTCGCCGCGGACCTGGACATCACCACCTTCGCTGGCGCGCAAAAGGCGCTGGAGATCGTCGATGCCGCCCTGACCTCGGTCAACAGTGCCCGTGCCGACCTGGGTGCGGTGCAGAACCGCTTCACCTCGGTGGTCGCCAACCTGCAGACCAGCTCGGAAAACCTGGCCGCTTCGCGTAGCCGTATCCG